>CAYZXN010000340.1:0-16230 GCA_964482425.1 uncultured Syntrophobacteraceae bacterium | reverse complement strand
CCGGCGCCGTTGGGACCGATCAAACCGACAATGCCGCGCGGCGGTAGCTCCAGACTGACATCCTGAAGAACTTGCAAACCGCCGAAGCGCTTTGAGATCGAGGATAATTTTAGCATTATCAGTTCAGCGCAGGCAGTTTTGCCGGTCGGCGTACGAAGCGTGTCAGATCCCAGATTCCCTTTGGCGAATAGAGAATGATGAGGATCAGTATCAGCCCATTGATGAGGGGGCGATAATGACCCAGCCCGCGCAATAGCTCGGGCAAGAGCGTGACGAGCACGCCGCCCAGAACGGCGCCCCATGGGCTGCCGGTGCCGCCGAGCACTCCCATCGCGAGAATCTCCACCGCGCGTTCGAAACCGTATTCATTGGGGCTGATGAAAAAAGTGAAGTGGGCGTTAAGAGCACCGGCCAGCCCGGCAAGTACCGCTCCCAGCGTGAAGGCGAACAATTTATAGGCGCGAACGTCGGAACCCATGAGTTCCGTCACGGTCTCATCTTGAGAAATCGCTGTCAGCGTGCGACCGATGGGCGAGGCGGCCAATCGCAGCAGAACGTAAAGCGCGCCGGTCACGGCCACAGCGACGTGCAGAACGTTAGTCATCTGAGGGATGCCGTTCAGCCCCAGAGCGCCGCCGGTCAAGTCTTCCGTGTTGAGTATGAGTATACGGGCGACCTCGCCGAACGCCAGAGTCGCCATAGCTAGATAGACGCCGGAGAGTCTTAACGTCGGTCCACCAATCAGCATGGCGACGATACCAGGCAATAGCGATCCGAAAATCAAAGCGAAGAGAAAAGGCGTCCCGGTGTGAACCGTAAGCAGCCCGGCGGTATAAGCGCCGATGCCCATGAACGCTGCATTGGCAACCGTGAGCAGACCGCAGGACAGGGTCAAATAGATCGACAGCGCCAGCAAGACGTTGGTGCCGATCGATAGCACCAGGGTACTGTAAGTTGTCCGAAAACTTTCGAGCCATTCCATGAGGGTTATTAGCCTGCGTAGCTTGGGGTGCGACTCGTTATGCCCGCCGCTGCGCGGCTTTACCGAAGAGGCCTTCCGGCCGGATCAGTAAAATCAGGAACAGAAGCCCGAAGGCGATGGCATCGCGCATGGTTGAACCGATGTAGGCGACCGAGAAAACCTCGGCGAAGCCAAGAAAAAACCCGCCGAGCAACGCTCCGCGCATATCGCCCATGCCGCCGAGGATCACTACTGCAATGCCTTTGTGCAACATGGGTTGTCCCATCAGCGGGAACACCGCATTGGTGTAGAGAGCAATCAACACGCCTGCAACTCCACCCAGCAATGAGGCAATGACCGACGTGAGCCGGAACAAGCCCTCGACATCGATACCCGCGAGCGCCGCAGCCTTCGGCGATTCGGCAACAGCGCGCAGTGCGCAGCCGACGCGGGTTTTCTTCAAAGACCAGAACAGCGCCCCCATCAACAGCACAGCCATAAAAACGATTTGCAATTCGAGCCAGGTTATCTGCACACCGCTCATCTTCAAGGTATCCGCTGGCAGTATGTCGATTGGAAGGCGCAGATTCTCCGCCCCGAAAAAACCTTCCACCGCACTATTGAGGACAATGGCCAGGCCAATAGTGGCGATCATGGGCGCGAGATGCGGGGCACGGCGGGCGCGCAATGGCGCGAAAATCATTCTGTCGAGAAGCCAACCCGCCATACCGCTGATCGCCATCGCCGCGAGGATCCCGCCCACCAGCGGCACCTCTAACAGCGTCACAGCCTGCAAGGCGGCGTACGCTCCGAGCATGAATATGGCGCCATGCGCCAGGTTCACGACTCCAAGCACGCCGAAGATCAAAGTAAAACCGAGCGCAAAGAGCGCATAGACGCCGCCCAGCGAAATGGCATTGATCAACTGCTGGCCGAGCATTGCTTATTTTTGGATGACGTAGCGATTGGCCTTGGTCACCATGACGATGGCCGTTTGTACCGCATCGTAGCCGCCACCTTTGCCGGCGCGTCCAAGCACCTGGCGAAACTTGAAAGGACCGGTTGCGCCGGTCCATTCAGTAGCGGGCAAGGCATCGCGCAGTGCCTTGCGATCCGTCTCGAGCTTGCCCGTCAAACCGACTTTCTTCAGCGCCTGGGCCGCGATATACATCGCATCGTAGGCCTGCGCGGCAAACTGATCCGGCATCGACCGATACGCCTTTTGATAGGCCGCTATGAATCGCTTATTTTCCGGCGCCGGATTCTCCACCGACCATGGGCTGCCGACCCACAAGTTATCCGAGCTGTCCTTGGCAAGCTCGAATACCCGAGGAGAGTTCATGCCGTTACCGCCGATGAACGGTAATGAAATGCCCAGTTGTCGCGCCTGCACCATAATCGGAGCGCCTTCAGCGACCAATGCGGAAAGTACGATTGCCTCGGGATTGGTGCTTTTAATTTTGGTTAGCTGCGGCTTAAATCCGACGTCTCCTTTGGCAAAAGTCTCGGTGGTGGTGACCGGAATTTTTAGCTCTTCGAGAACTTTCTTGAAGTTATCGTAGCCGCTCTTTGTGAAGATATCGTCGTTGCCGTAGAGCACTGCCACCCTTTTCAAGCCGGTTTTCTGCGCTGCGGTCTTGAGCGTAAACGGCAGTATGTCCCGTTCGGTAACTGAATTTCGGAAAACATAATCGCCTATAGAAGTGATCGTCGGCGGTATTGGAGGTGCCGAACACGACGACTTTGGCTCCCTGCGCCACCGGATTGGATGCTTGCGCTGAATTGGACAGCGTTGGCCCGAACAACATGAGAACCCTGTCCTGAAAAATCAGCTTCTTGAATACATTGATGGCCTCTTCTTTCTTGCCCTGCTCATCCTCGATAACCAGTTTTACCGGAATGCCATTGATGCCGCCGTTGCCGTTGATCTCGCCGGCGGCAAGCTCAAAGCCTTTTCGAATCGGCAAACCGTATTGCGCCGCGTTACCGGTCAATGCGGCGGCGACCCCTATCTTGATCTCCGCCGCGGAAGCAACCGTACAGAGAAGACAAACTCCCCATATGGCCGCAAGTGTGAGTTGTTTATACTTCATACATCCCCCTTGCGGCTCGCCGCAGAGACTGCCTGACCGGAAATTTCATTCGAAGAAGATGATTGACGCCGCCCCCACAACTGGCGCCGATGATTTGACTTGTCATCTCACGGGACGCCGTGTGTTAAACGTCCTGGCGAGGCTCGCAACCGTTGCGAAATAGGAGCCGCGGAACTTACTTTTTTCCCATCTCGACGTGCCAGAGATAAAGCGTATGGTCCCAGCCCGAAGCGTCTTTGATATTCTCTACTTTCAACGGTTTCCAGTCACCCATGTCAAAATCGTGGGAGACAACACGCGAAGCCGGCTTCATTTGCTTCCAGATATTAGGACGAATCATGAGATTAACCTCGGGCAAAAGATACATCGTCAGGACTGAGGCGGGCGATAAATCAACGGTTCTAATGTCTTGCTGGCGAATTTCCACTAAATGGCCGACACCCGCCTTTTTGATGTTCTCATGGGATTCCTTAATGCGCTCAGGGTCGATCTCGAAGCCGATCGCTCTTACGCCGTACTTCTTGGCGGCTGTCACTACGATTCTGCCGTCGCCCGAACCAAGATCGTAGACCACATCGCCCTTTTTTACCTGCGCCAACTCCAGCATCCTATCGACAACCTCCTGAGGCGTCGGCACATAGGGAACGATTTTGCCTTCCTGGCCGAGCGCCAGATCCGAATGGGCGGTCAGCAGCGCCACCAGAACCAAGACGAACGCCCACAACGAAGTTCGCGACCATTTTTTCATTGTTGCCTCCAACACCGATGATTTGAGCCGCCCGAAGGTGACGAACTGTTTTGCCTCTGTCAAACGAGGGGCGAGCCTTCAACTATTCTTTTGCCAGAACCTGCCGAGCCAACCATCGTTGTCCTTGCCGGCGACCTGCTCCATTTCGCCTGCGTCGAGCCAAATGCCATGACACGCCGTGCACTGATCGATCTCGATCTTCTGAAAGGTGCGAGCTTCCATGGGCGCGCCGCACTTCGGGCACTTCATCTGGGCGACTGTTTCGGCAGCGGCTTTCGCCTCACCATCCTGCTTGGCTTTGAGCTTTTCGAGAAGCTCGCGCTCCTTCTTAACGAAATATTCGTCTTCCTGGGCCTTCTTGCGTTCGTCCCATTTATTAGCCATTTATCACCTCCTGATAGATTCGACCATTTGCCTTGCACGCTGTTTGTTCGTGCGCTTGAGGGATGTCCGATGAAGTCTAAATGAGCCGGGGCGGTGAATGTGCTCGAAAAACGATGCATTCCGCCATAGACCCTCGAGTTCGCAAAGTCGATTGCGCAACCGACGTGTAGCCAGTCAGAGAAGATCGGGACATTAAAAACCGCGGAACAGGAGCCGCCCGGCGCACTTCAGGTTGCCTACCCTGCAAAATGGGTCATATAGGGAAGCTTTGTTGCTGTCTTTTTGACTTCTTCCAGGTTGGCCCGGAGCAGCGCTGTCGAATCCCACGAGCCGCTGGTCAGGGCGCTTCGGTATGTCTCCGGCAAATCCACGGGAATTTTTTGTTCGCCGAAAGAGATCGTTTTGGCTTCAATGTCGAGATGAAAGCTCGTCATTGGATTTTGCTCCACGGCTTGCATCAGCCTTTCCATATTGCCGGCGCTCACCGTCGCTGTCGGTACGCCCATGATCGTGCAGTTGCCGACGAATATCGCTGCGAACGACTCGCCCACCATCGCCTGAATACCATACCGATAGAGCGCCTGCGGCGCGTGCTCGCGGGACGAGCCGCAGCCAAAGTTCTTATTTACGAAAAGCAGCGACGCGCCTTTGTATTTGGCTTCGTTGAGTGGATGCGGCTTGAGCTTGCCGGCGGCATCGAAGCGTTCGTCGAAAAACGGGTAATCCCCCATACGCGCGAAGGTAACTTCTTTCAGATACCGCGCGGGAATTATCCGATCCGTGTCGATATCATTGCCGGGGATTGGCACCGCGGTTCCCTTGATGCTAGTGATTTTGATGATTTCGCTCATGATTTCTCTTAAGAATATTCCCGCACGTCGACTACTTTGCCGTTCAATGCAGCCGCCGCGACCATCGCGGGACTCATCAGCAGAGTTCTTCCTTGCGGGCTTCCCTGGCGGCCGATAAAATTCCGATTGGATGACGAGGCCGAGACTTCCCGGCCATTGAGTTTATCCGGATTCATAGCCAAGCACATCGAACAACCCGCCTCGCGCCATTCAAAGCCCGCTTCCTTGAAGATCTCGTGCAGACCCTCCTGCTCGGCAAGCTTCTTTACTTCGGCGGATCCTGGAACAACCAGAGCGCGGATTCCAGAAAGAACCTTTTTACCTTTTGCGACTTTCGCCGCTGCGCGCAGATCGGCGAGCCTGCCATTGGTGCAAGAGCCGATAAAAGCGACGTTGATCGGCGTCCCGAGAATCGGCGCACCGGGCTCCCAGCCCATGTGCTCGTACGCTTTCCTCGCTCCCGCCGGATCGCTGTATTCCTCAGGTTTGGGGAGTTTTTCCGAAATGCCGACGGCTTGTCCGGGGTTGATCCCCCAGGTAACCGTCGGTTCTATGTCTCCTGCTTCGAAATTCACCACGTCGTCGTACCGAGCATCAGCGTCTGAAGCGACCGACTTCCAGTATGCGATCGCGCGATCGAACGCCGCGCCGGTCGGTACATGGGGCCGCCCTTTGAGGTATTCGAACGTCGTCGTGTCCGGGTTAACGTAGCCCACGAGCGCGCCCCCTTCGATGCTCATATTGCAGACGGTCATGCGCTCTTCCATGTTCATCCTGTCGATCGCCGAACCGCCGTATTCATAAGCGTAACCCTTGCCGCCGCCGACGCCCAGCCGGCGAATAATACTGAGAATCACGTCCTTGGCGTATACACCCGTACTAAGAGCGCCATTGACATTGATGCGCCGCACCTTGAGCCGGTCCATAGCGAGAGTTTGGGTGGCCAGAACGTCGCGCACCTGGCTCGTGCCGATGCCGAACGCAAGGGTGCCGAACGCTCCATGGGTGCTGGTGTGACTATCGCCGCACGCCAGCGTCATACCCGGCTGTGTTAAACCGAGCTGCGGGCCGATGACGTGGACGATACCCTGGTTGGCGCTATTAAGGCCAAAAAATTCGACACCGAACTGCCTCACGTTATTTTCCAGGGCTCGAGTCAGTTCTTCAGCTTCGGGATCCAGAAACGGCCGTGTGCGTATGTCCGTCGGGACGATATGATCGACAGTCGCGAAAGTTCGCTCAGGGAACGCCACGTCCATGCCTTTTTCCCGCAGCATATCGAATGCCGGCGCAGTAGTGATTTCGTGGATTAAATGTAAGCCGATGAAAAGCTGGGTTTGTCCCGTGGGAAGAATTTTAACCGTGTGGGATTCCCAAATCTTATCGTAGAGTGTCCTTCCGGCCATTCTCAAAACTCTCCTTCGCTGCGATATTATCTGCCCCCATACACGACTTCAAGAGCCGTTAAGTTCCTAAGGAACAAGAACTTATTCTCAATTTGAGGTGAAGATGGGGCTTCCGGTAAATGCCCGGGAGCAAATTTTCCGCCGGTCGACTCGGTTGTGGCGGATGTGTGAAGCTTCAATCTAAAGACAGTTTTCCTTTACCCATTGAACGATTTCATGACGCTTGGCAAACCAGATGGCGGAATGCGATTTCGCATATTGGATCGCCTCATCATAAATTTTGCCGGTGGCGGGAAATGCCATTTGGCAGTGCATCGCCAGCGTCAGCATTTTTGGCTCGTCGGCCGATTCTTCATAGAGAAGGTCGAACTCGTCCTTGAAAGAGTTAAACACGTCGCGCGCCGTGATGCCTCTGCGATACATACCCGTGTCGTTCAACCCGCTGATGGCGTTTTTATAAGGAACAATGATCATCGTCTTGCCGTTGATGTCGATGGGGTAAGGATTGTCGTCATTGACCGGGTCCCCGTGCCAAAAAAAGCCTTCATCGGCCAAGATTCCTAGCGTCCGTTCGGTATGGCGCATGCCGGACGTCAGCCAGCCGGTTGGCCTTACCCCGACGAAATCCTGGAACATCTTGGCGCAGGTGCGAATCTCTTCACGTTCCTCTTCCGCTGTGAGATGAATCAACTGGACGTCTTCGGCGTAGGAATGGCCAACGATTTCATGGCCTCTCGCGTGAACGGCCTTCACCGCCTCGGGATAACGATGAATACAAAGTGCATTGGTGTTGAAAGACGCTTTCACGCCGTGCTTATCCAGAATTCGCAGGATACGCCAAACACCGGTTCGTCCACCATAGTCGTTCTCGCTGGCGGTGCGGCAATCATAGCGCGACTTTACATCCTCCTCTTTGATCGGATTGGAGCCGCCGACGTGCCGCGTGCGGCGGTGCTTGGCATCCGGCGTCTCGGTCCACGCTTCTAAATTACCGGCCAACGCGACGGCAATCCGGGCATCATTCGGCCACTTGATCTTTATCTTTCTAGCTTTTGAATAAATGTCATAAAAATTGTCGTGCGCCGGCATCATGAGTGAATATCCTCCTGCAACCAAATTGTGCCACAGGTCAAGGGTTCTACCGTCACCTCAACCCCGACCGTTGAAATCCGCCTATGCGAGCCGCTTGGAATCACGACAGATGAAGGCTCATCAGTATCCGCTCTCCTTTTTCGCTTTCTCGTTGCCTTCATCTCACTGCCTTCAATCCTTTGGCCTTTCTCCTCAGTGGTTTCGCTTGAGCCCTTGATACACCTTCTCCGCCGTGATCGGCAAATCCTTTATCCTCACGCCGCACGCATCCGCCACCGCGTTGGCCACCGCCGCAGCCGTCGGTGTATTGGCGACCTCGCCGATGGCGAGACTGTTATACGGCCCCGGCCCGTGCGGCACGTTTTCCATGACCGATGTCTTGAGCGGCGGAATATCCATAATGTTGGGAATTTTGAATTCGCCGAAATTTGTCGTCAGGATCTTGCCGCTGTCGAACAAAATTTCTTCCTGCAGTGCATAGCCAAGACCAAAAACCACGCCGCCTTCAATCTGTCCCTGATGCATGAGCGGATTTATGACCTTCCCAGTCGTATGCGCCGAGACCATTTGCCGCAGCGTCACCTGCCCCGTTTCCGGATCGACGTGCACTTCGGCAATTTGCGCCGACACAGAAGCGTCATGGGATTTCTCCGAGCTCTTATAATAGCCTTTCACCTGCACCGGCGAGCCCTTCGACTTGACGATGTCGGCAAAGCTCAACTTGCGCTTCGACCTGCGATGAACGACTTTTCCGTCGGCAAGCTCCAGCTCTTCGGCCGGGACCCCCAGGCTTGCAGCGGCCAGGCCGAATAACTCTTGCCTCGCTTTGACACCGGCCTCATAAGCGGCATTGCCATAAACCCGAGTGGCGCGGCTGCCGCCGACGCCGCCGTCACTCGGCACCGTACTGCTGTCGAGTTGCGCCAGTTCGATCTGGTCTGCCGGAACGCCCAATTCCTGGCCAACACATTCGACAATGATCGTCAAAACCCCGGCGCCCTGATCGACGACCGGAGACGAAACCCTCACCCCACCGTCTTCCTCGATCGTGACGAAAACATTGCCTTCGCCCCCGCTGGGGCTCCATTCGGAAAAAGCCAGCCCGCGACCGACGTTTTTCAGCTTCGCCCTCGTATAGCCCGCCAGCTCGATCGCTTTGTCCAATGCCTCAACGCCTCTTATATGAGAGACATGGCCACCTATGGGCGTTTCGTCACCGTCATGCATCAAGTTTTTGCGCTTGAATTCGGCGGGGTCCATGCCGATCTTGCGCGCCACCATATCCATCTGGCTCTCATTGGCGAAAAACCCCTGAGGGTCGCCCGGCGCGCGCATATGACCGCAGGGGATTTTATTGGTGTAAACCATTCTCTCTTCGATCAGACAGTTGGCAATTTTGTACGGCCCCGCGCAGGTCGATGCTCCGATCAAATATCCCGCCGGCTTCATAGAGCCATAGGCGCCGCTGTCGAAGACGAAGTCGAGATGATGCGCGACGATGGTGCCGTCCTTTTTCACGCCGGTTTTGGCCTTGATGACCGAAGGATGACGCGGATTACCGGCAGTGAGCTCTTCGCCGTAATCCATGACCATCTTCACGGGTTGATTACTTTTGAGTGATAAAAAATAAGCCACCGGAACGTCCATGAAGCCGCCCTTACCGCCGAAGTCGCCACCGATGTGCATCGGATGAAACACCAGCCTTTCCTTGTCGATGCCAATGCAGTTGGAAAGTTGGTTACGAACGGCAAATGGAGTCTTGCTGCACGACCAGATTTCGGCATTGCCCGACGGCTCCGCCTTGACCACGCATGCGTGCGGCTCGAGATAAGATTGATGCGTGACCTGCGTCGTAAAGGTGTTTTCGATGATAACGTCGGCTTGTTTGAAGCCTGATTCGATATCGCCCTTGCCCCATTTCAGATAGGCAAAGACGTTGCTGACGCTTTCCACAGGAACCGGCAGACCTTTATATGAAAGCAGATCGGGATGAAGGATAGCCGCGTCCTCCTTAACAGCGGCCAACGGATCGAGAACGGGCTCCATCTCTTCATATTCGACCTCGATCAATTCCAAAGCCTGTTCCGCCGCAACTCTGGTTTCCGCCGCAACAGCCGCAACTTTTTCACCGATGAACCGCACCACCCCATCGGCCAGCACTGGATTGTCATAGATACACCGGCCGATTCTCAACCCGGTCACGTCCCGGCCGGTAATCACCGCCTTTACGCCCGGAACCTGTCGCGCCTTTTCGGCATCAATGCTCTTAACGCGTCCGTACGAGATCGGGCTGCGCAAAACTCTGCCCCAGAGTATGTTCGGCAGCTTCACATCTGCGCTGTAAAGCGCCCTGCCCGTAACCTTGAGCTCGCCTTCAACCCGCGGCGTCGGTCTTCCTACAACCTGCATCATTAATAACCTCCGAGAAACAAATGTCGGGCTCATCGCTAATGACCCGTCAAAATATTCTTAGACCGGAAAACGCCGCAATGTCCAGCGACGCTAACGACGGGTCGCCCGATCACTGATGCGCGCAAAGATTGTTCAAACTGCCAAAAAGCTTAAATCGTTCAAACCCTTCGCACACCCCCAATCGGTGGTGTCGATTTGAGCTCGGGAGTGCGATTGAAGGCAAGCTTGATCTGGAAGGTGGACAGCGCCGAATATTTACGGCCTATGACGTTCAGACCCTATTGAATTACGACGGTGCCCGACTAATTTCGGCGGCCAAAAACGTCTTTGAGTAAGTCGCTCACCCGTGCGGCCGGATTGGTGCGGATTTTCTTTTCTTCCTGGCCCACGACAAAAAACACCCCATCGGTCGTCTTTTCGGTAACATACTGATCGATATCGAACGTGATACTCTGGGCAAAAGGCACGCTCTTGTAGCGTCCGATCAGATCGTTGTATTGCCGCTTAAGGCCGACATCGGACATAACGTTTTCCACAGTCGGCCGGAAGGCTGCGTGTAGTTTTTTGGAGGTTCTGGACTTGAAGTAATCCGTTGCCGCCGTATCGTTCCCGTTGAGAATCTTGCGGGCGTCTTCAAACGTCATCTGCCCGATCGCATCCCAGAATATCTCCTTTGCGAACGGCACCGACTTTTCGGCGGCGCGATTCATACTGACAACAAACTCATCGATTTGCGGTCCGTAGCCGACTAGACGTAGCGGCTGTTCTATATTCTGCAGCGGTCTAGGCATTAGGATTTTGATGGCCTGATTCTTAAGAAAACCGTCTGCGGACCCGGTTTGCAAGACGGCATTTTCCGTACCTACTTTGAGCGCTTCTTGAAGTCCGGAGCCAATTCGAGCGTCGCTGATATCGCTGCCGCTGCCGCCGACCGCACCACCCAGTCCTTTTAGGAACTTGTCGAACTGCGCCGCGGCTGGCGTCGCAGTCAATAAGAAGAAGCACAAAGCGCCGATGGCTTTGATCATGGGAGTACTCCTTGGTTAAACGAAAGCTGCCGGTTTATTAAAGAAGAAGATCGCTGAAAACCGGGTTAAAGCACTTCTTTATGGGCTTCATGGGGCCAAACTTCGCCGGCTCCCGGCCCTAGCGCCGCTGCAAACGCGGCATCAATCAGTAAATTCATGATTTCGTCCCTGGACTCATCCGGCGAGAGTCGAAAAGCTGTGCGCAATGGTTGGAGAGCCAGGCGCCAACGGCCCAGGCTGATGTAAGATCTGCCGAGATAAAGGTAGGCTGGAGCGAACGAGGGATCCTTCAGGGTCGAACGCCTGAATCGAGTGATTGCGGCATCGAAGTGGCCCTGATTGAACAAGGCCAATCCCTCTTCGAAACTGCTGTACGCGGAATCGACGGGTCTCAGGGTCGAGCACGAACTGAGCAGCAGGATCCCGAGAAAAAAAGCTAACGGAGCAAACGTATTGCGCACATTGCGCATGGTTGGACGCCCCCCCACGTTTACTCTTAGACGAATGTTTCCCTGAATCGTTTTCAGAGAAAGGATAGAATCAGTTTATTTTCCCGAAGCCGATTTGAGCATTGGCTCAAGCTCGCCGCGCTCGTGCAGTTCGTGCAGGATGTCGCAGCCGCCGACAAACTTCCCGTCAATGTAGATCTGCGGGATGGTAGGCCAGTTTGAATAGCGCTTGATGCCATCGCGCACCGCGGTATCGGCCAAAACGTCCTCAGTCGCAAACGGCACGCCGTAAGACTTGAGTATTTCGACTGTATGAGCCGAAAATCCGCATTGAGGAAAATCCGGTGTACCCTTCATAAACAACATCACTTTATTGCTTTTCACTTTCGAATCAATTTGCGTCAAAACATCTTCTGCCATGACCTTTTCTCCTTCTTTTGCAGACTCACGAGCCGAGTTTTTCCCATTGCGCAGGCGTAAACGTCTTGAGCGCGAGCGCATGAATACGCTGGTCACCCATCTCGTCTTTGAGCGCCGCATAAACTAGCTGATGCTGCTCGACCAACCCCTTGCCTTCAAAGGCTGGAGAGACGATCACCACCTGCCAGTGATCTCCGCCGCCGGTAAGGTCCTGGGTTTCAATGGTCGAACCGGGCAACGCCTTCTCCAAGGTCGTCTTGATCTGTTCGGGCGTAATCATGGAAAAAGCTTACCCGCTTGGCCGGCCGCTTTCAACCCTAGCGATGCCGCTTGCTATGCCTGGGGATCAAAGTCGGACCTCACCTGCTTCATCATCGCGCGCAAATCCATCCGCAGCTCGTCGAGCGTTGGCCGACCGACGTACCAGTAGCCGCAATAGATATTGTGAACCGATAAGTCCGGCATCAACGAAAAGGTATACGGGATCGCCGTCACCCCGCGCGACTTCGAGGTCTCCGTCATATCCAGAGCTTGAACCACTTTGCGGTCATGGTCGCTCAGAAACGGGAACTCGGCGCCGAGACCGGTCCGAAAAGCCGCGTTGATTTCAGGCGCATCCACACTTACGACAACAAGCTTGCAGTAATTGATAGCCAGTTCTCTTTGAAATTCGACGTAATGGCGCAACTGCACCTGGCACTTCCCTCACCAATACCCCCGATAAAAAGTTAGGATCAAAGGAAATTTGCCGGCATACTGCGATAGCTTAACGACCTGGCCGTCGTGATCGGTCATTTCGAAGTCGGGAAATACTTTGCCGATGTACTGGTTCATGGTTTTAAATTATCCTTTGTCAAATTTATTAAAATGATTATGTCCTGTGGCAAATCCCTGTGGCAAACCCCTATTGATCGCATGGTGCTGCATCGGCACGGCCGCCTGGCAGCAGGAAGTCAAAAAGATAAAGATCGGCTATCCCGCGGTTTCTTACAAACAAATTCATATCTGGGTGGCCAAGATGCAGGGCTTTTCCGTAGGCACGGTCTCGATCGTCAGAATACGGATTGCTTTCATCGCGTTTTTCCTCTCGATACGACCCACAAAGTAGTATCAGCGTCATTATAGAAAATCCATGATGGTCAACGGCGCGGCTCAAACCAATCCTGAGCCTCAAAAGCTTGACCTGTCACATCGCGGGAGTCGTCGGACGCCAGATACACGAATACCGGCGTGATCTGCTCTGGCGCGCGCAGAGTCGATGGATCTTCTTGAGGGTAAGCGGCCGCGCGCATGGCGGTGCGGGTCGGCCCCGGATTGACGCTATTGACGCGAATGCCGAACTCCTTTACCTCATCGGCCAGAACTTGCGTCAATCCTTCGAGGCCGAATTTGGATACGGCGTAGGCGCCCCAACGCGCCTTGCCGGTACGTCCAACACCCGATGAAACGTTGATAATCGAACCCTGGCGCTGCGCGATCATGGATTTAAGCGCCTGTTGGATGACCAGAAACACACTGCTTAGGTTGACGCGAATCACTTTTTCCCATTGCTCAAACGGATACTCGGCGAGGGGCACGCGCGGGCCGAGCAAGCTGGCATTGTTGACTACGACGTGAAGCGCGCCGAACTTTGTCAATGCGGTTTCGACGATGCGCCGAGCAGCCGCGGATTGACCTATATCGCCGGCGCAGCCTTCTACCTGCGCTCCACGGTTGGATAATTCCCGCGCTGTTTGTTCGACTTCGCTCTCGCCACGCGCGCAGATAAACACGCGGGCGCCGGCGCCGGCGTATGCCGCGGCCACCGCTTTGCCGATGCCGCGAGTAGCTCCGGTGACGAGCGCGACCTTATCCAACAAACTCTTGTCGTCCTTACTTGCCATCCGATACCTCGTATACCATATTGAAGAATCGCATGAAATCGTTGAACAGACACCAGCGACTGCTGCTCTTTGTGCTCTTCGTGTTGGCTCTGACCGCGTTACTCAGCCCATGGTTTGCATTGGCCGCCGACTGGTTGGCTAATCAATGGCCGGCAATCAAACGCTATCCGTTTTCCCGCATCTTCAATCGCACGTTTATGATTTCGGGAATCATCCTGTTTTTTTGCTGTCGCAAATTTTTAAAAATCGGCCGGCTTTCGGACCTAGGGATTATCACTCTTCGGAAAGGCAGGCGAGACCTGATCGCCGGCTGGTTGTTGGCCGCAGGCTCGATGACGGCATTGATCGTTGCCATGACCGTCGCCGATGTCTTCGAAGCGCATTTCAGGTATTCTCTGTCGCAATCTTTGTCGCGCGTCGCCAGCGCCTTGGCGTCAGGGATCTTCGCCGGAGTTCTCGAGGAGATTTTTTTTCGCGGAATTCTCTTCAAGGGATTGCTTCAAAACGGCACGCCGGTTCGCGCCTTTATTCTGGCGAACCTATTCTATTCCGCCCTGCACTTCGTCAAGCCTGGAGAATCCTATTTTGTCGACGGATTTGCGCCGCTTGCCGGTTTTCGCCATCTATTTTATACCTTCACGCCGTTCTTGGAGCCTCTACCCCTTCTTCCCGGAATGTTCGGTCTTTTCTTGATCGGTGTGGTGTTGAGCTACGCGTTCCTGCGCACCGGCAACTTGTATTTAGCCATAGGTTTGCACGCCGGGTGGGTATTCAGCTTGAAATCGGTCCGCATCGTGGGCACATACCGGCGTGATGATTTGAGCTGGCTGTTCGGAGCCAGTGATCCGCGAATCGTCAGCGGCGTTGCCACATGGATCGGCATCCTCATCGTGCTAGCGCTGGCGCACTGGTATACCCGGCGCCGAAACGGCTTATCGGTTGAAGCCGCGCCCGCCAAGTCAGTTTAATGTCGGCCATTCAGAATACGAGCAGTTGTGGCGCGCTGGGTTGCGGCCGAGACTCGCCTGGCCTAGAATCCGCCTCATCCAAAACAGTTTGAGGAGGATTCACCTATGGCGGAACAAGCCAAAATCGTCACCGGAATCGGCAAGGCCGAGCTGCACCGCATTCTCGTCCGCGGTTACGATCTTAATAAAGACTTGGTCGGCAAGATCACTTTCACGGACATGACGTCGCTCATGTTACGCGGCCGCTTGCCCTCCCCCAACGAGGCTAAAATGCTTGACGCCCTGCTCGTGATCCTGGTTGAGCATGGCATGGTGTCTCACGTCATCGCGGCGCGGCTTGTCTATCACTGCGCGCCGGAAGCGATTCAAGCGGCCGTAGCCGCAGCGCTTTGCGGCGCCGGCAGTGTGCACCTGGGATCGTCTGAATGGTCGGCAAAAATGCTCACTGAAGCACTGCCACCGGATGGCAAGGATGCCGATCTGGACGCGATTGCAGTGTCGATTTTCGATGATTACTCGGCGAGGAAACAACGCATGCCTGGCATCGGCCATCGCACTCACGCCGAAGGCGACCCGCGCGCGGAAACCCTGTTTACCATTGCCAAGGACACGGGCATTTACGGCAAGTACTGCGAGCTCCTACAAAAACTTTCCACGGTGGCCAGCGAGCGAAGAAAAAGGCTCATCCCGGTTAACGTGACCGGCGCTATTGCGGCGATCGCTCTGGACATGGGATTTCCATGGCAAATCACCAAAGCCTTCGCCTTGATCGGCCGCACCTTGGGGGTCATGGGTCATATCGCCGAAGAGATTCGCAACCCGATGGCGACGCAAATCGACGCCGCCATCAAACAAGCGATTGTGTACGAACCCTATCGCACTTGATTGCGGCGACCGTAGCAATGCACTCGTCCGATGCTCGGCGCAAGCCTGGCATGAAATATTTCGCCCGGACATCCCAAGACAGCCCCGGTTTGCGCGCTGGTGGCCTTTCTGTTGTAATGCCCGCCGTCTAAGGAGAAACCGATGGCTTACAGAAACATTCATAGCGAACGGATCGCTAAGACGGCCGTGATCACACTTAATCGTCCGGAGAAGCTGAACGCGATGAGTTATGAACTGGCGTGCGAACTTGACGCGGAGCTGACTGTCATCGAGAAAGACGATGACGTCTGCGCCGTCGTCCTGACCGGGGCCGGGCCGCGCGCTTTTTCCGCCGGCGGGGATATCCACCAGATGGCCCGCTCGAGCGACGCGGAATTGGCCGCTCGCAGCGAGTTCCGCAGTCAAGCCAACTGGCACATCGCGACTTTCGCCAAGCCTATTATCGGCGCGATCAATGGACTGGCATACGGCGCCGGCGCGCAGTTGAGCTCGATGCTCGACATTCGCATCGGCTGCGAGCATTCGGAGTTTCGCTTTTTAGCGGCGAGATACGGCCGAGTAAATTCTTCCTGGTCATTGCCGCTCGTCGTCGGGATGGCCAAAGCCAAGGAGTTGCTCTACACCGGGAGAGTAGTCAAAGCGGATGAGGC
>CAYZXN010000339.1:0-11041 GCA_964482425.1 uncultured Syntrophobacteraceae bacterium | reverse complement strand
CGTGGTATCCGCGCCCTGAAGATTGGCTGAAATGGCCAACGCCCCCGTGGTAAAGACGATCTGCAGCTCGTTCGCCAGAAGGCCTGCATGGCGGGGGTACCGCTTTGCAGGGCGAGATACTCCCCTTGCAGACCGTATTTTTGAAACAACTTTTTTTCGTACGCCAGCCACAACAAAGCATGGATCGCGGTCGAGAAGCCACCGCTTGCGGCGCGAAACTTCTCCTGGGCGAGACCCTGCGAGCCAGAGCCGAGCACGCAGATTAGAACCATTAGAATCTTTCCGATTGTTTCAGGATCCTCCAATAAGCTTTACAGCGCCGTTTCCACGGGCTATACCAAACTCGGTATCCATGTGCCAGCAAATAGATGATCCGCGCTCGTTCTAGCGCTTGTGCCCTGATCATCTTGACGGTCGCGTTTGGCGATACGATCCACCTCCAGGAGTAACCATGATCTTTCTCACCAATGAACATATCCAACAGGTTCTCGATATGCCGACTTGCATCGAAGCGATGGAGGAGGCTTATCGGGAGCTCAACGAACTGCGCGCCGGTTACCGGCCGCGCATAGACTTCTATGTTCCCCAGGAGCCGCACTATTACCGGTGGGGAACCATGGAAGGCGCATCGCGCAAGCTCGGCGTGTTTGCCATCCGTATGAAATCCGACATGCTGGCCTGGGAGAACCAGGGCGGATTCATGGTGGAGGACAAATACTGCATCGAGCGCGGCACCTATTGCGGCTTGATCTTTCTTACGAGCACGCGCAACGGCGAGCCGCTGGCGATCATGAATGACGGTTATCTCCAGCATATGCGTGTCGGCGCGTGCGCCGGTCTGGGTACGAAGTACCTGGCGCGAGAGAATTCCCGAGTTCTGGCGATGATCGGATCCGGCGGCATGGCGCGAACCTATGCGGAAGCGATAAAGCATGTGCGGCCGATCGAAGTGATGCGTATCTTCAGTCCGACAAAAGCCAATCGCGAAGCTTATGCGGCCGAGATGACGGAGAAACTGGACATCGAGGTCATCACCGTGGACTCGCCCGAGAAAGCTCTCAAAGGCGCCGATGTGGTCGCGCTAACGACGGATTCGTTGGTTCCGGTCATCAAAGCCGAATGGCTGGAGCCGGGAATGCACATCAACAATGTCCGCAACAACGAAGCGGGACCGGATGTTCTACAGCGCGCCGATGTGCGCGCGCGCCTGGGAACATCGACGCTTTACGCCGATCGCAATACTCCTGAAGTCGTGACCGGAAGCGACGGCATGTTCGGATTTATTGCCGGCAACGCGGATGAGAAAAAGAAAATTCCCGCTGCGCCACACCACGAGATCGACAATCCGGACATCGGCACCGTGCCCGATGTCATGGCCGGCCGCTGGGTCGGTCGCGCCAACGGTCAGCAGATTACATTTCTGAATAATCAAGGCACTCAGGGGCTGCAGTTCGCCGCCGTCGGCGGCACGGCTTACAACCTGGCGCGCGAGAAGGGACTCGGCCACCCACTTCCACTGGAATGGTTCACGCAAAACATCAGGGACTGACAATGATCGCAGTTACCGAACCGAGGAGTTTTTATGGCCACACTGCGCTACATCGCCTTTCTCAGTGAAGACCCGGAGAAAGTAACCGACTTCTATCACCGCTTTCTCGGCACCGAAGAGCTCGGCCGTTCAGCCGACGGGGACATCTCTATCACCGACGGCTTTTACAACCTGACATTTTTCCGAAGAAGAGATCAGTTGAACGAGATGAAAACGGATCGCGGGTTGCACCATATCGGGGTTGAGGTGGACGATCTGGAAGAAACTAAAGGACGCTTTCTTGCCCTGAACCCGCGCGGCATGATCCTGCAGGAACCCGACGATATCCACCACGGCGAAATAAGAATTCATGACCCCGAGTGCTTGCCGGTAAGCCTGTCGACCCAACGATTCGGCGTGCCGCAGGAGAAAGAAAAGAAGTTTCCCCGCGTGCGGCACATTGCCTACAACGCTTTAGATCCCGAAATGATGCTGCGATTTTACAGCCAGGTATTCGGCCTGCGCGAGGTACCGTCGAGTTATCAGCGCCGGCAACAAGGCCGGGGCAATCGCTTCTGCGGCGACGGTCAAACGAATTTAGCCATTCATCCCTTCTACAATCCCATCGAAGGCCATGAAGCACGATTCGGCATCAACCACATCGGCTTTCTCACCAACAAAATGGCGGCGACCATGGCCGAACTGAGCAGCGTGCTCAGTATCGCGCCGCGCCCGTCGACCCGCCCCTATGCGGAATTCCGCTTCCGCGACCCTGAAGGAAACGCGCTGGATCTGTCGCAAACAAAGGGTTGGGAAGTGGATGTGGGTAAATGGGAGACGGCGGCTTAGATTGGTCGCGGAAAGTCAAGGCTTCAATGTTCAACCGTTTAACGCCAAACAACAGCTCACAAGTCATGCGGCGCACCCATTAAAGCAAGAAACACGCTGCTTTCGGGGGGTGTTGGTCGCTTATTGAGTTTGTAATAGGCTTATTGCGATACATCCCATGATGCAGGAACTGCCCACTACCACACTGCACCCCGTTAAAGTAGTAAAAATATTAGCTGCCATCGCAGTTCTCCTGTTAGCGGCTAATCTCCTCGGCCTCTGGATGACCCACGTCCTGGGTTACGCTGACGTTTACCGGCTGGCTCGACTCTTCGATTTCGATACCGAACGGAACGTGCCGACCTATTATTCCGGATGTTTGTTTCTACTCAACGTGCTGCTGCTTTTGACGGTCCGGCAAGCCGCCAAAACCCGATCGAAGCCGAGCGCAATCTGGCTGCTGCTGGCGGCATTGATGTTGTTCCTTGGCTACGATGAGTTATTCGCCGTCCACGAGCTGCTTATCAGGCCGCTCAGAGAGGCGTGGAATTTGACGGGGATCTTTTTCTTCGCCTGGGTGTTGCCTTATGGCGCTGCGGTATTGGCATTAGCGATGCTATTCTTTCCGGTATGGTGGCGCTTGAACAAGCGACCCAGGTTGTGGTTGGGTCTATCGGCCGCTAGCTATCTCGCAGGAGCCCTGGGATTGGAGATGATCGGCGCTCTCTACTATCGGGCGATCGGGCGACAACGCGATCTCCTGTTCATGTCGCTGGCAACGATCGAAGAATCACTCGAGCTGGCGGGCTTGATTATGCTGACATACAGCCTTTTGTTGTTGCTACAGATCGAGTACGGCGGATTCGCGGTTGAAATCCCGGCGAGCGATAAGAGGATAGTTATCACACCCGCCCGTGCTAGAAAGATTATCTGATCCGCATTGCGTTATTGCTCTCAGCACACCGGGAGTCGGCATCGCTTCATCCAAGTGGCCGCGCTAGCCGACGCAGCAGAACCCGCCGTCGACATTGAGTAACTGGCCGGTCATAAAGTCACTATCGGGCGATGCCAGAAAAAGCACCGTTCCCATCAAATCGCCTTCGACCTGCGAGCGCTTGATGCTGCGTTGCTGCGCGCGGATTTTCTCATATTCAGGATCCACCTGCCGGCCTTCGGTGATGACAAATCCGGGACTCACCGTATTTACGCAAATATTGTAGTCGCCCAGCTCCCGCGCCATGGCCCGGGTCATGGCGATGATTGCCCCTTTGGAGGTCACGTAGTGGATGTAATTGGGATTGCCGGTGAGCGCGACGTTGGAAGAGATGTTGATGATCTTGCCCTTTTTCTGCTTCTGCATATGCGGCACAACGGCTTTGGCGCATAGCCATGAGCCGCGCACGTTGACCGCCATGGCCTTGTCGAACTCGTCCACGGCCATTTCCCAGAATGGTCCCTTCCATACCGTCATGAAGTAAGCGGCGTTGTTGATGAGCACGTCGACTGAGCCGAACTGCTTGACGGTCTCCTCGACCATGGCGGCGACGCTCTTCTCATCCGTGACATCGCACGGCGTGTTGATGGCCCTGCCGCCCATGTCCGTGATCGCATTGACGACGTGATCGGCGCTGGCAATGTCGGGCAAACAGACTTTTGCGCCTTCTTTGGCGAAAGCCAGCGCATAGACCTTGCCGATCTTTCCACCGCCGCCAGTGATGATGACCGATTTATCTTTGAATCGCATTTTGAACTCCGCCGATGGAAATAAAGAAAAGATGAGAACGGAAGGCTGAAAGCATGCTCTCCAGCCGCAGTGATTCCGCTTTCTTGATTCAGCTTTAGTTTACCCGATAAAGTTCGCGCCGCCGTCAACGTTGAGCAATTGCCCGGTCATGAAATCGCTCTCGGCCGATGCTAAAAACAGAACCGTGCCGACCAGGTCGTTTTCCACCTGAACGCGTTTCAGCGAACGATTTGCCACCCGGCTGGCGCTGAAAGCGGGATCGACCTGCCGGCCTTCGGTCTCGACGAATCCCGGGGCCACCGTGTTCACGCAGATATTATAATCGCCGAGCTCCCGCGCCATCGCTCGGCTCATGGCGATGATGGCTCCTTTGGATGTGACATAGTGGATATAGTTGGGGCTCCCGTTTAGGGCGGTGCCCGAAGAGATATTGATGATTTTGCCTTTACCCTGCTTTTTCATGTGCGGGAAAGACGCCTTGGCGCATAGCCACGAGCCGCGCACGTTGACGGCCATCGCTTTGTCGAACTCATCCACCGCCATCTCCCAGAACGGTCCTTTCCAGACGGACATGAAATAAGCCGCATTATTCACCAGAACATCGATTCCCCCGAAGTGCTTTGCGGTCTCGTCGGCCATGGCCGTGACACTTTTCTCGTCGGCAACGTCGCACGCCATGCTGATCGCCGTGCCGCCCATGTCGCGAATCGCCTTGACGACATTGTCGGCGCCGGCAATGTCCGGCAAAGAAACCTTGGCGCCTTCCCTGGCGAAGGCCATCGCATAAGCTTTGCCGATCTTTCCGCCGCCACCGGTAATAATCACGGATTTATCTTTGAAACGCATTGTCGATTCCTCCTATAGGAAATGATGAAAAATGAAAGCGGAAAGCTGGAACAAATCCTTTTCAGGCGATTGTCTTTCCGCTTTCAGCTTTCGTAATTTAGCTTTAGAAACATTGGCCCTGCCTTAACACCGGCTTTAAAGCCTGTCAACGCGGTCCGCGTTTCATTGACATGAGTTTGCCCGGCACCTATGATCGATTACATCAAAAGCCGGCGCTCGTGTTCGTGAGCCGTTTTGAAACCCGATCGAACACGAGCATAGCCGTTCAAGAAACCGGACGAGGATAATATGACGAAACTAAAGCTCACCGTCGCATGCGACAAATACGACTATCTACAGCCGCTACGCGAAGGACAGATCCAGGCCGAAGGCGTAGATCTCAACTTGATCACGGTCGAAAGCGGCATTCGCCACGAGCGCATGTATCGTTACGGCGAGTATGACGCCTGCGAGTTTTCTATGTCTTCGTACCTGGTGGCGCGCGGACAGGATAAGGACGGGCTGCAGGCGATACCGTTTTTCCCGCGCCGCATGTGGGGTCACAAATTCTGTTTTATCCGTGCCGGGTCCGGCATCAAAAACCCAGCGGATTTAAAAGGTGGCCGCATCGGCCTGCGCAGTTACGAGAACACGCTGGCGTTGGTCACCAAGGGAATGCTGATGAACAGTTACGATCTGCCCGTCACCGACGTTACCTGGGTGATCGTCAACAAAGAGCATGTCGGTTTCAAATTGCCGTCAAGTATCAAAGTCGAATTCGTCGAAGGCGGGCGAAAGCTGGAGGATCTGCTGGTCGAAGGTAAAGTCGATGCCGAAGTGGAACCGGATTTACCCCAAAGATGGCTGCAGGGCGAAGGCACCGTCGAGCGGCTGTTTCCGCAGTTCGAGAAAGAGGAAAAAGACTATTACAAACGTACCGGAGTTTTTCCGATCATGCATCCAATCGTGATTAAGAAAGAGATTTTCGATCGTGATCCATGGGTGGCCACCAGCCTCTTTGAAGCGTTTATGGCATCGCGCCGGGCGTACAACGATTTCATGGAGCAGCCGCACCGCCTTAGTTTTGCGTGGGGCCGCTCGTATTTGGAGGAAGAACGAAAGTTTTTCGGCAAAGACCCCTTTTATCAAGGCTTCAAAGAGAACTATAACGACGTGGAGAATCTGATTAAGTTCGCCGATCAACAGGGAATGCTAGGCCGGCCGCTGACGGTTGAGGAGCTGTTTACGGAAAATACACGGCGCACGTAAGATGCTGTCTCTGGCATAGAAAAACTTGATAGCTTGAAAATTCAATGGAGGGACCTATGGCGGACTACCGAATCATCGATGCGGACGGGCATGTCATGGAACTGGATAGCGAGCTGCGGGAATTTATTGGGCCGCCGTATAGAGATCTCGAGTGGCACCAGAGCTATTCATTTTGGCCGGGGCTCACCATGGACGGTTATCTCCGCTCGCTGCGCCAGAAAGGCGGATGGGCTGGCGGCGGCGACGGGCCCAAGGCCAATCACTGGCTCGATTTCCTCGACAAGAACAAGATCGAGCTGACGGTTCTTTATCCGACACAGGGGCTTACTCATGGCGCCATACAGGACAAAGATTGGGCTATTTGCATGGCCAGGGCGTACAACGACTGGCTGTATCACAAGTTCATGACTGTCAGCCCACGACTCGTCGGCGTCGCGCTCTTGCCCATTCAAGATATTTCCGAAGCTGTGAAAGAACTGCGCCGCGCCGTCGACGATCTCGGCATGGTGGGCGCCGTGTTACCCGCTGTCGCTCCGGCCGGACGGCTCTATAGCGGTCCCGAATTCTATCCGCTGTGGGAAGAGGCGCAAAAGCTCGACGTGCCGATTTCGACCCACGGCGGCCTGAGTATGCCCGCGCTGGGTCTCGATATGGTCAACAATTTCACCATCGGTCATACGCTGGAACACCCCTTCGCGCAAATGCGCCAGTTTACCGCCTTGATGTTCGAAGGCGTGTTCGAGCTCTTCCCAGACTTCCGCTTCGGCTGCATTGAATGCGGCGTCGGCTGGGTCCCTTATATGATGGACCGGATGGACGAGGAACAGGAGCGCAAAGGCCATTATTCGCCGCGCTGCAAGTTGAAGCCCAGCGAATACGTCAGGAAAGGCAACATATTTTTTGCTGTGGAAGTCGAAGAATCGGCGCTGCCGCTGGCCGCGCAAGTGGCCAATGAAAACGCGCTGATCTGGGCTTCCGACTACCCGCACGAGCGCGATCAACGCGACTTCAGCCAGGACATCCCGAACCTGATCGACCGCAAAGACGTCAGCGACGAGCTAAAGCGCAAAATATTCTGGGACAATCCATTGCGGTTTTATCCCCGGCTGAAGCAGCGAATCGAGAAGGGCGACACCAAGTTGCGCGCTGCAAGTTGAATCTGCTCAAATAAAGCAGATCCTTCGCGGGGCTCAGGATGGCAACAAAGTAAGGCAGCCGGAGAATCAGGGGCTCGCCGCCCGGCACTTAGCCAACCGCTTCTTTTCCGTCATCCTGAGAAGCGGAGCGACGAAGGATCTCGACCGCGGCTCTCTCACAAATGTAATCGTGCACCCATTGCGACGGCCGCACGCATACGCCGACTCCTTTAAAACTAGAATATTCCTTGTCGACATCGACGGACGCATGGGATAAAACTCCTTCATGAACCAGGACGACTTTATTGCCGAGCTCTGGACCTACGCCGACGAAGTGCCAATGGAGCAGCATCCGTGGTTCGATGGAATCATCCGCCACCGTTGGACGCGGGAGCAAATCATCCTCGGCGAAGTGCAACATTATTTACGCGTTCGTACCAATCCAATTTTCTTCGGTTACATGGCGGTCAACGCCGTTTCCGCGAAAGAATACGCTGTCATGGACACCGTTCTGGAAAACTTTATGGAAGAGCTCGGCGGCAAACGCACCCACATGGACATCATGCTGCAGTTCCTGGAAGAGGGCGGCATATCGCGGCTGGAAGCGGACAACGCCGAGCCGGCGCCGGGAACCCTCGCCGCCATAGAGATGATCATCGGCTGCTGCCAGAGGCGTTCCGCGCTGGAAGGCGTCGCCATGCTCGCCTTCGTCGAAAGCCAGCTCGGCGGCGAAGGCAAAATCTCAGAAAAGGTCTATCGCGAGCTCACGGGCCACTACGGCTTCACACCGCGCGCTGCGGAGACCTATCGGCTGCACGCCGCCCAAGACGAGGGACACGGCAGCCGTCAGATCGATGCCGTTCGCGAACTGGCTACGGATATCGCAACACAAGATAAAATCCGCGCGGCGGTTAAGCTGGGCTTGACTGCTTTTACTCTGGAATGGGACGGCCACGTCCAGGCTATGACGGGAAAAAGACAATTCTGGGGCGGAGTAAAGGATTTAAGACTGCGTCAACCAGCGGTGCGGTTAGCCGATTCGCGCAAAAGCTGACCTCGTGAACCGTTGTGTCTGAAACCGCTTAAGACCCCGCATCCCAACCGAAGCGAGTCAGAGCGGCCAATCTTGCGGCAAGTCTCGCCGCAGCTTTTTGTATTCAGGGTTATCGGCCTGTTCGTCCCGCAGGCGAGTCAATGCGTCTATTACTTCCTGCTGGTCCATCTTGAGCGTATTGGAGACCATACCCGTGGTCTCTTCGAAGCCGAGGCTTCAATTGCGGTATCAACCGCGCATGCGCTGGAGAACGTACAGGTCTTGCTCTTTGTTTGCCATCCGCTGGCTCCTGATATTCATGAAATTCCCGAGAAGCCGACTCGTTGAAGTGTAATCGACGCGATGACTGTATCGGGCATTGCCTGCTTGTTGACACGTATCTGTAATCTTACAAAAAGTCTCCAGTGGGCCTGTCGCCAATCGATCAGCAGAATCAGGAAGGCATTTTCGACAATCGACTCCTGCGGCTGATCGCAAAAAACCGTCATATCGAACGTGACGCTTGTTCCCACCGATATTTCCAGCGGCCGCTCGAAGGTTTTTTCCGTGGCCCTGAACTTTTCATGCGGCACGCGTATCGAAAGCAGTCGCATGGGTTCCGCCGTGTTATTTTGCACTCGCCACGTGAACAACCACTCGCCAGGAAAGTCGGCGCTTCTTCGCTCGACCTGCTCGACCTTTATTTCCGACGATTCGTTCCCAAAATTCATGCCTGCCACGACTCTAGAATACTTCCGTTCCACAAGGCTTCAGTACGACTTCGAAGAGAGATTTCTACCTCTTCGCGTACACTGATGTTTTCCCGTCTTTGTCAAAGGCCAAGACTTCGTAAGGCTGGGGATTCGCTCCCTCCATGCCCGGCGATCCCACCGGCATGCCGGGCACCGCCAAACCCAGCACCGGCGGTTTCTCCTTGAGCAAACGATAGATCAGGTCGGCGGGAACGTGGCCTTCGATGACATAACCCTGCACCAGTCCGGTGTGACACGAATAAAGCTTCCGCGGCACGTTGTATTTGATTTTGATGGCGACAAACCGTTTGCCGGTGACGTTCTTCTTTTCAATCTTAAAACCATTCGATTGTAGGTGCCCGACCCACGCTGAACAGCATCCTCAGGCGGGGTCTTGATACACGGTGATGGAAGCACCGGCAGCTTGCGATTGGGCATAGACCGATGCGGCCCCGGCAAGCAGCAAAACAATCGTTGCAGCCAGAAAAGCCTGCGTCCATTTTTTCAAAGACATAATCTTTTTCAAAGACATAATCGCTCCTGATAAAATTGCTGGTGACGAGTTAATTTAACAGATGCCTTCAATTGGGCAACGGTTAGCCAACGTCATCGATGCAGCCGAAGCACGTTGACACTGAAGCCAACGCCATTATAACGATAGATACTGACGGCGCGAAAGAGAGAAAACTATGAAGAATAAACTAAAGGTTCTCGACAGCGACATGCATTTGATGGAGCCGGTGGATCTGTGGCAGCGTTATCTCGATCCCAAATACCGAGCCGACGCCCCGCGCGGCATGACGAGCGACAACGTCCGCGACCTGCGCATGGCTCATCCAGACGGCCGGTACTGGGGCTTGCCAGCCTCTCACAACCGCAACTCCTCGCATCATCGGGGTCACAACTTTAAGAAAAATCAGAGCATTTACCGATCGCATGCCGAGCGCGGCTGGACGGGGGAAGTTCAGCTCGAAGCGATGGACATAGAGGGCATCGATGTCGCTGTACTCTACCCGACCCGCGGGTTGCAGGTACTGGCCGAGCCCAACATGGAACCCCAGTTCGCGGCGGCACTGGCGCGCGCTTATAACGATTGGCTTTACGACTTCTGCAAAATCAATCCGCGTCGGCTCCTGGGCGCCGGCATGATATCGCCTTTCGACGTGGATGAAGCGGTCTCGGAAGCAAAGCGCTGCGCAACGGAACTGGGCTTTCGCGCGGTTTTCATGCGCTCGAGCACCATGGAAGGCCGCAACTGGTATGATCCGTACTTCGAACCGCTATGGGCAGCGCTCGAAGAACACCGCTTGCCGGTGGGCTTTCATGAATCCTCTTCGTCGGCCGCACGGCAAATCGGCGATCTGTTCGAGCCCAATTTCATGCTACGCCGGGCGGTGGCGCAACCGATGGAACAAATGCTCGGTCTGGTGAGTCTATGCTCGGGCGGAGTTCTGGCCCGTCATCCCAATCTTCGCGCGGCGTTTCTCGAAGCGAACTGCACCTGGCTGCCGTGGCTTTTATGGCGTCTGGACGAAGGCTGGGAACGCGAAGGCGACATCTGGGCGCAAGATCTGACAATGAGGCCCAGCGAGTATTTCAAAAAACAGTGCTTCGTGTCCGTGGAGCCCGACGAGGACGGCGTGAAGTATGTGATCGACTATATCGGCACCGAGCGGCTGGTATTTTCCACCGATTATCCGCACGGCGATTCGAAGTTTCCGCACGCGGTGGAAAGCTTCCTCGAGTTGAAAATCAGCGAAAACGATAAGCGTAAGATTCTCTGGGACAACTGCGCCGAGTTTTACCGGTTGGGTGAATGAGCGGAGCGAAGCACGGGTCCACTTCAAGAAAGTCACCTCGCGGAAAGCGACGCCGTAAATCTATTTTGGCGGCGCGTACAGCTGCAGCAGATTGCCTTCGGTGTCG
>CAYZXN010000338.1:0-7291 GCA_964482425.1 uncultured Syntrophobacteraceae bacterium | reverse complement strand
CGGCCTGGCAATAACGGCATTTACCGCAGGGTACATGATGAGAAGAGAAAACCCGATCACCGGCACGGAAAGCATTGACGGCCTCCCCCGTTTCGACGACTTCTCCGGCAATCTCGTGACCTAACACCAGCGGCGCCTTTTGAACGCGGTACCATTCCATTAGGTCGCTGCCGCAGATACCGCTGGCGCAGATGCGCACCAGCAACTCACCTGGGCCGATCGTCGGGATACGCATTTGCTCGAGTCGGACGTCCCGGTTGTTGTAATACATCGCCACACGCATACTGCGCGCGGCTCGATTCGGCGCTGCCATGTTCAAACCTGCGGCGATCGCAAAAGGAAGGGCTTGTTGGTTTCGCTGGCGCTCAAACCGCTATCCGGCGGCTCGCTTGGCTTTGGCTCCTTGGGCGCTTTCATAGATCTTATTGGCTTCCTTCGGCGAGATGTTTTCGTGCACTATGGCACGCACCGCTTGAATCATCCCGACGGGACAATCGGATTGAAAGATATTGCGGCCCATGTCCACGCCGACGGCGCCCCGCTTGACCGAGTTGTAGGTGAGATCGAGAGCTTCCATCTCGCTTATCTTCTTGCCGCCGGCAACGATGACCGGAATCGGACAGCTCTCTATCAGCTGCTCAAAATCGTCGCAGTAATAGGTTTTCACGATGTGCGCGCCAAGCTCCGCGGCGATACGGCAGGCAAGCCCCAGATAACGGACATCCCGCGCCATGTCCTTGCCAACCGCTGTAACGGCGAGGACTGGAATGCCGTATTTCTCGCCCTCGTCCACAAGTCTAGCGAGGCTCACGAGGGTCTCTTTCTCGAATTCTGAGCCGATGAAAATCGAAAGTGCCATCGCTGAGACATTGAGACGGATGCAGTCGTCGATGGACACCGTTATTTCTTCGTTGGAGAGTTCCTTTAGGATGCTCGTGCCGCCGGATACGCGCAGAACTACCGGTCGATCCGATTTAGGATCCACGGACGTCCGCAGCACGCCGCGCGTCAACATGATCGAGTCCGCGTGAGGCAGCAAAGGCTCTATGGTTTTGCGCGGTTCTTCCAAGCCGCTCGTAGGGCCGAGAAAATAGCCATGGTCAACGGCTAGCATGACCGCCCGGCCATCAGGCTTTATGATTCTCGCTAAACGATTCGCCATTCCCCAGTTCATGAATCAACCTCCTTGTGGTCAAACTTTCAAGTCACCAAAGCTATCACATATTGGGTGCGAATCTAAACCGCAAGTCACGCCGGCTTGATCCTCCTGCCGTCCAGCAGCGGCCACAAATATCGCACCGCCAACGCTACGAGAATTATGCCGCCGCCCGCCAGTGTAGCCGATGACGGAATCTCGCCAAACGTCACCGCCACCCATAAAGGATTCAATACCGGCTCGATCAAGGCAATTAAAGCCGCTTCCTGCAACGAAATCGTCTGCAGCCCCTTGGAAAAAAGAAAATAGGGCAACCCCAACTGCAGGGTTCCCATGAGCGCTAGGATGCCCAGTTGGTCCATGGAGATCGTTATCTGAGCGCTCACAAAAGGTAAGAGGAGCGCGGCGCAGATAAAGTTGTTGAATCCGGTTAGATAGATCGGGCTGATGTCTTTCACCCGTTGCAAATTGACCATGAAAACCGCAAACAGAACACCGCTCATGATGGCGAGCAAAACACCAGCCATTTCCGGCTGTCCGACGCTCTCAAACGAAATGATTCCCACCCCGATCATACTGACCAGCAGTGTAAAACCGTTTAGCTGGGATATCCTTTCACCCAGCACCACGCGCGCAAAGAGAAAAACAAATGCCGGGGCGGTATACTGTAAAACGATGGCATTGGCCGCCGTGGTGAGTTTGTTGGCCGAGACAAAGGCGCTGATAGCGGCGGTATAACTGATCGCGGAGAGGATGACCGCGCCGTTGAAACGGAACTGGGCTCGCTGTAGAAAGGGAACGAAAACGAGGGAAGCGAAAAGACTGCGGTAAAAAACGATCACCAGCGGGTGAAGATCGAGAAATTTGATAAAGATCCCGGCTAAACTCCAGCACAGCGCGGCGAGAATAACGAGAACCCGCCCGTCTGCTTCGTTCTTCAGTTTGAGGGCGGGCTCGGGATTTCCCATTTCGAGCTTAACCGGCGTTCGCGGGCGCCGATTATCGATCGACAGGCACAATGAACCTGCGTTGAAGGGAGGAGGTAGATTCCGATTTTTGATGCCGCCGAGGCGGCAAACGATCTAACCCTCAGGCACCACCGAAACTTTGAGAGGAACGGTGAGATCGGCAGTCATGCGCACCGGCACCTCATATTCGCCGGCGATTTTGATCGGCTCCTCCAGCTGGATTTTGCGGCGGTCTACATTCAGCCCCTTCGCCTTCAGCGCCTTCTCGATTTGAATGTTGGTGACCGAACCGAAGAGCCTGCCTTCTTCGCCGACCCTCATTGGAAGGACGAGCGAAACTGCAGCTATTTCGTCTGCCACTGACTGAGCCTGGCGTATGATCTTTTGCTTCTGATCGGCAACGACCTTTTTTCGATGCTCGAAGGTTTTTAAATTCTTTTTATTGGCCAACAACACCAAACCGCGTGGCAGCAGGTAGTTGCGCGCGTAACCGTCCCGAACACGCACGACTTCGCCGATCTTGCCGAGATTCGCGATATCTTCTTTCAATATAACTTCCATTTTCCCTCCATCACGACGCTTGGCTTGGATTAAAATTCTGCTTCTTCAAACGGCGGAAATCAGCCCACAGGTCGAAAAGTCCAAGCCCGACCACGAGTAAAGTAAAGATCTGCTGAAATACAATAAATATGTAAACGATCCCACGGACAAAGCGCGGCACACTGTTTTTATTAAAAAAATAGGCGACGATTGCCAGTCCCTGAAAGAAATAACAAACGGCTATAACCAGCAAAAAATTAGCGGCAAAAGCCTTTAACAGAACGAACCCGGGAAGAAACATCGCGAATCCGGAAGCGATCAAAGGCCAGACTAAAACGTCCGGGGCTTTCCAGGTCAAAAGGCTCGTCAACGTCATCCATTGCTCGCGTTTCTCCGGGAACCGTCGGCACAACAAAAGAATATTAAACAATACTATCAAGCCCAGGCTGATAAAAACCGCCGCCGGAAGAAGCTGCAAGACTATTTCGACGACTTGCGGCGCGCGTTCCTTCAGAAGCTCGATGTTCTCTTGCGGAAACCCCATTTTCTCTTGCATCTGGACAGCCGCCGCCAAGCTGTCGTTTAAATTTCCGCGCAAGTCCTGAAGCATCGCCCCCCAAGAGCCGAACAGATAGAGTAGAACACCGGTAAATCCGGCGGAAATCACCGCCGCCAAGCCAAACACTAGCGTCTCGATGGTGCGAACTCGGCCAAGCAACAAAAACAGCAGCCCGACGATCACGGCAAATACGGAATAAATGAAAGCGAGTTCCTTTCCTCCCCACAGCAGTAGAATCGCCAGGGCGACGAGCACCACGCCCATCCCCCCGCCAACGCCGTATTTCATGCCAAAGGAGAGTGCCGGCTGGGGCACTAAAGGAAAAAGCGCGACGCCGATCGGTGGAACCGCAATTCCACTGAGAAAAAGAAATACCGTTGAAGCCGTAGCTAGAATGAATTTGACTGCGAGTTCTAGCCGCTGCATAGTGACGACGATTTGAATCTATGTTTTTGCCGTCGTGAACGGCAGCAGGGCCACACTTCGAGCCCGCTTGATCGCGGTTGTCAGCAAGCGCTGGTGACGGGCACAGTTGCCTGTGATACGGCTGGGAGTCATTTTGCCCCGCTCGGTCACAAACGAAGCAATGGTCCTAACATCCTTGTAATCAATCTTGAGCGTTTTGTCCGCACAGAAACGGCATACTTTTCGCCGGAACATGGGCCGGCGACGCGGGCCCCCTTTGTCATCGTCCATACGATCGCGGTTTACTCTCGCGCCTGATTCCCTCTGTGCCATAAAGATTTCTACCTCGTTCTAAAAAATTCTGAAACTCAGCTACCGCGCTTTAGGATTTTCGCCCAGTTCGGCGGCGCCGGCCGCAGTGCTGTCGAGAAACTGAACCGTAGTTGCGACCACTTCGTACTTGCTTCTTAATTTTCCTTGCGGAGTTTCCCACCGTCTCTGCGTGAGTCGTCCGTCGATCAATACTCGAGACCCTTTGTGTAGATGGGCCTTGATGCGTTCGCCCACTTTCCCGAAAACCACGATGTCGATGTAACAAACTTCTTCTTTTAAAGTTTCTTGATCGCGGTACTTGTGAGAAACGGCGATGGAAAATTCGCATACCGCGGAGCCAGTCGGCGTATACCTCAGATCAGGGTCTCGCGTCAGATTGCCCAGAAGAATGATTTTATTGTACTCGCCCACGAGTCGATACCGCTGGGCTCGATTCAAAAACGTTTATGAATCTGTTTTTGCGGGCTCCTCGGGCGCTTTCTCGGGTTGCGCTGGACTGCTCGTAGAGCTTTGAGCAACCGCTTGATTGGCTTGATCATCGCGGACCGTCAAATAGCGCAAAATCCCATCCGTCAGCCGCAGATTTCGCTCCAATTCTTCTACAGCCCGCCCGCTGGAACGATACTGAAGCAACGTATAGTATCCCTTTCCTTGCTTCTCAATCCGGTAGGCGAGATCTCGCAAGCCCCACTCCTCCACTTGCGAGATGACGCCCTCCTGGCCCTCGATAACTTTCTTGAATCGCTCGATGAACTCCTTAACCCGCGTTCCCTTTTCCGGATGAACAACGAAAAGGGTTTCATAATGTGTCACAGTGGTATTTCCCTTCACAATGAAATTTCGCTCTTATCATAGCCACTTAGGTTTACAACGCGCAGTCCAACTGGTCAGCGCAGGCCATTGAACTGTTCCATTGCGCGCTGCCCGCCTTCTAGCACGATACTTACGGCTGCGCTGGCGGCGCGTGAAACGATCTCCGGCAATTGCTCGCACTCCTCGGATAAGAAAGGTTCCAGCACAAAATCCGCCGGATCGAGACCTTCCGGTGGGCGTCCGATTCCTACACGCACTCGATAAAAAGGCGTGCCCGCAAGGCGTTCCGCGATTGACTGAGCGCCTCGATGTCCCCCTGAGCTGCCCTTCGGCCGTACCCTGATACGCCCAAAGGGCAAATCCAGCTCATCATAAACAACCACAAGATCCTCGGGAGAACCGCTAAACTCTTTCAACAAAGCCTTCACGGCATCGCCGCTCCGGTTCATATAGGTCTGCGGCTTTGCGAGCAGAACCCGAATACCTTCAAGCGGGGCCTCAGCCACTAAAGAATCACAAACTCTCTTCTTGATCGCAACACGATACCGCTGAGCGATCGCTTCGACCACAAGAAACCCTATGTTATGCCGGGTGCGGTCATACTTCCTGCCCGGATTTCCCAACCCTACAATGAACTTCACAAATCAACTTCAAACCTCAAGCATCGCGCATGCCGGAGTTTCATTCGGCTTCTTTCTTTTCCTCTACGGCGGCCGGTTCTGCGCCCTCGGGCATTGCTCCCGCTGCGGTGGGCGCCTCCTCAACCGTCGGTGTGGCAACCGTTACCAATGTAAAGCTTGAGTCGTAAACCGCCGTTACCCCTTCCGGCATGGGCAATTCCTCGATGTGAACCGAATCTCCAATATCAAGGGCACTGACGTCAACATTAAAAAATTGCGGAATATCCATAGGCAGGCATTCCACCTGAATTTCACGAACGATAGGCTGGAGAATTCCGCCACGCACGACGCCGGCGGCTTTACCGACAAAGTGCAGTGGCACACTGACTTCAATTTTCGCTGTAAGGTCAACCTCATAAAAGTCGGCATGCATCACCTCGCCCGTGATCGGGTGATACTGCATCGCCTTCACTAATGCGACTTTATCGGCTAACGTGCTGGACGACGATTTAAGCTTGACGAGATGCGATCCTTCCAATCCGGCTACTCGAGTGGAGAAATCTTTTTTGTTTAGTTCCAACGGAAGCGGCTGCACCTTTGGGCCATACAGGATCGCTGGAATTTTCCCGTCGCGCCGCAGACGACGCGCCTGATGTTTGCTTCCGGATTGCCGGGCATTAACCTGAATTTCTACAGTCTCCAAGGGAACCTACCTCCTATCACTTGGATCGTCGCCCTACACAAATAAAGAGCTGATGGACTCTTCCTCATGGGTGCGCCGGATGGCTTCGCCCATCAGATGGGCCACCGACAGAACCTTAATTTTACCGCACTGCTGCGCGCTGGATTGGAGCGGAACGGTATTCGTTACGATTAGTTCTTCCAACGGTGACTCATGAATTCTTTGAATCGCCGGACCGGAAAGTACCGGGTGGGTGCAACAGGCGAGAATTCTTCTGGCGCCTTCTTTCTTCAACGCCTCAGCAGCCATTGTCAAAGTGCCAGCAGTATCCACCATGTCGTCTACGAGAATCGCCACTCGATCTCGCACCTCACCGATAATGTTCATTTCAGCGACAACGTTTGGGCCGACGCGGCGTTTATCGATGATCGCCAAAGAAGCATCCAAACGCGTTGCAATGCCTCGAGCGCGTTCAACGCCGCCGGCATCCGGAGAAACGATCGTAACTTCGTTGTGATTGAGCTGCTTTCGAAGATGTTGTAACAGCACCGGAGTCGCGTACAGATTATCGACTGGAATGTCGAAGAACCCCTGGATCTGACCGGAATGAAGATCCATTGTCAGCATACGGGAAGCACCCGCGGTCGTAATCAAGTCGGCAACGAGCTTTGCGCTGATGGGAACTCTCGGGAGCACTTTGCGGTCCTGGCGAGCATACCCATAATAAGGCATGACTGCCGTAATACGCTTCGCCGACGCTCTCTTAAAAGCATCCAACATCAACAGAAGCTCCATCAGGTGATCGTTTCCTGGAGCCGAAGTCGACTGCAGAACAAAAACATCGGCACCGCGGACATTCTCTTTGATTTCCACCTTGCTCTCACCGTCGCTGAATGTCTCCACTGTGGCTTTACCCAACGGCACCTTCAGATATTCGCTAATTTCCTGTGCAAGCGGAGGATTTGAGTTACCAGCGAAAATTTTTAGATCCGCATTCTGTTGGCTCATGTTGTTCCCGAAAATCGGTTCTCTATGATCCTGCAGCCAAATGCGAAAAGCGCGACGGCCACAGAGCCCATAGATGATATCCGTTACGATGCTGCAAAACAGAGCTCGTTAAAACGAATTGCGCCGTTCAAATAGTTGAACGGCGCAACCTAAACTATGACACTTTTTCAGCGATTACAAGGTGAAGACTGGCTGGGCGGGAAGGAT
>CAYZXN010000337.1:0-5792 GCA_964482425.1 uncultured Syntrophobacteraceae bacterium | reverse complement strand
CGGGGAGGAGCAGCGCAAAATCATGGGGGGACGAAAAGACGACAAGGCGCTGCAGGAGTTGGCCGTCCCGGAGCAATACAAGTGGGTGCCGGACGCCGTCCGCAAGGACGGCCCCGCGTACGAAGTGGGGCAGATGTGGGTCAAGTTTGCCGAAGCGATCCGCACCGGCTCGGAGATCGAGGCCGACTTCGATCATGCGGTGCGGCGACACCGAACGTTGGACGCCATCGTGTGCGCGTCGCAAACGGGACAGCGGCAGAAACTTGCCTAACTGCGGTTCAATCGTTCAAAACTGCTGACAGGCCTCACGAATGAATGCTGCATGGCTCCCCGCTACGATACCCGCGTTCGCACGATCTGGTTTAATAATTCCTGTTCCACAGGGATTTGAATGATCTGCTTGCCCTTGCGCTTCGCCATGATCTCACCTAACAGATTGTGTAATTTATTCCCCCCAAGCTACATAACCGCCGTCGCCAATAGCCAGGGTGGCAATGGGCCTTTCCTGATCACTTGCCCAATTCACCAGGCACTCGGGCGCTCTCCGGTTGACGACCTGCTGGCTTAGCGATAGCAGAGGGATTAGATTAGCAAGAGGAGCGTTACCATGGACAGTCGAGCGGCAAAGATACATGACGCGCTGAAGCACCCGGTGATCGACGGCGACGGCCACTGGATGGAGCCGATTCCAGTATTCCTCGAGTATCTCCGCGAAGTGGGCGGCGCTGAATCCGTCGATCAGATGAGGGCGCTCTGGCGCCGCAATCAAGTCTGGTACCGGGCAACCTGGCCGGAACGCCAGCACAACCGCCTGCGTCGCACGATCTGGTGGGGCGTGACCAGCAATACGCTCGACAAGGCAACCGCGCTGCTACCGGCCTTGCTGAACGAGCGCCTGCCCGAATTGGGCATCGATTTTGCGCTGATCTATCCGAGCTTCGGACTTACCATCAACGGCATAGCCCAGGATGACCTGCACCGGGCCGCAGCCCGTGCCTACAACATGATGACGGCTGACATGTTCGCGCCATTTGCCGCAAGGTTTGCGCCGGTAGCGATCCTGCCCGCCCGTACGCCGCACGAAGCTATCGAGGAGCTGGAATATGCAGTTACGCAGCGCGGTTTCAAAGCGATCATGCTGAAGGGAAACCAGGAGCGACCGATTCCAGGCGCGGCCGAGGGAATCGATCCGCAGAAGGCTGCGTGGTATTGCGATACCATCGCCCTGGACAGCCCCTATGACTATGAGCCGTTCTGGCAGCGCTGCGTCGAACTCGGCGTGGCCGTGACTCAACACGCAGGCAGCGTCCGCTGGTCGGACCGCGCCTCCATCAGCAACTTCACCTACAACCACGTCGGACACTTTGCCGAATCAAACCACGCTTTCGTGCGGGGCGTTTTCCTGGGCGGTCTTGTGCGCCGCTACCCGAGCCTCAACTTTGGCTTCATGGAAGGCGGAGTGAGCTGGGCCTGTCAGATGTGCCTTGACATGATCGAACACTGGGAGAAGCGGCGCCGCGCCGGCCTACAGTATCCGAGCGCAACCAGCGTTGCCGAGTTGCACCAGCTGATCGATCGGTACGGCGATCAAAGACTGAAAGTTAACGCCGACGCAATCATGAACAACCTGGACGCGTTCCGCCCTGAGTGCAGTCTTGAAGAGCTCGGGCGGCCTGAGCATGTTGCGGACGATTTCGCGGCGGCAGGAATTAATTCAAAAGAAGATGTCCGTGCCGTTTTCTCCAACAATTTCTATTTTGGTTGCGAGGCGGACGATCGGGCAACTATGTGGGCCTTCGATCCGCGCATGGGGGTGCGGCTTCGGCCGGTCTTCAGCTCCGACTTCACGCATTTCGACGTGCCCGATTTCAGCGACGTGATTCCGCAAGCCTTTGAGATGGTCGAGAAGGGCTTCATGACGGAGCAGGATTTCCGCGAGTTCACGTTTGCCAACGCCGCGCGTCTGCACACGCGCAACAATCCGGACTTCTTCAAGAGCAGTGTTGTCGAGCGAGCGGTGGCCGATGAGGTTGGAATGAAGGCGCCGTTGGCAACAGCGAAAGCCTAGCCAAAACATTCTTTAATTTCTGCTATGAGAGAGCATCGGATCCAACTGTGTGTCGCGCAAAGGACGCCAAGGTGACGGGCTTTGGCCCGTCATCCCGAGCAAATGCGAGGGATCTGCGAAAGATTTCTCCTGTTGATCGAAGTGACAAACCGAGCCCTGCCTTAGCGACCTTAGCGTGCTTGGCGCGAGAAAACTTCTTAAAGTCGTTTTGTTGAACGTTTTTAACGGAAGAATCTATGGCAAATATCAGCGGAAAATACTGTATCGTCGGCATGGGTGAGACGGTGGTCGGAAAGCGTCCCGACGCTACGACCAACTCGCTCCACCTCGAGGCGATTAAGGCATGCCTCGACGATGCGGGACTCAAAAACTCGCAAGTCGACGGCCTGCTCACCAATCAACCCTTGAACGATTCGCACCGAAGCTACGCCGTAAAGCTGGCCCATATGGCGGGCATCGATCCGTTGTTTGCAACGGACCTCGCGCTTGGCGGCGCGACGCCGATCGCCATGGTGCAGCATGCGGTGATGGCGATCGATGCCGGCATGGCGAACACGGTCGTCTGCGTGCACGCACGCAAGCGCTCCACTGCCGATCCAACCCCCGGTCATCCGATCCGGCGCGGCGACGAGCATTGGGAGGAACCGTGGGGCCACTTCGCGGCGGCCGGCGGCCACGCCTTTGCGGCGTCGCGTCACATGTATGAGTTCGGCACCAAAAGCGAGGATCTGGCCGAGATCGCGATCTCGACGCGCAAGCACGCGAGCTTGAACACGAACGCGACGATGCGCAAACCGATTACTCTGGAAGATCACCAGAACTCGCGCATGATCGTGGCGCCGCTACGGCTACTCGATTGTTCTCTCGAATCGGACGGCGGCGGTGCGGTGTTGGTGACCAGCGCCGAGCGCGCGCGCGACTTTCCCAATAAGCCGGTGGCGATTTTGGGCATGGGCCAGCATCATCCGCACTTCAGCCTTTTAAACGCGCCGACGCTGACCACGCTGGGCGGAAAAAAATCTTCAGAGACGGCGTACAAGATGGCGGGTCTTAGCCCGAAGGACATGAACTTCGCCCAGCTCTACGACTGCTTCACCATCACGTCGCTGATCACTCTCGAAGACTACGGCTTTTGCAAAAAGGGCGAGGGCAAAGATTTTGTCAAGAACGGCCGCATCACCATCGGCGGCCAGTTGCCGCTCAACACCCACGGCGGGTTGTTGTCGCAGGCCCATCTCGAAGGCCAGCTGCATATCACCGAAGCGGTGAAACAATTGCGCGGCAACGATGTGGAACCGGAGCGCCAGATCGCCAACGCCAAGGTGGGTATCGTCAGCGGCCACGGCGGCAGCCTAGCGATGCATGCAACGTTAATCGTGGGGGCACTATGAGCAAGGACGAACGCGGGCGCGCCTCGCGCCGCGGCCAACCTTATCTGGACGAACCGGAAGCCAAGCCCTTTTGGGCCGCCTGTCGGGAACATAAACTGACGGCGCAGCGCTGCTCTTCCTGCAAGAAGATCTTCGGCTTTCCACCGCAGGCGCTCTGCCCGCACTGCCTGGCGTCGGAGCACGAGTGGGTCGAGCTGAGCGGCAAAGGCACGGTGTACTCCCACATCGCTTACCATCGCTCCTGGCACCCAGCCTATCAGGCCGAGATTCCCTACAACGTGTCGTTGGTCGACCTGCAAGAAGGCGGTCGCCTGGTCACCAACGTCATCGACTGCGCACCGGAAGAGGTCAAAATCGGCATGTCGGTGGAAGTGGTCTTCGAAGACTTCCCGGAGTACACGCTGCCGAAGTTTCGTCCGGTGAAGTAGAGAGATGCGGCGGTAGCGGCGTTGCGAGACGCCACTGCCATTGGTTCAGGCGAGATTTGTTGCACAGCGTGAGCAGCCACGATCACGGCTCCGAAATCGACACCGGTCTGTGACCGCTGGCTCGCGGGCAATTTCCGCACGAGCTTCGCCAGCGTGTCGGGAATGAAAACGGGATTGCATGTCATGAGTTTCCTTTCGAAACCCGGGATCATCGGATCGACCTTTCATTCCTGCGGTTCTTCAATCTCGTGACGACGTGAAATCATCGAGCGAAACGGAGTCATCCAATCCCTCGATTTCCCTTATCCTGTGCATTGTTTCATGTCCGGTAAGCTTTCTCGAACATAAACGCCGGCAGTTTTTTGCCGAGCCCGCGTTCTTTGGCTCGTTTCATCACCGCAGCGCCGACACCGACGAATTGGACGCTGAGTCCGTTGTTTTTGAGGATGGTGATTTGTTTGTCGTCGCTTCGCCGCGGTGCTTTGCCGCAGACCAGTTCTCCGATTTCCCAAACTTTGTCCCAGCTCACAGCGCCACATGCCAAGCCTTCGGTCAGCCAGATCGGTTCATCGTTTTTGATCTGGTCTCTCGTGCTGACGACGATTAGCGCGGCGCGGCGGAAACTTTCGTCGTCGAGGTCGCGCCGACGCAGCACTTTGTCGCTGTTGACGATGGAGCTTACATAGCTGCCCGGTTCCAACCAGCGGCCGTCGAAGACCGGTTCGTTTGAGTTGGTCGCTACAACAACAATATCGCAGCCGGTGACCGATTGCCGCGGTGAATTTACTGCGGTGACCTCGGTGCCAAGGGCACTGGTCATCTTGACGGCGAAATTTTCACGGTTCTTTGCCGTCGGGCTGTAGACTTTGATGCGCTGGATTTTCATGACGCTGCAGAGTGCTTCCAGTTGCGGCCCGGCCTGGGTGCCGGAGCCGAAAATTCCGACGGTTTGGCTGTCGCTTTTGGCAAGATATTTGGCAGCGATGCCGGTCATAGCGCCGACGCGCATGCGTTGCAGCGCGCGGTCTTCGATGATCGCTTCGAGTTGGCCGGTCTCCACTGAAAATAGCAGCAGCCACCCCATGTTGCGATTGCCGATTTTGCGGCTGGTTTCGTGGCCGCTTTCGTTGCGCTCCATGGTCGAGTCGATGCGCAGGACCGAATAGCCCAGGGCCGGTACGGTGCCCGTGAACACCTTTAGAAAATGCGTTGCGCCGCTTTGCGCCTGTCCGTAGGTATGAATGCGCGGATTGTTCCACGCTCGTCCCATGCCGAGTTCGTGATAGGCTTTCTCCACGGTATCTATGTAATCGCCCATGGTCAAAAGCTGTTGGACGTCTTCGTTTGCGAGAAATATGGCCATCGTCGAGTTCTCTTCGCTAGCAAATGGAATTGCTTATCTCACCTAGCCAATGTTCATCAAACATCCGTGCGATCGGTTGCGATTACCGATTTTTAGCGGCAAAGCCAATCTCGCTTTATGCCGAAGGGCTTTCGTTATCGCCCGATCCGAAAGCTTTCGCTAGTAGTTCGTAGGAGCGATGGCGCGGAGCGGGATCGTACGTCCATGTGACCACGACCAGCTCGTCGAGTTCGAGACTCTTCGCGAGCGCTTTCAATCGTGCCGCTACCTGCTCTGAAGATCCGACAATCGCTTTGTGACGCAGCTTCTCGGCAGTCGCAATCTCCGCGGGAGAATACGGACGCTCAGCTTCCTCGGGCGGCATGAGCGGCAGCCGGATGCCCTGTCTGCGATCGACGATCGCGCGTTCGCGGGTTTTGAACTGGTGCAGCGCCTCTTCTTCGGTGTCGGCGGCGAGCGCCCAGACGCAAATCGTCGCAATGGACTTGGGGTTATTTTCGCTAGGACGAAAATTCTCGCGGTAAAGATCCAACGCCTGTTCC
>CAYZXN010000336.1:0-4080 GCA_964482425.1 uncultured Syntrophobacteraceae bacterium | reverse complement strand
TAAGCCGAGCTTGATACCGACGCCTGCAAAACCGATTCCCTCACCGCGTGTGTTGGTGCTGGCGGCGATAGCGTGATAGCGCGCCAACTCGCGACGTTGCATCCCGGAACCGTTATCGACAACCGTCAATGCGCTGTGCGCCGGATCGTACTCGAAAGTAACTCGCGTGGTTCCGGAATCGAGCGCATTCGCGGTGATCTCCGTCAGAATGGTTTCATCGATGGAGCCCGGATAGGCGTCGCGTAAGTCTTCGATAAGGTGCAGCAAATCGACGCGCGTTTCACCCATTGTGATTTCCTTGCGCCTGTTGTTTACCGATCAGCGTTGTGCGCCGCCGGTGAGCTGGTTGCAATCATGTCGGTCAACATCATCTTAGGTACTCGATCAGAAAAAATCCGCGCCGTCCAGATGCGCGGTTTACATGATGTTGCACGATTTTCAAAAAGATGGATTATGGACACGTTTATCATCAATCGATCCTGCGATCGACCGGGAGGCTTATTGTGCTCGAACCAACGATCACCTGTCCGCAATGCAAATGTGAAATAAAGTTGACCGAATCGCTCGCCGCACCGCTGATCCAGGCGACTCGCCGTGAATTCGAGGCGCGTTTGACCCGCAAGGACGCCGAGGTGGTCAAGAAAGAGGCGTTGCTGCGCGAGCGCGAAGCGGCGATCGCCAGAGCGAGGGAAAACCTCGACGAAGATGTCAACGCGAAGTTGCTCCAAGAGCGAAACAAGATCGCCGCGGAGGAAGCCCGTAAGGCAAAGCTAGCCACCGCCACGGATATGGAACAGAAAGCGAGGGCGATTGCCGAGCTTCAGGAAGTGCTTAAGGAGCGGGATCTCAAGCTCGCCGAAGCGCAGAAGGCGCAGGCGGAAGTCATGCGAAAACAGCGCGAGCTCGATGACGCCAAGCGCGAGATGGAATTGACGGTCGAAAAGCGCGTGCAACAGTCGCTCACCGCTACGCGGGAACAGGCGCGCAAGGAGGCGGAGGAAGAGCTGAAATTGAAAGTGCTTGAGAAGGAGCAAACCATTTCCTCCATGCAGCGCCAGATCGAAGAGCTCAAGCGCAGGGCGGAACAGGGATCCCAGCAACTGCAGGGAGAAGTGCAGGAGCTGGAGTTGGAAACTCTGTTGCGAGCCAAGTTTCCAAGGGATTCCATCGAGCCGGTGCCCAAGGGCGAGTTAGGCGGCGACGTGATTCACTGCGTCAACGGCCCGTTCGGCCAGTCGTGCGGGATCATTCTCTGGGAGTCCAAGCGGACTAAGAATTGGAGCGACGGGTGGCTCGCCAAGCTGCGCGAAGATCAACGCGCCACCAAGGCCGAGATTGCCGTCATCGTCAGCCAGGCGCTACCCAAGGAAGTCGAAACCTTCGAGCTTCTGGAAGGCGTCTGGGTGACGCATCCCAGAACGGCACTGCCGGTGGCGCTGGTGTTGCGGCAGGGTCTTCTCGAAATAGCCGCGGTTCGGCAGTCTTCTGAAGGACAACAAACCAAGATGGAGATGGTTTATCAGTATCTGACGGGACCGCGCTTTCGCCAACGGGTGCAGGCCATCGTCGAAGCATTCTCCTGCATGCGCGAAGACCTTGATCGCGAGAAGAGGCTGATCCTCAAGCAATGGGCGAAGCGGGACGAACAGATCGACCGCGTGATGCAGGCGACCGTGGGTCTGTATGGCGATTTACAAGGAATAGCCGGCAAGACGCTGCAGGAAATCGAAGGTCTCGATCTTCCCGCGTTGGAAGGTCCGGATGATGAGCAGGGCCAGCTCTGGGGCGTTAATAAAAAGTCAATCCGTTGATTGGCGCATCAAGCGGGAGCGAATAGACGGCCTCCTGGGCTTGCGCGGCGTCGGCACGGCGATAATGGGGCAGGGGGCGCGGCGCAGCACTCTCTCCGTGACGCTGCCGATCAACATGTGCGCAAGTCCGGTGCGGCCATGGGTGGACATCACGATCATATCGATGCCTTCCTGCTGGGCCTTTTCGACAATCCTTTTGTAAGGCGTGCCGACACCCACCTCCTGGCGGACGTTTCCGGCCGATGCCGCCTCGGGAAAATTATCGGTGAAAAAACGCTCCAATTGTTTTCTCCTTTGATCCAGCGTTTTCTTGAACTTGGGCAACTCGGTTTGTTTGACCACCCAGTCTTCAGCGCCCTGTGGGAAAGGGGTCTCCTCGACGGTAAGAACGTTGTAAATCAGGACCTCGGCTTGCTGCCACTGCGCCAGTTCGAGAGCGAGTCGAACACCGGATACGCAGAGCTGCGATAGATCCGCGGGAGCGAGGATTTTCTTAATTTTTGCCATGCTCGTATGGGCACACCCCTTTCTAAATCAAGTTCCAATCTGAAAACAGCAGTTGTGGATAGGCAGTCTTCGCTCTATCACGGTTTTGCCCAGTGCGCGGCCAGTATCTGGCCCGCAACCATGGCAACGACAAACAACAACAAGGCGGGGGAGCCTGAAGCGAGGCCGGCCAGCGCCGGACCCGGACATAAACCGGCTAGGCCCCAACCCACGCCGAAAACCGCAGCGCCGAGGATGAGCGCTTTGTCGATTTCAGTTTTGACCGGTAAAGCAAGCCGCTCGGCGAGCAGCGCTTGATTTCGACGGATAATGAAAGGAAAAGCCGCGGCCGCAACTAGCAGTGCGCCTCCCAAGACCGCCACCAGAGTCGGATCCCAGGGCCCCGCCACGTTCAAAAAGCCGATGACCCGGGCCGGATTGGTCATTTCGGAAACGGCCAATCCAAAGCCGAAAATAGTTCCAATGAAGAAGGCACTGGCGATGGCTTTCATGGAATCACATGTCTGGTGACAAAGACGGTTAGAATGGCCAAGGCCATAAAAGTAAGCGTAGCCAATAGCGAGCGCTTCGAACGTCGCGCCAAGCCGCATACGCCATGACCGGATGTACAGCCGGAACCGAGACGGGTGCCGATTCCCACAAGCAAACCGGCGCCAACCAGACCGGCTGCATTTAATTGAAGCTCGATAGGCAGTTCATTGCCCAAAGCCCTGTAGAACCCTGCGCCGCCAATCAGGCCGGCAATGAACGCGGCGCGCCAGGCACGGTCCTTTTCAGATGTGGGGATAAATAATCCTCCAAGGATGCCGGATATCCCGGCGATACGGCCGTTGACGGCCAGCAACAGCACTGCCGCAAGCCCTATCAGTAAACCGCCGATGAGACCGCCGATCAAATTGGGATCTACCAATGCTTTCTCCCGTTCGCCCGTGCGATTTTACTTTCCGGTTTGCTCTTTGGTATGCGCTTTGGCTTCTTCTATCAAAGGCTGAATGTTCTTCTTCAAACTCGGGTCGAGTTGAAATGCTTTCAGGAAATCGGCGTCCGCCTCTTTTTCTCTGTTTTGATAAACACGCGCCAGACCGCGATACACATAAGCCTGGGGACTGCTCGGTTGCCGGCGGATGACTTCGCTGAAATCTCTGGCGGCGTAGTCGTATTTCTCGAGTCGCAAATAGGCGAAGCCGCGATTAAAGGTCGCTTCAGAGTCGTCCGGATCGAGGCGAAGAGCTTCGCTATAGTCATCGACGGCGCTCTCGTATCTGCCCAGCCTGACCTTTGCCAGAGCGCGATTATAGAAGGCTTCAGCGAACTTCGGATTGCGTTTTATGACCGCGCCGAAATCGGCAATGGCCTCCTCTATTTGACCGGCATCCGAATATGCGATGCCGCGGTTGTAATAGGCGTCGATCAATTCCCCATCGCGCGCAAGCGCTTCGGTATAATCTCCGATCGCTTCCTCTTTCCGGTTTAATGCCAAATAGCTGTTTGCCCGGTTGTAATGGGCTTCGGCGTCGCTAGGGTTCAGACGCACCGCTTCGGAGAAATCTTTTACCGCCGCCTCGTAGCGGCGTGCGTCGAAGTGTAGACTGCCCCGATTGATGTAACTTCTGACATCCTGGGGATTCAGCTTTATGGCAGAGCCGTAGTCAGTGATGGCCGCCTGGTTCTGCTTGAGGCGCCGGTAGGCGTTTCCCCTGTTGAAATACGCCTCGGCATCTTTAGGCGCCAAGCGGATGACTTCACTGTAATCCTTGACGGC
>CAYZXN010000335.1:0-3979 GCA_964482425.1 uncultured Syntrophobacteraceae bacterium | reverse complement strand
CCGGTAGCGATAGATCGTATTGGACTGGACGTTCTCATCGATGAACCGGTACTGCCTTTGTTGGACAAACTTTTCGCGGTCCTCAACATTGACGGTGGTCAGCGGTCGATACGGCACCGGACAATCGGGGCAAGCCGGCGAAAGATCCTTGCGATAAATGACAAAGGCCGTCAGATCCGTGAGCGATTTGCCGTCGACGTATTCGCTCGGCCTCGCCCAGGTCAGCACGACGCCGCTGCGATCCGGTTTTGCCGTCAAATTTGTGATCGGCCGCGGTGTTGCCAATTCCGGCGCGCGTGGATCGCCCTTCTTGCCGCAAGCACCGGCCCATAGCGCCATCACACATGCCAGAATGAGAAAACGTTTCATTGCACTGTTGTCAAAAGAGCTTTCTATAATTACTAGGATTCCTACTCTTGCCACATTGTCGATCACGCCCGCGGTGCTAAGAACACCGTCCTAAATCCTTCCTTGGCGCCCGCTGCGATAAATCACTTATCCGATCGTCTTCTTTTCGCCCCAAGAGCTTGGATTTCTCGCGCCAAGAGCGCGAAGCCCGCAAAGAAAGGTACTTTCTGCAGTCTTCCCTTGGCGGCCTTGCGATCTTTGCGCGAAATAGCAGTGATCCGAATGTCTTCTTCCTCGCACCAAGACCGCCAAGCGACCGGCGAGAGGCCCGTCATCCTGAGCGGATGCGAAGGATCTGCTTTTCTCCAGCCGCTGTTCTGGCAACGCCGGCTAACTTAAAAGCAGATTCCTCGTCGCAACGCTCCTCGGAATGACAGCCTTTTATTATGATTGTTTCGCGCTTCACCATCCCGCGCCAGGAATTTCGTTCTCGCGCCAACCATCCTGACTCTTACCTTGGCACCCTTTGCGTCTTTGCGCGGATCATAATCGGTGATCGTGGTTTAGTGGCGCTAATTTGAACAAGAGAGGCTTCATCTACACCCTTAACTCCCTGAGACGACGCAACACATTCACGCGAGCGGTTCCACCCAGAGCGCGCCGCCGTCCCACCACCGCTTCCGCAGAGAGGTAGCGGTACACATCTTTGTCGATTAGCGTGGAAAAACCCCTCAAATCCTCGAACGCCAGTTCTTCAATGCGCTTGCCCTTGGCGATGCAGTGTTGAACGATACGGCCGGCGATCTCATGCGCCGAACGAAACGGCACTCCTCGCTCGACCAGATAGTCGGCCAGATCGGTAGCGTTCATAAAACCGTCCTGGGCGGCCGCCATCATCCGCTCACGATTTACTTTTATGCCACGGGCGATCTCGCGCGTCATCTGCAGGCTTGCCTTGACCGTGTCGACCGTATCGAAGAGCGGTATTTTGTCTTCCTGAAGATCGCGATTGTAAGCAAGCGGCAATCCCTTCATGATTGTCAGCAACGCTTGCAAATGACCGAACACCCGCCCGCTCTTGCCGCGAATCAACTCCGGAACGTCGGGATTCTTTTTCTGCGGCATCATCGAGCTGCCGGTACAATAACCGTCGGGCAATTCAATAAAGGCGAATTCTTGACTAGACCACAACACCCACTCCTCCGCAAGGCGGCTCAAATGAACAAAAAGAATCGATGAAGCTGCGACAAATTCAAGCAGAAAATCGCGGTCGCTGACCGCGTCAATGCTGTTTTTAGAAATCCGCGCAAACCCTAAAAGCTTGGCCACGTAGGCACGGTCGATAGGAAAAGTCGTGCCGGCCAGTGCGCCCGAGCCCAATGGCAAAACGTTGATCCGTTCCAGACACTCGGCAAAGCGCTGCCGGTCGCGGTCGAACATGTCGAAGTAGGCCAGCAGGTGGTGCGCCAACAACACAGGCTGGGCGCGCTGCAGGTGAGTGTAACCGGGCATGATCACATCGATGTGCCGTTTGGCGGCGCGAGCGAGCTCCTGCTGCAGCGCCTTGACCGCTCCGATCACCAGGCCGGTCTCGTCGCGCAAAAAAAGGCGCATGTCGAGAGCCACTTGATCGTTGCGGCTGCGCGCCGTGTGCAGCATGGCGCCGGCGGTGCCGATCTTTTCGGTCAGGCGCCGTTCGATGTTCATGTGAATGTCTTCGTCGGCCGGCGAAAAAGTGAAACGGCCGCCGTCTATTTCATCTTGAATCGCCTTTAACCCGCGAACGATCTTCTGCGCATCCCGAGCCGGAATGATGCCCTGCTTGGCGAGCATTTTGGCGTGGGCGATGCTGCCCATGATGTCGTAGCGATAGAGACGCCAATCGATGTCGACGGAGGCCGTAAACGCTTCCACGGATGGCGCGGTGCCCGCGGCAAAGCGTCCGCCCCAGAGTTTTTTTCCTTTCGAACCGTTCAATGGGCTCTCTTGGTCTTGGCGAGCCGCTGCAGGCGCAGCCGCAGCGCGTTCAAACGGATAAACCCTTCGGCGTCGGCCTGATGGTAGACGGTGTCTTCCTCGAAGGTCGCCACGTCTGGATCGTAAAGCGAAGAGTCGGATTTGCGACCGGCGATCACCACGTTGCCTTTGTACAGTTTTAACCGCGCTTTTCCGGTAACGTTACTCTGCGCCGCATCGACCGTCTTCTGCAAAACCTCGCGCTCCGGCGCAAACCAGTAACCGTAATAGATCATCTCGGCATAGCGCGGGATCAGCGAATCCCGGAGGCGCAGCACCTCACGGTCCATCGTAATGGACTCGAGGGCGCGGTGCGCCGCATGCAGGATGGTGCCTCCCGGCGTTTCGTACACGCCGCGCGATTTCATGCCGACGTAGCGATTTTCGACTAGATCGACGCGACCGATGCCGTGCTTGGCGCCCATGTCGTTCAACTGCGCCAGCAGCCTGGCCGGAGACAAAGTCTTGCCGTTGACGGCCACCGGATCGCCACGCAGGTAGTCGATTTCGACGTACTCGGCGCGGTTCGGCGTCTTTTCCAGCGGCCGGCACCAGACAAACATGTCCGGCGGCGGCTCCTTCCATGGGTCCTCGAGAATGCCGCCCTCGTAGCTGATATGAAAAAGATTGCGATCGGTGCTGTACGGGCGCGCTTTGGTCACCGGCACCGGAATTCCATGCTTACGCGCATAGGCGATCAGCGAGCTGCGCGAATTCAAATTCCATAGCCGCCACGGCGCGATGACCTTGATGCTTGGCTTGAGCGCATAATAGGTGAGCTCGAAGCGCACCTGATCGTTGCCCTTGCCGGTGGCGCCATGCGACACGGCATCGGCGCGCTCCCTGGAAGCCACCTCCATTTGCGCCTTGGCTATGAGCGGCCGGGCGATGGAAGTGCCGAGCAGATAGGAACCTTCGTAGATCGCGTTGGCGCGCAGCATCGGATAGACGAAATCTTTGACGAACTCCTCGCGCAGGTCCCCCACCACCGCTTTGCTTGCGCCGGTTTTGATGGCCTTTTGTTTGACCGCCTGCAGATTCTCGCCCTGCCCCAGATCGGCGCAGAAAGCCACCACGTCGCAGCCGTACTCCTCCTTGAGCCAGCGCAAAATGACCGATGTGTCCAGTCCCCCCGAATAAGCCAGCACCACCTTCTTAACGCTCATTTTTTCTTCTTGGAACCTCTGCTTCCCCTGATTTGACCCGCTGTTTTTTTTGAACCCTTGAACCCTTGAACCTTTGAACCTGATTTGGAGTTAAGCAGCCACACCATCACTGCTTTCTGCGCATGCAGCCGGTTTTCCGCCTGATCGAAGGCGACGCACTGCGGGCTTTCCAAAACCGCATCGGTGATTTCCTGGCCGCGATGAGCCGGCAAACAGTGCATGACCAGCGCGTCCTTCTTGGCCAAGGCCACCGCCTGTTCGTTGACCTGATAGTCGTGAAACGCTTTCAGCCGGGTGGCCACGTCCCATTCCTGTCCCATACTGGTCCACACATCGGTGTAAATCGCATCGGCGCCGCGCAATGCTTCCTTGACCGAATGGGTCACGGTGACCTGAGCGCCGTTTCTTCTGACACGGGTCTCGATGTCTCTGTTCGGTTCGTAGCCTTT
>CAYZXN010000334.1:0-21248 GCA_964482425.1 uncultured Syntrophobacteraceae bacterium | reverse complement strand
AACCGGATTGGGATATTAGCCGCCGCCGCCTGCTGCTCCTGTTTGGTGCCGCCGGAGCGGGCCTTTTGGTACACCGCTCAATCGGTTTTTCCGCTCAGGGCAAATCGCCGCCGAACAATCTGCCGGCCTGTATCGTCACACCGCGGCAAACCGAAGGGCCCTTTTTTGTCGATGGGCGCCTGAACCGCTGCGACATCCGCGTCGATCCGATTGACGGCTCGGTGACTGCAGGCGTGCCTTTAACGTTATCGCTGCGCGTCTCCTCAGTGAGCCGCGCCGGGTGCGCGCCCATGGCCGGCGCAGTAGTGGACGTTTGGCATTGCGACGCTGCGGGAGCTTATTCCGACGTCAACGAGCGCGCTGCGCCAAGCGCGGGCAAGAAATTCCTGCGCGGCTATCAAATCACCGGCGAAAATGGCGCCGTGCGATTCACCGCGATCTACCCGGGTTGGTATCCCGGCCGCGCCGTCCACATCCACTTTAAAGTGCGCAGCGATGCAGGATCGGCAAGGAGCCGGGAATTTACGTCGCAGCTCTACTTCGACGATGCACTCACCGACCGGGTGCATGCGAGGCACCCGTATGCCAGTAGAGGGCGGCGCGCCTTAAGAAACCGCCAAGACGGTCTGTTTCGCAACGGCGGCGAACTATTGATGCTGAACGCCATCGAGAGCGGTGAGGGCTACACGGCAAGCTTCGATATCGGGCTGCAGATGAGCTGAGCGGCCGGATTGCCCCTGAGGCGCTGCATTCAAGCCGAATTGCGCGCTGAGATCCATGCTGTGCAGTGATCGAGCGGAGCTCAAACCGCGAAGGTTCAAGACCGAGTCTCCAGTATCATGCAGCGCTGAAATATTTGATCCGCCAACTTTTCAGCGCGTCACTACAAAGCACTCATCCGTGACTCCGGCGCCCTGGATACCGCTATACAGTTGGGTGCGGTTACTTGCAATGACTATCCGCTTCAGTGCACAGTAGACAGCGGAGGAAGCTCAATGGCAAATGAAAAAAGCGGCGGCTTGGCTGGAATCATCGCGGGAAACACATCGATCTCCACCGTCGGCAAGGAGGGCAAAGGACTCACGTACCGGGGTTACTCGATCTATGATCTCGCCGAACATTCCACATTCGAAGAAGTCGCCTACCTGCTGATTTACGGCAAACTGCCCAACGCCGGCCAACTGCGCGAGTACAAAGAAACGCTGTCCCAACAGCGCGGTCTGCCGGCGCCCCTGAAGAGCGTCCTCGAACAGATTCCCGGCACCACTCATCCGATGGACGTTCTGCGCACCGCGTGCTCCATGCTCGGCACACTGGAGCCGGAAGGCAAAGAGCGCGACCAGATCGCTATCGCCAATCGCCTGACCGCGTGCTTTAGCTCGATGCTTTTATACTGGCACCATTTCGTAAACAGCGGCATACGCATCGACACCGAGACTACTGATGACAGCAGCGCCGGACACTTTCTGCATCTGCTGCATGGCAAGAAGCCCGAAGAGCCGTACCGCGGCGCCATTGACGTTTCACTCATTCTTTACGCCGAACACGAGTTTAACGCTTCGACCTTTACCGCGCGCACCATCGCGTCGACCCTGCCCGATTTTTATTCAGCGGTGACCGGCGCGATCGGCGCTTTGCGTGGCCCTCTGCACGGCGGCGCCAACGAAGCAGCCATGGAGCTGATCGAAAGATTCTCCAACCCGGAAGAAGCCGAAAAGGGTATTCTCGAGATCATTGGCACCAAGCAACTCGTCATGGGATTCGGGCACCGGGTGTATAAAGTTTCCGATCCGCGCTCCGATGTCATCAAAGCCTGGGCTGAGAAGCTTGGAGCGGCGCGCAACGACGAACGGCTTTATCCGGTCTCCGAACGGATCGAGCAAGTCATGCGCCGCGAGAAAAAGATGTTTCCCAATTTGGATTTTTACAGCGCCAGCGCCTATCATTTCTGCGGCATTCCGACGCCCATGTTCACGCCGTTGTTCGTGGTCTCGCGGATCACCGGTTGGGCCGCTCATATCATCGAGCAACGCGCCGATAACCGGCTGATCCGTCCTAACGCCGACTACATCGGCCCCGAGCCGCGGCCGTACGTGCCGCTGGCGGATCGCCAAGCATGAGCGCGACGACATTCAACCTCCGGCCGGCGCCGGACGGCATTTTGATGGAAATCGCCAACTACGCCTTCGACTATGTGCCCAAGAGCGCCGAGGCTGTCGATACGGCGCGCTACTGCTTCATCGATACTCTGGGCTGTGGGCTGCTGGCGCTGCGCTATCCGGACTGCGCCAAGCACCTCGGCCCGATCGTTCCCGGAGCGCTTTTGCCCAACGGCGCCCGCGTTCCCGGCACCCCCTGGCAGCTCGAGCCCGTCCACGCCGCGTTTAACATCGGCGCCATGAACCGCTGGCTCGATTTCAACGACACCTGGCTGGCTGCCGAATGGGGCCACCCGTCCGACAACCTAGGCGGTATTCTCGCACTGGCGGATTACCTGAGCCGTGCCGGCAGGCGCTCGCTCTCCGTCGGCGATGTTCTCCTCGCAATGATCAAGGCGCACGAAATCCAAGGGGTTCTCGCGCTCGAAAACAGCTTCAATCGCGTCGGTCTGGATCACGTGTTGCTCGTGCGCCTGGCCACCGCGGCGGTTGCCACGGCCATGCTCGGCGGCAGCCGAGAGCAGATCGTCAACGCGCTCTCCAACGCCATTTGTGACGGCGGTAGCCTGAGGGCATATCGCCACGCGCCCAATACAGGAGCGCGAAAATCCTGGGCGGCCGGGGACGCCACCAGCCGCGGAGTTCGGCTGGCCCTCATGGCAATGCAAGACGAGGTCGGTTATCCCTCGGCGCTGACGGCGAAAATCTGGGGCTTCTATGACGTACTGTTCGGCGGCAAAGAGTTCACGTTGGGCCGTCCGCTGGGCGCTTACGTGATGGAGAACATTCTATTCAAAATCTCTTTTCCCGCCGAATTTCACGCGCAAACCGCCGTCGAGTGCGCCGTGCGCCTGCACGACAAGGTAAGCCGGCGGCTGGAAGACATCGAAAAAGTGAAGATCACCACACAAGAGTCGGCAATCCGCATCATCGACAAAACCGGCCCGCTCCATAATCCGGCCGATCGCGACCATTGCCTCCAGTACATGACGACGATCGGTCTCATTTTCGGCAAGCTCACCGCCGATCACTATGAAGAGGCGATTGCCAAGGACCCGCGCATTGATACCCTGCGGGCCAAAATGGAGGTGATCGAGGATCCGCTCTACTCGAGCGATTACCTCGATCCGGAAAAACGCTCGATCGCAAACGCCGTGCAAGTTTTTTTCAAAGACGGCTCCGCCACCGAGAAGATAGACGTCGAATACCCCGTCGGCCACCGCCGGCGGCGCGCCGAAGGCATCCCGCTGCTGATTGAAAAGTTCGAAGCCAATCTGGCCTCGCGCCTGGACGCATCCGCGCGTCGGGATATTCTCAATTTATGTTCGCGCCCGGAGGCGTTGGCCGCGACCCCCATCGACCGCTTCATGGACATGTTAACGGTCGATTCGCCATGATTTCCACGCGGCGGGCGACGGATCGGAGACAATATGAAATCGCGACAAACATTCAAACAACTCCTGCAGCGTGACCGGCTCCTGGTCGCTCCCGGCTGCTTCGACGGGCTGTCGGCGCGTCTGATTCAGGAAGCCGGCTTCGAGGCTGCCTATTTGAGCGGCGGCGCGGTCGCCCGCAGCATGGGAATACCCGACATCGGTTTGGTGACCCTGTCGGAGGTCATCGACCGTGCCGCGCAGGTGGCGTCCGTGGTGAATATTCCGATCATTGCCGACGCCGACACCGGCTATGGCAACGCGGTCAACCTCGTGCGCGCCGTGCGCGAATTCGAGCGCAGCGGCGTTGCCGCAATCCATATCGAAGATCAAATAACACCCAAGCGCTGCGGCCACCTCGACGGTAAAGAAGTCATTCCTCTGGAGGAGATGGGAAAAAAACTCGAAGCGGCATTGGCGAGCCGCAGCGATCCGGACTTTTGTATCATCGCGCGCACCGACGCCCGAGGCGTGCACGGCTTCGACGACGCGATTCGGAGAGGCCGGGCCTTTGCTAAACTCGGTGTGGACGCCATATTTGTCGAAGCGCCGCAGTCCGAGGCCGAACTGGCAGAAATCCCGCGGGCCATTGTCAGTGTTCCACTGCTGGTCAATGTCTTTAAAGGCGGCAAAACGCCGATGCTGCCGGTCGATCGGCTGCAGCAAATGGGCTATCGTATCGCCATCTATCCATCCGAAACCCAGAGAGCCGGCATTCACGCCATGAGACAGGCGCTCGGTTTGCTCAAACGCGACGGCACCACCGAGGCCATGGACGACGCACTGACGACTTTCAAAGAACGCGATAAAATCGTCGGACTCGATGAATGGCAGCGGCTCGAGCAACGGTACCTGGCATCTGCCGCTGCGAAATCTTAGCCGATTACTTACCGTGATAGTCATCGAGAAGTAAGCGCTGCCGCCCGGGATTGCTGCCCAATCCAATGCGGCACACAGCCGCGGCAGGATGTACTGAACCCTATCTAGAAATTGAGGCTGCAATGAAATACCGTGTTGCGATTTCGGGATCTTATGGCGGCATGAACCTTGGCGATGAGGCGATACTCGAGGGAATGCTCAGCGAATTGCGGGCTTCGCTCGATGTCGACATTGTGGTTTTCTCCTCCAATCCCAAGGACACCGAGCTAAGACATAACGTGCGCGCCGTCCCGATACGCGAGTTGCATAAAAACGACGTCCTTGATGTGCTGCGCCAAGTCGATCTATTGGTTCTCGGCGGCGGTGGCATTCTCTATGACGATTCCATAGAAAGCTACCTGCGCGACGTGATCTGGGCCAATGAGTTGCAGGTGCCGGTGATGGTGTACGCCGTGAGCGCCGGCCCGTTGAAGGCTCCTGAATCGAAACGATTGGTGGCGGAGGTTTTAAACCGGGTTGCCAAAATAACCGTACGGGAGCGCGAAGCAAAGAGAATGCTCCACGACCTGGGCGTCAATCAGGACATAGAGATTACCGGAGATCCCGCGCTGCTGCTCAAACCGAAGCCGTTTACCGAAGATATGTTGAAACGAGAAGGGATCGAAACGGCCGCTCCCCTCGTCGGTTTTTCGGTGCGCGAACCCGGCCCTGCCGCGCCCGATCTGATGCTCGACCAATATCTGGCGGTTCTCGCCAATGCCGCCGATTTCATGATCGAGCGCATCGATGCCCAGGTGCTGTTCGTGCCCATGGAGATGGGCGAACATAAAGACCCGCAGCATTCGCACGGAGTCATCTCGAAGATGGCCAATGCTCAGCGCGCCAATGTGCTCAAACGGCAATATACATCGGCCGAAGTTCTCGGCTTGGTCAAACACATGTCGTTTGCGGTCGGCATGCGGCTTCACTTCCTGATTTTCGCCGGCATCCAAAACGTGCCGTTCGTGGCTCTGCCCTACGCCTCGAAGGTTTCCGGTTTTTTATCGGAGCTGGAGATGCCGATGCCGCCCATCGCCACGCTCAATGTCGGCAAGCTCTGCGCTTTCCTTGACCGCTCATGGGATTATCGCAACCGAATCAAAGCAACGCTGGAACAAAGAGTGCCGCCGCTGCAAGAGCGCGCCCGCGCCACTAATCGCGTTCTCTGCGATCTACTGCAGTCCTTAAAGCCCAAGCAAAGCGGCGTCTAGGAACCCGTAAGGCATAGCATCATGCCGCCTCTTTCCCGTCCTGCTACCTTCGTTGCCGTCGACTTGCCGCCGCGCAGGGCGCAGGTTGCCGCCGATACCGATGTCCTGGTCGTCGGCGGCGGACCGGCCGGTCTCGGCGCCGCATTGGGCGCTGCCCAAGCCGGCGCCCGGGTCATCCTGGCAGAGCGCCATGGATTTCTCGGCGGCAATGCGACCGCCGCTCTGGTCATGCCCCTCATGTCTTTTCACACCCACAAGCCACGTGATCCGAAAGCGGGCAATACGCGTCTGCTGCCGAGCGACCACGGACCTGGCAAACCCGTGATCGCAGGTGCCCTGGCGACACTGTTGACTCGTCTGGTGCAAGCCAACGGAGCCATTCCGCCGTCACTGCAGACCGGCTACGTGGTTCCCTTCGATCCTGAGATTTTCAAGCTGGTGGCTTTGGATCTTTTGGATGAAGCAGGAGTTCAATTTCTTTTCCATGCCTTTGCCACCGATGTGTTCGCCGACGGTGGCGTCGCCGGCGCGGTGTTCGAGACCAAGTCCGGACCGCTTGTGATTCGCTCCGGCGTTGTTGTCGATTGCACCGGCGACGGCGACGTCGCGGCCCGAGCGGGCGCGCCCTATGAAGTCGGTCGCGAGGACGACGGCCTGGCGCAGCCGATGACTCTGATGTTTCGTATGGCCGATTTTCAGCGCGCGGCTTTCAAAGCCTATGTTAAAGAACATCCGGACCAGTGGCGCAGCGTCCATGGCCTATGGGATCTCGTGCAGAAGGCGGAGCAGAACGGCGAGCTTGAACTGACGCGCGAGGACATACTTTTCTTTGCCACGCCCCATGAGCACGAGGTCAGCGTCAACAGCACGCGAGTGACGACGGTTCTCGGCACGGATGTTTGGGATCTTTCCTATGCCGAATGGGAGAGCCGCCGCCAGATGCGGCAGATCGTAGCCTTTCTGCGCCGCTACGTGCCCGGCTTTGAGAGAGCCTATGCCGTACAAAGCGGTGTCAACATCGGCGTGAGGGAAACACGCAGGTTCCGCGGCGACTACCAGTTAACGGCCGACGATATTTTGCAGGCGCGCAAGTTTGCCGACGTCATCGCCCGCAGCGCTTACCCGGTGGACATTCACAATCCTGAAGGCAGCGGCACGCTGCTAAAGCGCGTGCCGCCCGGAAAAGCTTACGACATTCCGTTGCGCTGTCTCATGCCGCAAAACGTCGACCGATTGATTGTCGCAGGACGATGCATTTCCGGCACGCATGAAGCGCATTCCTCGTATCGTGTCATGCCGGTCTCAATGGCGACCGGCCAGGCCGCCGGCGCTTGCGCAGCGCTCGCAATTCGTCTTGAAAAATTCCCGCGGTCCGTACCTGTGGCAGACGTGCAGCGCGAGCTGATTCGCCAGGGCGCGGATCTCGGCGGAGTGCGTTAGCAAGAGGGCAATCGCGCCGGGTTAAGAGCGCAGGTCGATCTCGAGGATGGTCGGCTTGCCTTTTCTTATGACCGCGAAGCTGACGCGGCCTTCTTTTTTGGATTTAATAAACGCTTCCAAATCCGCCGCCGAATGAATCGGCTGATCATCGGCTCTTGTAATAACGTCGCCGCGCGCCATTCCAGCCATCATGGCGGGGCTGCTCTGAGCCACGTCGGCAATCAAAACACCGCTTGAGGCTTGTACGTCGAGAAGAGCCGCGATTTCCGGGGTCAGATCCTGCGCCACGATTCCCAGTTTTTTCTGCGCTTCGGGGTTGGCAGTGCCCAGCGCCGGCATGGACTTGGACTTCGCCAGCACTTGCGCCGAGGCATAGATCGGCGCCTTCATTCTCAGCGCCAGCGCGACGGCGTCGCTGGGTCGCGCATCGATCGTCACTTCCCGACCCTGAAAATGAAGTGACAGCACCGCAAAGTACGTACTATTTCGAATGTCGGTAATGGTGGCATCGCGCAAAGTCGCTCCAAGTCCCTGCAGAATGTTGCGCATCAGATCGTGCGTCAGAGGCCGCGGCACGGCGACCTGCTCGAGTTCAAGTGCGATGGCGCGCGCTTCGGGAATGTCTATCCAGATCGGCACGAGCCTTTTATCGGCGACCGTTTCAAGAACCACTACGGGCGCCCGTGAAACGGGATCGACAACCAGGGTTTTAACCTTGACCTCCAACGAACCGCTCTGCGCCGCCGCATGAAGAACGGCAGAAGGAAGCAGCAACAACGCTGATACAAGGATAGACCGCGCGGGCTTCATAAAAAGAAAGCCTCCTTATCGCAAGCTTTGAGATGTGATGGATAGCGTCATCGTCGGCGTGCCGTCCGGCCGGTTCATTGTGTCATGTAAAGGAGAGCATACAAGAGCAGAGATCGCGGATTCTAGAACGAGTGAGACTCAGACACCGCAGGGAGCATCCACAGGGCGACGGTGCTCTTGACGCAAAGGCATGGTTGTGGTGAAAGGACTGTCATTGCCGCTTGGCAACATTGGCGATGCCGAGCTTCCTTCAAGTGTTTGTAAGGTTCACAGGAGAATCACGGCCATGAGCGCTGACACGTCATTCGATATCGTCGAAGCTACCATTGACTCGGTACACCATGCCTACCGCTCCGGGCAGCTGACGAGTCGCCGGCTGGTTGAGATGTACCTGGAGCGCATCGACGCCTTCGATAAAAAAGGTCCGGCGATCAATGCCGTCATCACGATCAATCCAGCGGCTCTGACGGAAGCCGATCGTCTGGACGCTGCATACAAATCCTCCGGCTTGACCGGGCCGCTGCACGGCATTCCGATCATTATTAAGGACCAGGGCGACGCCAGGGGGATGCCGACCACATTGGGGTCATTGTTGTTCAAGGACTACTATCCGGATCGCGACGCCTTTGTCGTGGAGAAGCTTAAAAATGCGGGAGCCGTTATTCTCGCCAAAGCCACCCTTGGAGAGCTGGGCGGCGGCGATACCCACGGCTCACTGTTCGGCTCGACGCGCAATCCTTACGATCTGGAACGCACGGCGGGCGGTTCTTCGGGCGGCTCGGGCGCGAGTGTATCGGTGAATTACTGTACCATCGCCATAGGCCAGGAAGGCTTTGCCTCCATTCGTCGTCCATCGACGTGGAACTGCGTCACCGGTATGCGTCCGACGGCCGGATTAGTCAGCCGAACCGGCGTTTATGCCGGCTGGCCGTCCGTGAACGGCTCGTTGGGACCTATGGCCCGCAGCGTCACCGATCTCGCCAAAGTGCTCGATGTGATCGTCGGCTATGATCCGCAGGATCCCGTGACTGCTCGAGGCGTGGGCCAGGTGCCGCAGAGCTACACGAAACTGCTCGATAGCGCCGCTCTCAAGGGCGCGCGGCTGGGCGTTTTACGCGCATCAATGGGGTACGACGCCGAACCTGACTCAGAGGACTTCCGCAAGATTACCGAAGTGTTCGACAAAGCGGTTGCCGATCTGAAAGCCGCGGGGGCGGACATTATCGATCCGATCATCATTCCCGACCTGCGAGAGTTGCTCGCCCAACGCGCGGGCAGCTTCGCCGACGATGAGGAAGCGTTCAAAAATTACTTCGGCGCCAGTGCCGCAGCGCCTTACAAGTCCCGCGAAGACGCAATGACATCGCCGGTTTTTGCCAAGGTGGTCAAAGGGTCGCGCGAGCGATGGAGCAGGACCGCCACTCCGGCAGCTCATTATGACTACCTCAAGGCGCGCGACCAGCTCATGACGAACTTGTTGAAGGTCATGGCCGATCATCGCCTCGATGCGATCGTGCATAAAGCGGTGGAACACCAGCCCACGCTTATTAGAGACGGCACCAACCCGCCGTTTGTCGATCAGAAGGGCGCACCGCATATCAACACTTTTCTGGTTTACGTTCCGTCGATCGTGGTTCCGGCCGGATTCACGCGCGACAACCTGCCTGCCGGCATCACCTTTCTCGGACGACCGTACGACGACGGCAACATGATCAAACTAGCCTACGCCTACGAGCAGGCAACGCACCATCGCCGGCCGCCGGCGAGCACCACGCCGCTTTAAAATAGACACGGGCGCCAACCAGGCGGCAGGCGCAGGCCTCCGCGCAAGGAGAATGCAACCGCGCCGGCTTGAAATTGAAGTCCTCCGGATGCCGGTGCTATAGTCACCCCTCCGAGCAATCATGAAAATACTCCTGGCGATACTGTTCTCAATGTTAGTGGCGCTGCCCGGACGCGATTGCTTTCCTGACGACAGACAACTTGCAGATCTGTCAGAAGAGAGTCAAGCGGAAGCGCTGGCGGAAGCGGCCGAGGCGGCTTCCCGCAGTTTGAGGGCCGCATCGTCTTTGCGCAACTTTCAGCCCCATTTATCTGTCCGCCGGCCGGTTTTCCTTCCTTCGATTAACAGGCCGAGCCGTAAACAGCACTCGCCTGGAGAACAACTCAAACTCTACAACGTTACTCTGCTCATTTGAAAATCGATTCTCCTGCCGCGCAATCGCCCCGGCGCATCGAGCAATTCGCTCATCAAACCTGATCATCGACGCGGCGCTTCGGCACCGCAGCGACTGCTCATCGAACCGCAAGGAGAATCGAGATGGATGAATTTCCGCTCTGGCTCAAGCTTATCATCTATACAACCTTTGGATTAACCGTCTTATATCTGGTAGGAGGGATGTTTCTTTCATGACCGGAGCCGAAGAGAGTTTCCGATTTGGCGACAGCAGCACACATTCGCGCTCCTAGAACGAGATCCGGCGAATACCGATCGCGAACTTTGACAGCTCCAACAAAGTAGTGAAATAGTGGGGGCAAGAGATCATCAGACCAATTTTCCATCCCGAACGCTATGAACGATACACAACCCTCCGAGATTCGCTTCGTCGATACCACTTTGCGCGACGGCCAATTGAGTCTTTGGGCCTCGAACATGAAAACCGGCATGATGCTGCCGATTATCGAGCGCATCGACAACGCGGGCTTTGAAGCATTCGAGCTCATCTCGTCGGCGTTCTTCAAGAAGGCCGTTCGCGATTTAAAAGAAGACCTATGGGCGCGAACGCAAGCGGTGGCACGGCTCGCTCCGAAGACGCCGCTACGGGCCATTCGCAGCCGCTCCATGCTTGCCTTTCAAATCACGCCGGCCGCGATCACGGATCTCTGGCTCGAACGTTTGGCCGCTAACGGCATCGCCGAGCTGCGCACCTCCGATCCATCCAATACGCCTTCATATTGGGCCGAGGCAGTGCACGCGGCAAACCGGCTCGGGCTCAAAACGATTCTCAACATCATCTACTCGATTTCGCCCAAGCACTCTGACGAATATTTCGCCCAGCGTACGCGCGAGGCCGCCAAGCTCGATGTTGCCCGCATCTGTTTCAAAGATCCCGGAGGATTGCTCACGCCGGAACGGACACGCACGCTAGTTCCGGTGATTCTCCGGAACGCCGGCGGCAAGCCCCTTGAGTTCCATACCCACTGCACCACAGGCCTCGGTTCGTTGTGCTGCCTGGAAGCGATCAAGCTGGGGATCCGTTCCATCAATACGGCAATTCCGCCGCTGGCCGATGCCTCCTCCAACCCGTCGGTCTTCAACGTCGCCATGAACGCGCGGGCCCTGGGCTACACCGCAGCGATCGACGAGGAGGTTCTCAAGCCGGTTAGGCAGCATTTAACTGAGATCGCCAGAAGAGAAAATCTGCCGGTCGGCCGGCCCCTCGAGTATGACGCCTTTCATCCCATCCATCAGGTTCCGGGCGGGATGATTTCCAATTTTCGTTTCCAACTTTCTAATCTAGGTAAGATCGACAGACTGCAAGAGGTCCTCGAGGAAGTCGTGCGGGTGAGAGCGGAGTTCGGCTACCCGATCATGGTCACACCTTATTCGCAGTTTGTCGGCGTGCAGGCGGCGATCAACGTCATTGTCGGAGAACGCTACAGAGAGGTAACGGATGAGATGATTCACTACTCCCTCGGCGACTGGGGCCAAGACGAGGCGCAATCTATAGAGCCCAACTTGAGAGACAAGATTCTCAGTCGCCCGCGCGCCAAGGAGCTGGCGAACAGGCAGCGGGCCGATATCTCCTTGAGAGATTTTAGAAGCAAATTCGGCGGGCAGCGGGTTTCAGACGATGAAAAACTGCTGCGCTTCTTCGCCGGCGAGGACTCTGTGGCGACCATGAAGGCGACCTCTCCCGTTGAAGGTCAAGCGCTCGCTGCAAAACCCCTGATCAGCTTGATCGAGGCGCTTACCAGGCGCAACGAATCACGGCAAATTTTTATTCAACGAAAAGATTTCACTCTGCGGCTGGAGAACCGAACTGCAGCCGTGCCCGCGCCAGTGGTGACCCGGGATGGCCGCGGCTCGTCAGGGCGAATTTGAGATAGATTGCGGCTCCGCCGGCGCTTCGGCTCAGCCCATTGCTGATTGATTTCCTCGGCTGCGCTGAAATACTGAAAACTTGTGATCACGGTTTCGTATACTCGCCGTATCTTCGGCTTATTGTGTTTAGCGAACCTTTTTTTAACCTTCGGCTGTTCGGCGCCGGTAATGGCACCTGAATCTCACCACCCCGGCGAAAACGTCAAACAGGTTTTTGTCGTGCATGACAGGTGGCATGCCGCCATTGTTCTGAGCAAGGCCGACCTTCCGGCGGGTGCCGTTCCCGAACGCGCTCATTTTCCAACGGCTCAATATCTGGAGATCAGCTGGGGCGATCAGGACTACTTTCCAGCCGAGACGGCGGGAGTCCGGCTGGCGCTCAGAGCGGCGTTTTGGTCGCGCGGCAGCGTCCTTCATGTGGTCGGCATTGCAGGCGCCATCGAGAATCATTTTCCCGGCGCCAACATCATTGCAATTTCTCTTTCCGAGCCGGCCTTTCAGCAATTGACCGACTTTCTTTCAGCAAGTTTTCATCGTCCACAGCCCGGCGTCCCGGCGCAACCAAGTCGAGGTTTGCTTCCCCAAGGCCGGTTCTACCACGCGACCGGTAAGTTCAGCATCTTGAGAACCTGCAACACCTGGGTGGCTGAGGCGCTGCAGTATGCCGGCGTTGCAATCAACCCGAGCTGTGTCATCACCGCCTCAAGTCTTGGCCGGCGGCTTAGAGCACACGCAGTAGCAAAGTAGATCGAACTACAGGGTCTTTGCTACAAGTGAACGAGACGCTTAAGGTACGCGGAACCTGGCACTGCCATTGCTTACGCTTTGCTTAATTGCCCAAAACTGTAGGTTGTCCAGGAGATTGCGGTAATGCGGCGATCAAAAATCGTCAATACGCCCCTGATCCGGCCATTGACCGTCATGGGACGCGCAAGCTCCGCTGTAAAGTTGATATGAAAAATTCACCAATTGCTTTCCATACAGTCTTGTTCCTTACGATTGTTGGCCTGTTGGGTGGTTGTCGAAGCACGCCGGTGCCGCCCGCTCCGGGACCGGTGCCCTACGAAACCGGTGAACCGGACCGCACCGATGCAGCGCCATCGCCGTCCGAACCGGTGGTCAGCGAAACGAGCCCCCTCGAGGTTCCGGCAAGCACGCCGCCGCTGAAAAGAATTTTTCCCGAGTCGCTTCTAAACGCACCCGAGAAGGACAGTGCTCCGCCGGCGCTTAAATACGACACGGTGTTGGCGGCGCGAACTACGCAAACCGGGAATCATGGCGGCTGGCTATACCGGCAGAATCGTCAGAAACAGATCGTGGGATTTGAATTTTCCAACCGCGGCGGCAATCGAGTACTGCCGCCGCGCCACGACATTTCCAGAAATTTACTCTATGCCAGAGATTTTCAATTCAGTTTCGATGACCGCGCGCGCCAGGATGTGTACTTGATGATTTCCGATTGGGTAGCTTCTCGTGACAAGCAGTTTAGACTGAGCGAATTGATGAACAGCATCCTGCTGTTCTTCCCGCGCAACTATCTTCCCGCCGTCGCCCCCCGGCGGCGAGCGCAATATCGTGACCCTGCCCACCGGCGAAGAGATCGAGTTCGATGCCGAAACTTACGAAATCATCGGTGGTGTGCTTTCTGAAGACCCGGTCGACCTCAATCCGGATCGCATCGCCCGCCGGTTTCCCGGGATCAGCTACACCGGCAAGGGAATCATGGTGCGCGCGAACGCGCGCGGTAAGGATCCGAGATTAGCAGGAACGGCAATTATCACGACCGGCGCGCCGGCGCCGGACTGCCAGCCGAACAGTGGCTGCAATCGATGCGAGGTGCCGGCCAGAGAGCTATGGGCACAAAACGGCGCCGCCCGTTTCAGATTCTCCAAAGATGACGATTTTCATCGGTTCCTGTTGTCGCGCTGTGGATTTGGACTGCCTGCGGTCGTAACAGCACAACAGACTCAGTAAATCACGATTTGATTATCGACCGCTTTAACGCCCTCGACGCTCCGCGCGGCGCGCGTCGCTGCCAGCCTTTGCCTCGGCGTGGCAACGCGCCCCTTGAGATACACCGTCCCGTCGCGTACCGATATCCCGACGCCCTGTATGGCGCGGATACTGATCGCCCGCTGTACCTGCAATTCCAAAGCGGCATCACTGACACGGGTCTCTCTAACGGACCGGGCAGGCCGCTGCGAAGGCGGCTCGGTGCGCTTTCGTTCCGCTGCCTTGATACTCTCGTCGTCCGGAGTTCTTTTAGTAACCGGAGGAGGGGTTTTCTTTTCTGTGGCGGGAGAGTCTTTCGACTGTGGCCCTTGTAACGCCGGCGTAGAGTCAATCTTCTCCTCAACTTCTCCCGGCGGCATGTCCGGCGGCAACGCTTCAGAACCATAGCGCTCCGCGAACAGATCCGGTTTTAGTCGCTCCGTCGGCAATGCCGGTTCAGGCGACGCCGCATCAGGTTGGCGAAACTCAGCCGAGTTTTTGTTTTCGCTTACGGCCGCGAACTCTGTGGATATCCATTGCGAGTAAACTAAAGCACCGGCGATGACCAGTAGCAACGTAAGAACCAAAAAGGCCACCCCGCGACCGCGCGTACTTTTTTTGCGCGCGCGCGCGACGACGGGATCTTTGTCTTCGAGGTTCATGACGAAATCGGATCCGGACGCCGCTCCGGCTTTGGCAAAATCTTCTCTCATCGGGTGCCTGGAGCGAAATCCTTCCAAATGCTCGATCGTTCCCTCTTGAGAAACGACCGCTGCCCGGCCGTCTTTTTCTATGGGAACTCTCTCGTGAAGCCTTAAATCACGGGCTACCTCTTCGATCATCTCTCCTGTGACCCGCTTTTTTGAATCGGCGTAGGCAATCAAAAGACCGTTGTCGCAGATGATGTTGATGAGACGCGGAATGCCTCTGGAAAAGTGCGCGATTTTATCCACAGCCGAGGGATAGAAAAGCTCGGCACCGTCATAACCGACAGCCTTGAGCCGAGAGACGATATAGGAACCGACCTCGTGAGCGGGAAGCGGGTCAAGGCGGCAACGTAAAGCCACCCGCTGCTTGAGCTGGCGTAGTTCCGGTTCGTCGAGTTTGCGCTCGAGTTCGGGCTGCCCCATCAGCACGATCTGAAGAAGCTTTTCCGTATCAGTTTCGAGATTCGAGAGCAGCCTGATTTCTTCGAGCATGTCGATGCTGAGTTCCTGAGCCTCGTCTACCAGCAGCGTGACCACGTTACCCTGCTGCAACTGTTCGATTAAATAATCGTTAAGCTGCGCGATCATTTCGAGCCGGTCTTCCGTGAAATTCGGCAAGCCGAGGTCGTTCAAGACCAGGCGCAACAAGTCCTTGAAACTGAGGTGGGTGTTGAAAACGTAGGCGGTCTGAATGTTGGGCCCAAAGCTCTGCATGAGCCGGCGCAAAAGGGTTGTCTTTCCTGTTCCTGCTTCTCCCGTTATGACGATAAAGCCCTTCTGCGCCTCGATGCCGTAACGCAGGGTGGCAAAGGCTTCCTGATAAAATGCATTGGAGTAGTCGAACCGAGGGTCGGGGCTAACGCTAAACGGCGCCTCGGTAAAACCATAGTATTCGTTATACATGACGGCTTTACCAGCTTTAGATTACCAAACTAGCGTGCCCGGCGGCTCACTACAAGTCGGCCTCTTGTCAGAAGCTAATCGGCAAAATGCGGGCGGGCAATCGAGTTTCGGGCATGAGATGGCCATTGGGGCTGCCACGCGGGTGGGCGTAACTCTCCCAAGCGCAGGAAGGTCCTCCGGTGAACATGGTGCGCCAGCGACCCTGACGGCCCCACTGAGAGAGAACGCGTAACGGTCCCGGACGGACTCCTACCGCTTTCTTCACTGAGATCAGGTGATGGAGCCGGCTGGTAGTCTTGCCGCACGTGACGACTGGTTCACTGAAACTCACCCAATCCCCACTGCGCAGCGCGCTGAGGGTCACGTATGCGCCAGACCTGCCGATGCAGAGCTGCAATGCTGCCGGCATCGCGCAATAGAAGCGCTTTTTGGGAATCGCTAAGAGCCGCCGGACCACTTTCCAGCGCCAACTCCCGGAACATACGATTTCGCTCCGTGGCTTTAGGGTCCTTGGGGGCCTTTCGGCGCAGCAAACCAAGATGAACGGCATGGGCATACGGATCGACCGCGACTTCAACAAAGGTGTCCCTGGAATTCTCGTTGCGTCGCTTGCTCATTGCCTCCTGCAGATGGCGAACGACCGTCGGAGTCTCTATTTCCTCGGGAATTAAAAACAATCGCCAACGGCGCATCAGACGACCTAAGCCGAGCCGGCTGGAATAAACCGATATAGGCACGGCTAGTGCCAGGGAAACTCCTACCGGTAGAAGCCACACGGTCACAGCTGGATTGAGCCAATACAAACTGCTGATCCAGCCCAATGCCAGGACCGTCGCAAAACCATGAAGCCGGATCGCATCAAACCAGCCGGTCTCATTGTCGGTGCGAAACTGCGGCCCCCATTTAATCTGCTTACCCATTAACGTGACAACCACGAACTGGCTGTGAAACCACATACGGATCGGCGCAAGCAATGTCGAAACAATGATTTCAAGAACGATACTGACGAACAGCGGCAGCACACCGCCGAACAAATTCGCCTGGCGGTTTTTCACCATCACCAGAAAACTCAAAAACTTCGGCAGAAACAGCAACACCGCCGTGGTGGTGAGCAGAGCGATGGCCCACTGCGGATGCCAGCGCGGCCACGTCGGGAACAGACTGGGTTCGTTGGCAAAGTAAACCAACGGCAGATAAGCCTGCGCGGCAATCTCAACGGTGTTAAGGATCAAGAAAGTAAACCACAGTAGAGCCGAGGCATAAGCCATAATTCCCATGGCCAGAATTGCGCGGTGGCCGCCGCGCAGCCGGTCTCCCAAAAGTAAGCGCATGTGCTGCAGGTTGCCTTGACACCAGCGGCGGTCGCGTTTGAGTTCGTCGGCCAGAGTCGGCGGCGATTCTTCATAACTGCCGGGTAGATCATGGACGACCCACACCTCCCAACCGGCCCGCCCTATCAGCGCCGCCTCGACAAAATCGTGACTCAGGATCTCTCCCCCTAGAGGCGCTTGCCCGGGCAATCGGGATAGGCCGCAGTGGCGCATGAAGGGGGCGATTCGAATGATCGCGTTATGGCCCCAGTAGTAACCCTCGCCCAATTGCCAGAAGCGCTGCCCGGCTGTAAGCATGGGGCCGTAAGCACGGCCGGCGAACTGCTGCACGCGGCCAAAGAACGAATCGCAGTTGATCGTGGTCGGCGCCGTCTGGATGATGCCGGCTCGAGGATAATGATCCATCATTCGCGCCAGACGAACCAAAGTCTGGCCAGCCATTACGCTGTCGGCGTCGAACACGATCATATAGTCGTACTTCCGGCCCCACCGGCGCAAAAAGTCCGCAATGTTGCCGCTCTTGCGGCGCACATTATTGCGCCGGTGCCGGTAAAATATTCGACCAAAACCCTGAACCGCGTTACAGGTTCGCGACCACGCAATTTCTTCTTCGGTCTGCCTCTGCGGCTGGCCAGTATCGCTTAAGACGAAAAAATCGAAGCTGGAAAACTGCGGCAAGGCCGCAAGTGAACGGTAGCTTGCCTCCAAACCGGCGAACACTCGATCGACATCCTCGTTGCAAATGGGCATGAGCACGGCAATGCGCTTTTCGAGGGGCCGGCTCTCATCGACGGGCAAATCGGCAACGGTAAATTCCTTGGTACCGCGCCAAAGCGTCCAGAAGCCTGCCATCGCGCTCCAGAACCCGAGCGAAATCCAAGAGAAGAGAATCGCAAACAGCGTCAGGATGGCTATCTCCGATTCTCTCAACCAAGGGTAAGGAAAGGTGTTGCTGAGAGACCAGGTCGCCACCGCAGTCTGCAGCGCGATCAAAATGAAAAGCACGATACGGCGCACTCGCGCCACTGCGCGCCAACGAGCGCCGGGAACCGTGTCTTCCGTAAACACGGCGCACGCGCTGCGCTCCTGTCCCCTGCCTCTGGCCGCGCGCAATAAACGCCGCAACGGATTACGCTCGATGATATTGGGCGGCATTGAGACTCGATCGATCTCGGGTGCCGCCAGCGTCTGCACCTCGCGCTGCACCCGGCCGCTTACATCGCCGCGCTGGCTTCCGGGTTCGCGCCGGTGTTCGCGCGACTTGCCATGTAACCAACCGCGCATGGAGCGATCCGGTATTCTGACAGGCGCTTCCCAGGGCGCTTGATTGCTTTCGCTGACAGGCGCCGTCATCGAAGTCGAATCGCTCTGCGGACCGGAGGCCGCGTATGACTGCAGGGGTTGCGCAGCCGGCATTGATGATGAAAAATCACGAGAATTATTTTCGCTCATGGTTCTAACAGATAGCTCCAGGTTTCGGTGAGGGTGTCATTTTCATGCTGCAGAAATCCGCGCACGTGCAGCGGCTTATCCTTGGGTGCCTTTAGCTGAAAAGCCACGCGCCAACCGCCGGTGAGAGGGTTCTTGACGACACTCTGCTGGATCAATTGCGCCTCCTGTCCGACGCTGATCACCGCCTTTACCGGAGCGGTGTCCGGTAGGGCCTTGAGTTTAGCGCCTTCAAAATCCACAACGATCCTCCTAAGGTCATCCTTGTCTCCGGTGCCGATGCGTGTGGCGGCTACGCGGCCGACAGGTGGGTCCAGCGGATCTTCATTTTGAAAACTCATGCGATAGGCAAGCTCGAGTGCTTGACCCACGGGCGGCAAGTCGCGCGGCACCCAGTACGCTACAATATTGTCGTTGGTTTCTTTCGGGCTGGGAATTTCCACCAGTTTCACGTGGCCTCTGGACCAGTTTCCCTGGGGGGTGATCCATGCGTTTGGCCGCAGTTCGTGCCGCGTCTCCAGATCTTCGTAGTTGGAAAAATCCCTGTCCCGCTGCAGCAGGCCGAAACCGCGCAGGTTGTCGAATTCAAAATAGCTGACCTGGAGCTTCGCCGGATTGATCAACGGGCGCCAAATCCACTCCCCCGTAGCGGAAGCCATAAGCAAACCGTCGGAATCGTGCACTTCGGGACGCCAGTCCGAACGCGGGCGGGGTTTCTCCTCACCAAACAGGAACATACTGGTGAGCGGTGCAATGCCGAGTTCCTTGACCCTTTTTCTTTCAAACAGGCTCGCCCTTACATCGACGGTTGTTCGGTCGCCGGGCCTGACGATGAACTCATACGCGCCGGTAATGTTCTGGCTGTCGAGCAAAGCGAGTATCTTAATCGAGCTTGCCTTGGGCGCAGGACGCTCGATCCAGAATTCCCGAAAGGTCGGGAACTCTTCGCCGCTCGGCAACGCCGTATCGATCGCCAAGCCGCGCGCTGAAAGCCCAAACACCTGCTTTCTTGCCACAGCGCGAAAGTAGCTCGCTCCCGCGAACACTATGACATGGTTGTATTCATCCTTTTTATAAAGCGGATACGCAATGCGAAATCCCGCAAATCCGAGATCGGCCGGGATCTTGTCGGCGAATTTGTTTCTCCCGTAGGAAAACTGTTTCGGTGAAAAGGGAACCTTGTGAACCCCTTTGGCATCCACCGTGTTGATCGTCACCTTGTGAGTATAAAACAGTCCCGGATGTATGAACTGCACCTGGAAATTACCGCTATCTTTCCATACCGATTGCGCAGTATCGAATCGGATGTCGCGGTAATCGTCGTAACTTATCTGTTTAAGGAAATCCGGTATAGCCTGTGGCGGCTTGAAAGGTTCCGCCGCCAGTTTGCGGGCGGTTTCAATAACATCTTTCAGGTCGAGGTTGTTGGCGAAAGCCGGAGCGCTGCCGAGAAAAATTAAGGCGATAACAACCCAGGAGAGGCTCCGACTCCAGCGACGCAAAAAAACCGACGGCACCATCATAACGTTGGTGTGTCAACGCGAAATGGGGCAAAAAGATTAACATTGCTCGAGGCAAATCGCCGCGTTACGAAGCCCATGCTCACATTGTCTCCCACTTAGATTTTGTGCTTGCTAGGCGCTAACTTTAGGCCGTCGGAATAAACGCTTAGCCGTCATAAACTGCGCCCGGGGCGCCTATGCTTACGAGGACACCCGTATGAGATCGGCATACTGCTCACCGCGGCTATTCTTTACAATCTTTACTAATACCAAATCACCGTAGCGCAGCGAGTCCACGACAATCTCCTGATCGCGGCTGTATACGACCGTAGCGGGATCGTACTTGATGATTACCATTCGAGCGTCCGTTGTGCGGAGATGGATTTCACGCCGATTTTGATCCACCTTTTGGACGGTGCCGGTAACTTCGTCGCCGGCGCGGTCGCGGGGAAGGTCGGTGCGGCTTTCGGGTTGACGGTCAACGCTTCCGCGTTGACGGTCGCGCTGATCGATGTCGCCGCGATTTAGGCTGCCTTCGATACTCTGTCTCGGTAACAACGCGATGCTCTCGCATCCACCGGTTAACAGCGCAGCAACAAGCGAAGAAACTGCAGCGGCGGCTTTTAGATCAAGAAAATCGAACTTCATCTTTTCTCCCAAGGAACCTAGTACCCGTACCAGCAATTCAAGTGCCAGGCAGGAAATCGGCGAGCTTAATTCGAAATGTCTCCAAAACGCGACACACGGGCAATGGCCGCTGCGCGAGGTGACCGATTCTCGCAACAACAAGAATACCGTGGCGTCGGGCAGCGTGACGTGAGAGTATGCGCGTGAAGAGATTTTCAGTCACTGTCAGCCTAATCGCTACAGTCAGCCGGCAGCTTAGATGACGTGAACGTCGGGTTATAGGGGCTTCATGAAGTTTGCGCTCATTCGAACTTTTGAATTTCCTTTTCTTCGACGATTTGAAATGACTCATCTCCTAGTTCGACTTCGTAGAGCGTGACGCCGCGTGGATTGATCTCGCCTGCCACATGTTTGGGAAATTGCCCTATGTAAACCCCGTCATTAATCACGCCAGTCGAGGAATTCAGGTTCTTCACGGTCACTCGATCGCCTTTCCGATATGCAAACATAAATGCGAAGCTTTCATCGAGGCGCGGATCGTCGATTTTTATAGTTTCCATATTTTTACTTTACCCCCTCTCCTCGATCGTTGCACCGTGCAAGATGACTGCCATTTGCCTTCTGAGGCGATGATGGTGGCATATCAATTGCGTTCCTTCGG
>CAYZXN010000333.1:0-34857 GCA_964482425.1 uncultured Syntrophobacteraceae bacterium | reverse complement strand
TCACTGGCAAGCGTGGCGCTGATGGCACTCTTATTGCCCTCTCGCAAATCCGCCGTGCCGAGCCCCGGCATCTCGTGAAACCTAGGCGAATCTTAGCAGACGAAAGTCGCACGTTGGACATCAGAAGCCCTTGAATTCGATTTCTTCGCGGCTTTCGGTTTCCAACTGGATGGTCGTGTGCTCGATACTAAAATTCTCTTTGAGCGTGGCTTCAATGCCGTTGAGCACTTCGTGAAGATCTTCGCCGTTCTCCACCACTGCATGCGCGCTGAGCGTGTAAATTCCCGACGTCACGGCCCAAACGTGAAGATCGTGCACCTCGATCACGCCATTGACACCCTCGATGGTTCGCTGTACTTCCTCCAGCCGAATGCTTTTGGGCACCGCCTGCATCAAGATGCTCAAAGATTCTTTGATCAGATTCCACGAAGAATACAGGATCAGCACTCCGATGAACACGCTGATCAATGGATCGGCCAGGTACCAGCCGGTAGAGTACATAACCACACCGGCAACGATGGCGCCCATCGAGCCTATGGCGTCGCTCATCACGTGCATGAACGCGCCGTGCAGGTTCAGATTATGCTGATGAGAGTCATAAAGAATCCATCCGGCCACGATGTTGACCAGCAGGCCCAACACGGCAACGACGATCATGCCGAGACTCTCTACCTGGGGTGGGTCACTGATCCGGCCATACGCGGCGGCGAAGATTACGCCGACAAGGAGCCAGAGCGCCAAGCCGTTGAACAGAGCCGCCAGAATCTCCGCCCGATGATAGCCGTAGGTGCTTGCCGGCGTGGCCGGACGCCGCGCTAGACGAAAAGCAAAGAGGCATACCATCATTGCGCCAATATCGGAAAGCATATGGCCGGCGTCGGAAAGCAACGCCAGACTATTGGTGAGAAAACCCGCGATGATCTCGGCAAAAAAATAACCGACGCTGATGGCCAGCGCTATTTTGAGACGTCGGGTTTCTTTGTGCCGTTCCATAGCGATGTAATTCTAACAAGCTACGCCTCTCAGCGGTAGCGCTTCAAGAACCGGCGCCGCAGCGCGACGTCAAAACGGGCGTCCAGGGCAAAGAACGATCAACAAACGACTACACAGAAAGAAAGCCGCGTCGCTACGCAGGCAGCTCAGATAAAGGCGAATATCTCAGGGGTCGCTGATCCTTAACGGCCACGCTAATAAAGTACATCACGTTGTTTTTTCAAAGACACAAAGTAGATTTTCCCCGGACTGTTCATATAGCCCGCGCGCGCACCGGATTCATCGCCGGTGCCGAAGTACAGGTCGGCCCGTTGAAAACCACGGATTGCGCCGCCGGTGTCCTGGTTAAGAACAAATCTGACCACGGGACGCCAGCCAAGCAGTTGCCCGGCGCTGCCGAGAACCGGATCCAATGTATAAATCAGGGCGAGCGCTCCCTTGGGAAACAGCCGCGAATCGGTAGCCATGGATCGTCCTGCTGTCACAGGAACCTCCAGGCTCCCCAACGGCCCCTCCTGATTTATGCTAAAGAACACATAGCTCTCGTTATAAGACATGATCTCGCTGCGTTCATCGGGGTACTCAGCCAGGTACCGCCGGAGTCGCTGCATCGACATTTCTTCGGCGGGGATCTTGCCCTGATCGATAAGCAACCTCCCGATACTCCGGTATGGCCTGCCGTTTTGTCCGGCATAACCGACGTGGATCTGTTTGCCGTCAGTCAACCGCAAGATGCCTGAACCCTGGATGTGCAAAAAGAACAGGTCGACCGGATCTTTCACCCAGGCAATTTCAAGACCGCGACCGTGCAGCGAACCGAGTTCGTCGATTTCGCGCCGGCTATAGTAGGGTGTGACCACGCCGTTCTCAATGCGTCCGGTGATCCGTCTCACGTTTTGGGCCAGCGCGGAAGTAATTTGTTCAACCGTAATCAGATCTGCAGGCTTGGCATAAAGCGGATAGCGGTATTCGGCGGTTTCAACCAAGCTGCCATCGATGACCGGTTGATAATAACCGGTAAACAGTACCTCCTTTCGCTCATCATCGTTGCTCGACGGCACCAATTCGAAACGCGAGTTGAATTCCTCGACTAGACACGACCAGCAGTCCCATCGGTCGAGCAATTTGTCGAAAGCGGCAAGGCCATCGGAAATTTCTTGGGCGGTGAAACGGCGAGGTTGCTCTCCAACCGGACGATTTGGCGGAAGCTTGGCCAGGTAAGCCATGCTGCGGCCGATCGCCACTCGAAGCGATTCCCGGTCGAGATCGTCTGTAATGGGCGGGGTAATCGTAGCGCTCTGACCGTGAGCGAGATGAGCTCTGATCGGCACGCAGAATAGCAAAGCGGTCAACAGTGGGATCGTCAGACGCACGAATACTCCCTTGAAGCACAAACCGATTTCGTGCAAGCATTTTAACATTGAACGCCAAAGAAATAAGAGAAGAAGCCGCGCGCGTGCTCGACGAACTGCCGGACGAGTTTCGCGATCAGTTGCGCAACGTCGAAATCGTCGTGCAGAAGCGGCCGAGCAAGCGCCAACTGCGGGAGATGGAACTCGATGAGGACGATGAGGTTCTCTATGGGCTTTACGAAGGCATTCCTCTACCCGATCGCTCCGCATTCGATCCGCCGCTCCTGCCGGATAAAATCACGCTCTTTTTCGAGCCTCTGGTCGAGGACTTTCCAGACCCCGACGATCTGCGCGAGCAGATCCGCCTGACCGTCATTCATGAGATCGCCCACTATTTCGGTATGGACGACGAGGAAATCGAAAAGCTCGGATATTGAGCGCGAGTTCAATCCCGGATATCCTGCAAGAACCACTCGGTGGGCAATTCGCGTCCGACTTTTTTCTGCTTCGCCAGCTCGACGACCTTTCCGGCGCAGGCGGCAAACTGCAGCCCCTGGGTGCCGGCGTTGATGAAAAACGTCACCTGCTTGTCGTTCGCCCGTCCCGGCGCTCTTCCGGCGCGCACGTCCATGAAGTATTTGAAGTAATCGCCTTTGTAGTTATCCACCGAAGGATTGGGAATACGGCTGCGCTCGTCGGGTTGACCGGCAATGTAGCCGACGTTACCGTGCAATCGGATCATACCTTCGTCCATGGCCTCGATGGTGTTGCGGCCGAGCTTCACAGACAGATCACAGCGCTCAATCACCTTCGGCCCCACTTCGCAGGCGCGCACGCAGGTGATATGCGCGCCCTCCTTCAGCCATTCCGGTTCATCGAAGACCGTTCGGGTGGAGTCAGTGCACGTGGCGACGATATCGGCATCACGCACGACTTTCTCCGGCGCATCAACAGCTACGACTTCCAGATCCAATTTGCCGGTCATCTCTCGGGCGAACGCTTCGCGATGCGCCTTGGTCGGACTGTAAACCCGCACCCGTTTTAATTTTCGCACCTCGTAAAAGGCTTCCAAATAACTGCGCGCCATGCCGCCGGAACCGAAGATGCCGACATCGGAGGCGTCTGCGCGCGCCAGATACTTCACCCCCAGACCAGCGCAGCCGCCTACCCGCATATGTTGCAGCAAACCGTCATTGATGATCGCCAGGGGTTCGCCGTTGCGCACGCTAAAAACCATCACCAGCCCACACCACGTCCCCGGCTGCATGCAGTATTTTTCTTCGGTGTCGCCGTTGGGCCAGTAAACAACATCGGACTTCATGCGGATTGCAAACACGCCGATCTTGCGGCTCGCGCCCTCCATCGTGCCCCAGCGCCAATAACCGTCCGGCCTATCGCACGGCATCCACAGATCCAGGCGCGGACGATACACTGCATCGCCTTTGAGCAGGTCGTCATATCCGTCTTCCAAAGCTTCGAGACACGATTTCATATCGAAGAGCTTTTCCACTTCTTGGTTGTTGATGAGCAGCATAAATCCCTCCTGCCGTTGGCTTACAACAATGCGCGGCTTTTTGAAAGATAATTCACTTCCCGGGAACCCGTAACCCTCACACATCCCGGCATCGAAGCGGAGATTGAAAACCACACCGGGTTGCCACTATGTTTATCTGCGATGCCGCCGCCTGCGCGTGGCTGGTCTCATAATACAGATGATATCCCGGATTCTAATTGACGCGATTTTTCGCTACGATGATCGCCTGTTATGGCTGAAAATTTTTGTGCACGCAGGTTGAGCTAGCGAGGAATTAAGGAGGAATTAAGAGAGATGCTGGAAGATCCTCGCGTCCCTAAAACTTTCCCGCTGAAGGACGCCCTGCGATCTCGCGGAGGCCGCCTGAACTTCGTTGTGGAGAAGGAGTCCGGCGGTTCAAAAGGACGCGCGGCGAAGTTTCAGACTCTTCACGGCGAGGTCGGGACGCCGCTTTTCATGCCTGTGGGAACGCAGGCGGCGGTAAAAGGACAGACGGTCGACAGTCTAAAGGCGGCCGGAGCGCGCATTATCTTGGCCAACACCTACCATTTACTTCTTCGTCCCGGCCCTGATGTTTTGAAGACGTTCGGAGGCATTCACCGATTCATGAACTGGGACGGTCCCGTGCTGACGGACTCCGGCGGCTTTCAAATTTTCTCTTTGCCGCGCGCCAGGGAGCTGACTGAAGAGGGCGCTCATTTTCGCAGTTACGTGGACGGGAGATCGCATCTGCTTTCTCCCGAATCCAGCATCGAGATGCAGAAGGCGATCGGCAGCGACATCATGATGGCTCTCGATCAGTGCATTCCGTCAACCGGCTCTCACGCTGAGGCGCGCGCGGCCATGGAGCTCACCCATCGGTGGGCCGAGCGCTCGCTGCGCGCGCGAGCCGACTCGCACCAGGCGCTGTTTGGAATCGTTCAGGGAGCGTGCCATGCCGATCTCAGAGCCAGGAGCGCTGGCTTCTTGAGCTCGCTACCGTTCGACGGCGTGGCCATCGGCGGGCTGGCCGTAGGCGAAAGTCATCGCCAGCGTGGCGACATGACGGAACTGGTGACCGAACATCTGCCGAAAAATCTTCCTCGCTACCTCATGGGCGTGGGCACGCCCATCGATATTCTGGAGGGTGTTTACCGCGGTATCGATATGTTCGACTGCATTATCCCGTCGCAACTGGGGCAACGCGGAGTGGCCTTTACCTCTCACGGCAAGCTGCAGTTGCGCCGCTCGGTGCACAAATTTTCCCATGCGCCCCTCGATGCCCGGTGCGCTTGCCCCGCCTGCAAACAGTTCACGCGCGCCTACATTCACCACCTGGTCAAATGCGATGAGTTCCTGGGTGGTCATCTGTTGGGCGTTCACAACCTAGCTTTCTATCATCGCTTGATGACAGAGATCAGGGAAAGCATTCTGCGTGATGACTTTCTGTCCTTCTACGAAGAGAAAAGACTTGAGCTGGTGCGGATCGATGAAGACCACCCGGGCCACCCTCCTAAAAAAGCCAGGACAACTCAATGCGATCGCCTGGGGGATTATGAGATCCACATCTCTCCTCAAGGCTTCGCCAGCATCCGCCAGCTCAGTTCGGGCGAGGTCATGCATTCCGTGAATCGGCCAAGCGACGAGGCCAATAAACTCTACGTCAGCCAGTCATCGCTCGCCTCTCGTTTATCGACGCAAGAGAGCACAACCCACGAGCTGGTGATCTGGGACGTCGGCTTGGGCGCAGCGTCAAACGCGATGGCCGCTGTTCAGTGTTTCGAGAAGTGTTATACCGAAATGGGCGAGAGGTCGCTTCGTCCCATGCACCTGGTAAGCTTCGAATGCGATCTCGATGCGCTCACTCTTGCAGCCAAGAATCCCCGAACCTTCTCTCACCTCCGGCATGCGGCGCCGTACCGAATCCTTGACAACGGCCAATGGAAACATGCCTCGGACTTACTACGCTGGGAGCTTCTCAAAGGGGATTTTTCGGTTTGCTTGGACTGCGCCAGGGTTCCTGATCTTATTTTCTACGATCCATTCTCGTACAAAACAGACCCCACGCTCTGGACCAGCCAAATCTTCTCACGAATTTTCGAGCGCTGCCGGCCTAAATCAACGGAGCTCTATACCTACTCGTCTTCGACGGCCGTAAGAGCTTCTCTATTGGCAGCGGGTTTTTTTGTCGCCGCAGGCGCCGGCATCGGCCCCAAGTCGGACACGACCATCGCTTTCACCAGCATCACTGGAGCCGCAGATCATCCGTTAACTCCAGCACTGTTGGGACAGGCATGGCTTACACGCTGGCGGCGCAGCGGCGCAAAATTCCCGGCGATTCTTTCGAATGAAGAAAAAGGTGCTTTTGAAAAGCGTATCGAAAACCACCGGCAATTCTCACCGGTTGACGATGGCGTTTATCGATCGTTGCGAACCGAATCTTAATCAAAAATTCGGCATGTTTGAGTGATCAATGAGATTCGCACGAGGTTGCCGATTACAGCGTTAGGGTCTCGATCCGCCGGACCTCTTCGCTGGAGAGTTGAAGCTGGTCGGCCTGCAGATCTTCTTTCATGTGCTGTTGGCTTGTCGTTCCGGTCAACGGCAGCATGCCGACCTGCATGGCAAAGCGAAAGATGACCTGGGCGACGCCAGCGCCTAACCGTCGGGCAATGGCTTGAACTTCCGGAGCGGTAAGGACTTCCCTGTTAGCGGTCAGCAGCGAGAAGCCTTGATAGAGGATGCCGTTGTCTCGGCAAATCTCTCTTACTTCTGCGTCCCATCCAAGCACGGCAAAACAACGGTTTTGTACGACCATTGGTTTATATTTTGCCTGTTCGCACAACTGGCTGAGTTGTTCCGCCGTAATATTACTGATGCCGATCATTCTGGCTTTCCCGGATCGATAAAGCGCTTCCATGGCCGTCCATACCTCCCAGTCCGGTTTCCCTAGACCGCGCCGCGAATACGGGGCATGGAGGACGTACGAATCGACATAATCGGTATGCAGATGATGCAACGAGCTATCGAAGGACTGATTTACCTGAGTGGTGAGATCCGCCGAGGCGTCATAGGGTGTTCGATGGTCCTGCCCGCCCGCCGGAGTAAACTTGGTTTGCAGGAAAAGGCTGTTTCGCTCGACTCCGTTTCTTTCAAGCGCCTGCAACGCTTCGCCGACCAGAGCTTCCTGGTAATGGATCAGTTGGTTGGCGGTGTCAATGGCGCGGAAGCCCGCAGCCACTGCCAATTGCACAAGTTGGGACGTAGCCTCTTTCTTCCAGGCAGTGCCATACATAAAAGACGGGATAGGGACCTGGTTATACGCGATCAAGCTCATATTCACTCCAAGCTGGCCGATGACCCGCTATGTTCCATAAAGTAGCTCGTGATTTCCCCACCGCAAGCCAGTATATGACGGTCCTAAGGGACTAACAACGCTCTCTCGCAGCTCGATGCCGGAGACATCGAGCGGAATACGACGATGGACGGGAACATTTGAATCTGCGGATTCCAGAACTTTGAAGGTCGGCAACCCCAAGGAGGTGCGGCGGGACTGTTTCTCAATAAAACGGCCGAGGCGAGCAATTCAGACGCGCCGCTGTAGTATGACTAACGAGGAGACCTGCTGCTTAGCTGATCGGCAGAGTTTCAGCCGGTAGATCAGCGTGGTGGGACAGGTCCTAAGCTCGGGAAATGGCCAGGCCCTCGGGATCGAACTCCTCGGTTTTAAGTCCGAGTTTTTTCGCCTCCCGGCAACATGGCTGGCAGACGATCATTTCCATCACAACGACGCCGTCCTCTTCACTCGTGACCCGATACGTGTTACCGACGATCGGCTGTGTGCAATGGTCACACAATGATAATCTTTGGCTCACGAGTTTTCGAGCCGCAAACAATATGCCACACAAGTCGATCTGCGGTTTTGTACCAATCAGCTGGAGTGAAACGGAGGGAAACCCAGACAATCCACAACCTTCACCTGCACGGCAGATAGGACGGTCGATTATAACGGACGGTCCAGCCGGCTAATGACTAGGAGTTGAGGACGCCCGACGTGGGGCGGAGGAACAACGACATTGAAGCCGCGCAGACGCAGCTTCCTTGCGCGGGCGGACGCGACTATCCATTCTTGGAATGACGAGCGCGCCAGTTCTTCGCGTAGCGGACTCAAGTTCTTCCGTTTGATCAACGGAGGTTTCTCGGTGGTTTTTTTCAACTGCGTCCTTCCATCGGCCAAGCTGCGGACGAGCGCCTTAATTACTGTACTCCTCCATGTTTGTCAAACCTTCAAAATATCGTTCGACTCCCCCACCATGATCACACAAGAAAAGAGCTGGAATCGGCGCTGACGCCGTGGAAGAAAGCGACCAAAGAAATAAGGACTTAAGAACCCGCTACATTGAGCAAGGGCAAAGGCTTGCTGGAAGCCATTTACGCCGCGCCGACGGCGGAAATGCCGCCGGCGCGTTCACAGTCGCTTCTGAGCAATTAACGAATGCAGGCGGCGGGCCTGCAACGGTGCGTGACAAAGGCAATAAATTTATGGCGGCGCCAAACCTTGGTTCGTCTTGCGAAGCTTCATTAGTTATCCCGCCGCGGCCGCGAAAACCTTTGAATGTTTTTTTATCAAATCGACAAACCTGCTTAACACGGGCTTCAGTTCGTCGCCGATCAGCGGAGCGGGCCTTGCACCCATTTTTTTGAAGCGCTGCAGCACGTCCTCATCCGCCATTGCCTTAGCGAATGCGTTGCGTAAAACGGCAAGCCGCTCCTTTGGCACGCCCGGCGGTGCCGCCATGATGCGATTAACTGCAAGCACTGCCAGCTCGGGATATCCTAGTTCCGCAACGGTGGGAACGTTGGGGAATTCAGGATCTCGTTTATCTGCGTAGATCCATAACGGGACCATCTTGCCGTCATGAATGAACTGCATCTGTCCGGGAGAGTCCATCCCGAAGGCGCGCCCGTGGCCCTCGCCCCGCAGGATCGCCGAGATCGCCTCGGGAGCGTTTTTGTAACCGAGTATCATTCTCTGGTTAATATTCATGACCTGCGCACTGAGAGTCTCCACCACCCAGGCTGTCGCACCCACGCCGGTGCCGGTGATCAGAATTTCCGGAGCACGTTTGATGTCGTCCAAACTGCGGTAGGGAGTTTCAGCGCTTATCGCCCAGATATACGGCCCGTCGGTGATACGCGCGATCCAGGACAATTCTCCGAGACGGTACTGCGGCTTGGGCTTGCCGTAAAGCTCGGAGACGATCGCGCCGGGAAGACTCACCATGCCGATGGTGTGGCCGTCGGGACTACTGGCGGATAACATATTCCAGCCGATGACTCCGCCGGCGCCCGGCACGTTTTTAACGATTACGGGAACTCCCAAATGCTTGCTCACTCCTTGGGCTGCGGCGCGGCTGTGCAGATCAAAACCGCCTCCTGGAGAATAGGGAACGAGCCAGGTAATCGCTTTGCTGGGGAACGCCTCGGGCGATAACGCCAGCGCAGAGCGCAGCGCTGGCGAGAATGCGAACACAACGAACAACTGGAGGATGAATCCAACAACAAGCCGATCTATTCCCATAGTTCACCTCGGATCGTGGATTGCTGCTAACTGCTGCGAGATCGGGGAGACCCGCTCTCCCTAAAGCCGAACTAACAACGTCTATGATCGAAGTGCAATAGCCTTATGCAAAATTTTGCCTGGCCGGCATCTGCCCAATGAGCGCCTATCAAATACAACTTTGGGTGTATCTTGACACGGATTGTTTTTCCTATTTAACTTCGGGGCAGCGCATGAGTACGGCTTTAAGCTTAGGTCGCCGATAAATGAGCGCCGAGAGTCGCAATAGTGCCGATCGGATTTTGACGGACGCTTCCGAAAGTAAGTAGCGAATCTTATCCGAGAGTTATCATGCTGGACGCCGCCTTAATTGCGCTTGAAAATTTGACCGTTCCATCACGCCTTCTATTTCTTTTCGGCGGGGTTGTAATGGGCCTTGCGCTCGGGGCCATGCCCGGGCTCGGCGGTCTGGTAGGACTGGCCATCCTTCTCCCCTTCACATTCGACATGGACCCGTACATGGCATTTGCTATCATGATCGGCCTTATCTCGGTAAGCAGCACCGCCGACACAATTCCTTCCGTTCTCTTTGGCGTTCCCGGAACCGCGGCATCGCAGGCGACGATTATGGATGGTCACCCGATGGCCAAAAAAGGCGAGGCCGGTCGAGCCTTCGGCGCAGCCTACGCGGCCTCCTTGATGGGCGGGCTGTTTGGCGCCTTGATGCTTGCTCTCACCATCCCCGTGCTTCGGCCCATCGTTCTGGCTTTTGGCTCGCCGGAATTTTTTATGATGGGCATCCTGGGAATTTCCATGGTCGCCGTGTTGAGCGGCAACGCGCCGCTCAAGGGGCTCATCGCCGGCGCTCTCGGCCTTGCCATCGGCATGATCGGTATGGACCCGCAGACCGGTGTCATTCGCTGGTCCTTCGGCCAACTTTATCTCTGGGACGGGATACCCCTGGTTCCGGTAGCACTCGGTATTTTCGCTATACCGGAAATCGTCGACCTCGTCATACGAGGAACGCGCATCGCCGATGTGCCAAAAGAGGCCATCAAGGGCGTTACGGTCGGGATCATGGACGCATTCCGCCATTGGTTTCTTATCATTCGTTGCAGCACCATCGGCGTCTGGGTCGGCGCGATGCCCGGACTCGGAGCCTCCGTGGTCGATTGGTTTGCCTACGGCCACGCGATGCAATCGGAAAAGGGCGCATCAACCTCGTTTGGTAGGGGCGACGTGCGAGGCGTAATCGCCCCCGAAAGCGCGAACAACGCGAAGGAGGGCGGCGGGCTCATTCCCACCCTGGCCTTCGGCGTTCCCGGCAGCGCCTCCATGGCTCTTCTGTTGGGAGCGATGACGATTCAGGGTCTCACACCCGGATCGGCAATGCTGACGAAGAATCTCGACGTCACCTACACCATGATCTGGAGCCTGGCCATTGCCAACATCTTGGGCTCCGGACTGTGCCTGATGTTTACCAGTACGCTGGCTAAGATTGCGCTGGTGAGAATTCATCTCATCGCACCCGTCGTCATCGCCGTGGTTTTTCTGGCAGCATTTCAAGCAACCGCTCATTTCGGCGATCTGTGGTCCTTGATCGCGATTTCGTTCTTCGGTTGGTTTATGAAGCGCTTCGGCTGGCCGCGCCCTCCCGTCATCCTGGGACTGGTCCTGAGTGGTATCATCGAAAACTATCTTTTCATCTCCGTGAGCCGCTACGGCGCCGGCTGGCTGGGACGGCCCATCGTCATGGCAATCATGGTACTGGTTGCGGTGAGCTTGTTCTACGGCTTCCGCATGTCCAGGCAGGGGAAAGCGCAAGCCGCTCCGGCCGAAAAGCAACCGCTGCGGTTCAAGTTCAATCCCGGCGCCTTTTTCACTCTGTTCGTCCTTGCCGTGTTCGCCGTCGGCGTGTTTTCGGCAGCCGAGTGGCAAATTCAGGCACGTATGTTTCCCTGGGTGATCGGCATCCCGGGTCTGGCGCTGTGCGTCATGCAGCTGTTTGCAGATTTCTTCAAGCGCAAAGACGAGGACCAGAGCCTGCGCGGCGCAATGGATCTACCGGTGGACCGTAGTGTACCCGTGGCAGTGGTCGTCAAGCGCGCGGTCAACGCGTTCGGCTGGGTTCTCGGGCTTTTCACAGCGATCTGGATCGTCGGTTTCGTGGTCGCCGTTCCGCTGTTCATTTTCGTTTACCTGACCTGGCAGGCGCGGGAAAAACTCTGGCTTGCCGTCACCTACAGTCTGGGAATGCTCGCTTTGATTGTGGGTGTGTTCCATCTGATTCTCAACGTACCGTGGCCCGAGGGTGTGTTGCCTCAGGCGGAGCAGCTGATCCTACGCTGGGTGGAAGGATTTGTGTAGCGGCAAAGCACATCTCGAGCGGAATCCGCAGAGTGTCAAGGAGGAGTTGCTCTGATGAAGCACAGCTTTTTGAGCAAGGCCGGATCGTCGCTGGTGGGAGCCTGTTTTCCGGCAATCACGCTTCTCGGGAGCGCAGTATCCCCTGGCCGGAGGGCATCTCTTCCCGCAGCTGGAAGCGCTGATTGTCCCGTGTTTTTGATGTTCTGTCACAGCCTTTAGGGGCTGAAAGGAAGGAGGCGCACTGTGCAGCGAAATTCAAGCCGGGTAAATAGATTGGTGGCATATGCAGTAATTTTTGGCTCGCTGGTTTTGGCTTCGAGCGCATTGCCGGCGGAGTTCTATCAAGAGAAAAGAGTCTCCATCATCGTGCCCTTCGGACCGGGCGGCGGCTGGGACACTTACGCCAGGCTCACCGCGCGTCATATGGGTAAACATATTCCGGGCAATCCATCCTTTATCGTCCAGAACATGCCTGGCGCCGGCGGGATGGTCTCCTACAACCACCTTTTCAACCGCGTGGAGCCGGACGGCCTCACCCTCGGCATGTTTCAGACAGTGGCCGCCATGACGCAGCTGGCGGGCGACCCGGCGGTGAAATTTGATTCGCGAAAGATCCTCTGGATAGGAGCTTTTACCGATAGGGTTAGTGTCTGCGTGGCCAGAACCGAGACTCCTTACAAGACGATACAAGACGTTATCGGCGCGAAGGAAGCGATGCACGTCGGATCTACCGGCCGCGGCGATGCCCTGGGTACGGCGGCGCTTCTCCTTAACGAGGTTTTAGGGACAAATTTCAATGTGATCAGCGGCTACAAAGGCACGGCCGATGTCAGAGGAGCCCTCGAGCGTGGCGAATTGCACGGGCTATGCGGCTGGGGCTGGTCTTCCGTTAAGGCGACCGGAATGAGTCTCATCGAGGAAGGGAAAGTCCGCATTCTGCTACAGATCGGCGAGCGCCCTCACCCGGAGATACCCAAGGACGTACCGGTGGTCACCCAGCTTGTGCCGGAAAAAAATAAACCTCTGCTCAATGTTTATCTCATCCCTGAAGTGATCGGCTGGAATCTCATCTTGCCGCCCGGAGTGCCTTCGGAGCGGCTAGAAATTCTGCGCGAGGGCTTTAACCGCACAATGAAGGACGCCGCTTTCTTGAAAGAGGCGGAGCGCGCAAAACTCGACATCGCGCCCATGCCGGGACCGGTCATCGAGCGGATGTTCGAACAGCTCTTTAAGGAAGCCACTCCCGATGTAATCGCACGACTTAAGAAAATCATGTAACCGTGAGCAACTTGAAAACGAAAATCCTGAAGGTGGTGCTTCGATGACTGACAACAACGAAACTCCCCGCAGGACCTGTCGCGCTGGCGGCGCTCGCTATATGTCTTGCCGTCGGCTTGGTGATGGGCGAAAGTTTATTGCGCTCGCATCAGGCAGAAGGCCGCTGGGTTTTTATCAGCAATCGCCCGATTTGATCGTCTCGCCCTGCCCAATTCCCTATCAGCGAAAGCTCAGAGTCATGATCGCCGGTTCGGGTTTCGAGCCGAAGCAGGAAATTTCACTGCAGATCGAATTGGGCGGGATACCCTCTGACATAAGTTATATGCCCAAGCCGCCTCCCGTGCCCAATGAGCTCGGAGTTATCTCGAGCGAGTGGATTGTGGACGTGGGGGCCTTGGCACATCCATGGTTCCGCAGGACCGAGCCCGCATGGGTTTTGAACCATAGGGCGATAAGGGGAGAAGCACTATGAAGAGACTCTTCATTTTCTTGACTTGCATGACCGCCGTCTGCGCGTTTATTTCCGGCCTCGGAGCGCAGACGGAGATATTCCCGAGCAAGCAGCGCATCATGTGGGTCGCTCCGTTCTCTCCCGGCGGAGGCGTGGATGTGCTGACCCGCGCACTGGCTCGCGAGGTCACGCGGCAACTCGGCACCACCATCATCGTTCAGAATATACCCGGAGGAGGGGCACGAATCGGCACCTCGCATGTATACCGGTCTCAGCCGAATGGCCATTCGCTCGGTACATTTGTCGTCGGTACGCTGATTATCCCACAGATCCTCTTTGCCGAGGCTCCTTATGATGTCAGGCAATTCGTATGGATAGCTTCCCCTTACAGATCTCCGTTCGGGGTATGGGTGTCCGGTGATTCTTCCGTTCACTCACTCAGTGATCTCAAGAAACTCAAGCGCCCGCTCTTCATTGCCGAGACCGATGTCACCGCAACGGCGGTTCCTCCCGCTGTCCTTATCATGAAGGCTTTGGGATTGGAGTACAAATTCGTGACGGGCTACGGTGGCCAAGCGCTCATGAATCCCTCTGTGATGCGTGGCGAGGCGGACCTGTTTATACGGTCGATACCCAGCCAGGTGCCGTGGATGAAAGACATGCGCAACATCGCGACATTGGGGCCATCGCGGCATCCTTTGACTCCGGATGTGCCGACAGTAGAGGAGCAGCTCGGCCGCGTTGCTGATGAAGTGCTGCCGTTAAGTAGTTCGATTTTCTTGATCGGCGCGCCCCCGGGAACGCCCGCCAACGCGGCTCAGGCACTTGAAGGAGCGATCCTGAAAGCCGTCAAGAGCCCATCCCTCGAGAAATGGGCCGAAAAGGCGGGTTTTATCCACGACCTTCAATCTGTCGGCAGTGCAGAGACCCAAAAGATCGTCGAAGGTTATATCGATAGTCTCAATCGTGCAGCGGATACGCTGAAAGCTGTGATGAAGCGTTAGAGGTGGCAAGGCGCTGCGGTGGGAAGATAGGTGCTCTCCATTTATTTCGCGGAGAAAGCCACTGGGCTATCGATCGCCGCGTTGCGCAAGGCCGCGAGAACAGTGTGGACTTGAGCGACATCGCCGAAGAACAGCTGAAGTTCAGAAGAGTCCCCTGATGTTCTTCGGGTGTGGTGGCTGCGCAGCAGTCTTCCACCGGCGTAACTTGATAGTCCTTCATGAAGCCGTGACGGTCAGTGGACTCGACGCAGAAGTTGGTCGCCAGTCCGGTGAGCAGAAGACGGGCGATCTTGCGACTGCGCAGGAAGAGATTGAGACCTGTGTCGATAAAGGCACTGTAGCGGGGCTTGATGACCGACCCGGTCCGCAGGCGTAGGATTGACCTGATAAAAGTCGGTTTGCCAGCTCCCTTCCATACAGACGGGGACGATTTTCTCGGCGCCGCGTTAATCAGTTTGGGGAATCATCCCACTGGCTGCCGTTCATAGTTCATAGAAGAGGTGATGCACTAGTCGGTGAACCATACTCTGAATGCTCTGCAGTGGAATGCCCGATTGAGCAAAGGCCTCGGCTCATGGCAGTAGTCGTTCTGCACGTCGATAGCGAGCAGGCAGCTATCTTTCGGGTGTAGCTTCAATGCGCTCGATATCGTCAACTGCCCCCGCCTCGAAGAACAAAAACTGCTCGATGGAGCATATCGATCATTTCAAGCTTCCTTTACTCCAAGGACGAAGAAATGTCGAGAAAGACTTTGTTACTGTCCCGCTCGGCCCTGTCCACAGATTCTCAGCGCGGTCGCATACCGGGTTGACCACCCTATCAAGATAGTGTCAGGATAATTTTGGATATGAACAAAACGACTCTCAAGACTGCGCTAATTATGTGGCTTCTAATCGGTCTTTCAGCGTGTGCCAGTCACAGACCCGTGCTGTCATCTAATGAACATCTTATGCGACTGGGGCCGGGTGTCGCCGAGCGGGATATCGACGAATGTATGCAGCGCGCGGAAGTAGCCCGTGAGCGGGGGGAGAATCTAGCGGAGAGTGCCGCCGTCAGTACGGCGGGGAGTGCTGCTGTTGGCGCTGCCGCCGGTGGTGCGGGCGGCGCAGTGGTCGGTCGAGCCGGTGAAGGCGCCGCCATAGGCGCGGCCAGCAGCGCGGCCGCCAGCCTCACGTATGCTCTCTTGCGCGGATTGTTCGGATCCAAGCCGCCGGAGCAGCCTTATAGGGGCTTCGTGGATCGCTGCCTCCGTGACAAAGGCTATGACCCGGTCGACTGGAAATAACCGCCATAAGACTTTCCAATCGCTTTCCGAATACCCGATCGTTTCGTTTCAAAACTCACGCGCGAACAGAAAATCGGTCATCCAGAGATCGGTTTGACAATACTCGGCGCTTGTCGCAAATATAGGCGCAAAATCGGCCACGGGAGGGAGCACAGCGTGAAGATTCTACGATTTGACGACGACAGGATCGGCGTGATCAAGAACGACAACATGGTCGTGGACGTCAGCGATGCCGTCAGCGCGCGCAAGGCCAAAGGCCCGCAAAGGGTGATGGAAGAGGTCATCGAAGGCTGGCGCAAATACCGCCGGCGCTTTGAAAAGATCTTGAATGAGCAGGAAGGCATCCCGTTGAGCAGCGTTCAACTGCGGGCTCCCCTACCCCGCCCGAGCAAATGCATCGCCGCCTTCAGTAATTATATTGACCGGCCGGAGCGCACTGCGGATAACTTCCCCAACGAGTACTTCTATAAATCTCCCGACCTCGTCGGACCGGACGGCGCCGTAGAGCTGACCGATATCCCGGCCGCGGTGGTTTACCAACCCGAAGCTGAGCTGGCATTCGTCATGGGCAAGCCGACGAAAAACGTCTCGGAATCCAAGGCGCTCGACTACGTCTTTGGCTATGTGCCGTTCTTTGATATTTCCACGCGCGGCATGGTACGGCGGACGCAGTTCGTTCCCAAAGGGCAGGACACTCATGGCTGTGTCGGCCCGTGGATTGTCACCAAGGATGAGATTCCTGATCCCCACAACGTCGTCGTGAAATCGTGGACCAACGGCGAGCCGCGTCAAAACTACAATACCAGCGCCATGGCGCACAAGATTCCCAACCAGATCGCCTGGCTGTCACGTTTCGTCAAACTCAATCCCGGAGACATTGTCGCCACCGGCACTTTTCACGAGGGACTAATGCCGGTGAATTCCGGCGATACGATTGAGATCGAATTCGTCGGCATGGGCCGGGCGAAGTTCCAGGTCAAAGGAAACAGCCCGCGCAAAGATGCCGACTGGCTGCCGGGGAAAAACCAACCGCAACCTCCTCCAGGCGGCGGCATGCACAAAGTCTAAAACGGGCTCGCGTCGCGGCCTGGGGGTATGGGCTTTTATGAAACTGAACCGTGAGGCTGAGGAGCGACTTTTTACTCACTGCCGTCTTTCATTCGCATCAGCCCCGCATGCCAGGGCATCAGCCGTTTATAAAAAAGGTTGAACACATGGTTTAGGGTGTAGCCAAGAAGCGCCAGGGCGAACATCCCGGCGTACATCTGCGCCACCCTGAAGCGCCGCTGGGAATCGAGAATAAAGTAACCGATGCCATCGGTGCTGCCGACCATCTCCGAAATGACCACGAGAATGAGCATGATCGGCAAACTCACTTTGAGTCCGGTGACAATCTGCGGCGCAGCGGCGGGCAAGATAACCTTCCAGATAACTTTCCGCGGTGGCAATCCGAACGTGCGGGCAGTATTCAACAGCACCCGATCGACGTTGCGCGCGCCATCAAGGGTATTGAGCAGAATCGGCCAGGCACAGGAAAAGAAGATCACGAAGATCTTCATTTCATCGTCCAGCCCGAAAAATAGCATGGCCACAGGAATCAGCACCGGCGGCGGCACCGGCCTTAGCATCTCGATCACCACTTCAAACAGGCGGTAGATCATTTGCGAAAGCCCCATCAGGATTCCCAAAGGAACAAAGACCGCCGCAGCCAAAAAATAGCCGGCCGACGCCCGCTTCATGCTGACGAGTATCTGCGAGGGAATCTGGCCGGACCAGAACAGCTCGGCGAAGACCTGCAAGATTCTGCTCAGCGGCGGCACGATTAAGGCATTGACCCACTGCGCCCGTGCCGCCAGTTCCCAGACGATCAGCAGGCCGACGAGGAAAAGAAGGCCATTGAGCTTCGACTCGCGCATATCAAACCGCCTCGCGCGCGAGCATGCCGCCGCGCCACCTCAGAATTCTGCCTTCACACAGCAGAAACAAGCGGTTGAGCAGATAACCCAGCAGCGCGACCACAATAATGCCGGCATACATGTTGGCGGCGTTGATAGAACGCTCTTGGTCGAGAATAAAAAATCCCAGCCCCTGGCTGCCGGCCACCATCTCGGCGGTGGTAACGAGAATAAGCGCAATCGACAAGCTGATGCGCATGCCGGTGACAATGTATGGGGCCGCAGCCGGCAGAATCACCTGCCGGAGTATCTGCCGGCCGCTCAGACCGAAAGTTCTGCCGGTATCGATCAAAGTCCGCTCGATGTGCCTGACGCCATCGATGGTGTTGATAAGAATCGGCCAGAGGCTGGCATACACGGTAACCCCGACAATCATCGAATCGCCGATGCCGAGCAACAGAACCGCCACCGGTATGATCGCTACGGACGGCATCGGACGCAAAAATTCGATGACCGTCTCGAGCAGGCTATGGGCGAATCGAAAATAGCCCAGGACGATGCCAAGAATGATCGCGATGGTCGCGGCCAGCAAGTAGGCCTGGAGAAAACGGCTGACGGTAATCATTAGATGCCCAGCGATTTGCGCGGAGACAATCAAGCGCCAAAGTGCCTCCAGGATTCCACTTACCGGCGGCAGATAAGGCTGCAGATCGGGATTCAAACGCGAGCCGAGCTCCCAGACGAGCAAGAGTAAGCCGAAAATCATCCATCCCGGCCAGTTGAACGTTTTGAACTCGTTCATGTAGAACTCTCGTTGCTGATCCTCTGATAGATGCGATTCCTAATCTCCATGAATCGCCCCTCGGCGCGGGTTGTCAGTTGATTGCGGGGGCGGGGGAAATCGATGGCCAATTCTTCGACGATGCGCGATGGACGCCGGCTCAGCAGCCAGACGCGATCGGATAAGTAGATCGCTTCTTCGATGTCGTGAGTGATGAAAAGAATGGTTGTGCCCAACTCGTCCCATAATCTGAGCAGCGTGTCCTCCAGCTCCAGACGGGTGAGCGCATCGAGGGAGCCAAACGGCTCGTCCATAAGTAAAACTTCCGGCTCATAGGCAAGCGCCCGAGCGATGGCGACACGCTGCTGCATGCCGCCCGAGAGCTCCCACGGATAGTGACTTTCAAAACCCTTCAAACCGACCAGATCGATGAGTGAGCGCGCCTTGCTCGCCGCTTGGCGCGAGTGGTTCCCCCGCGCCTCCAGGCCGAAACGGACGTTACCCAGCACCGAGCGCCAGGCGAACAGAGACTTGTTGAACTCCTGGAACACCAGAACCAGGTTGCGAGGCGGCCCGCTGACTTCTTTGCCATGGACGATAATCTTGCCCCCGCTTGGAGCGATCAGTCCGGCGATCGACATCAGCAGTGTGGTCTTGCCACATCCCGACGGACCGACGAAGCTGACGAACTCTCCCGGCTCGACTTTGCAGGAGATATCGTCGATCGCCAGGGTGGTATCGCCGCCCAACTGCCGATAGGCTTTCGAGAGGTTCTGAACTTCCAAGATCGGCATGAAACGGCTAACCGCAGGCAGCTGAGAAAATACCGCCGCCATTCACAAACGGGATACCAAGTGATGGAATAACGGACCTCGTTGCGAAGCGAAACTCGACAATCCAGGCTCTAACTTCTAAGGCCCCTTCTCTCCATCCGCTCAAAGCAGCCCGACCGCTACGCTTTCGGTGCCAGGTCGCTGATCACCTCCCGTGCTTTGAACGCCCGGGCAATCATTTTGTATTTCTGCGTCAGATCTATGGTCGCCTGCAGATCTTTCTCCGACAGGTTCTTTTCAAAAAGCGGCAGGCCGATCTTCCCAGCCAGTCCGGGATTCAACCCCGCCCACTTCACCATCGCGGCACGACTCGCTTCCGGATCCGCATGGACCGCGTCGACACCGCGGCCCACGGCCCGAATGAACGCCTGGGTCATGTCCTTGTTCTTCTGTATCCACTTGTCCGACGCGAACCAACCGGCGATGAGAAACTTCGGCAGCACCTCGCCCCAAGGTTGCGAAAGAACCCGGCTCGCCCCCTTCTCCACGGCTGCAGTGGCAAACGGCTCGTGAATACTGGCCGCATCGACCCGACTGCCCACCAGAGCCGCTTCCATTTGCGGAAAGGGCAACTCGACGAACCTGACTTTGTTCGAGTCGGCGCCGTTTTTGTCTATCCACGCTCGCGCCATCAAGTGAACGATGTTGTTCAGCGTATTGACAGCCACGGTCTTTCCTTCGAGACCTTTGGCGCTTTTGATCGGCGATGCCTTGGGCACCATCATGGCGTGGCTCTCGCGTTTTGCTTTGACGTTACTGGCGCCGGCCGAGATGAGTTTGAAATCGAAGCCTTCGACGTGCGCCTGATAAAGCGAGATCACGTTGGTCCAGCCGATCTGCAGATCGCCGGACGTCACGCCTTGCACGATCACTGCACCGCCAGCCATGGGTACGGTCTCCAGCTCCAGACCCTCCGACTTGAAAAACCCTTTCTCCACCGCCATGAACATCGCCGCAACATCGACGATCTTCATGTAGCCGAGCTTGCCTTTAAGCTGCGCCCAGCTTGGATCGGCAATCCATGGCGCGGCCGCCAATCCCACGGCGACTCTGGTAAGAAAATGACGGCGACTGATGATCATTGCACTCCTCCCTTAGAAAATGGGTTATACTCATGGTGTCCAAATTAAATCACGGCAACTACATACTCCGAAATCGTCTCCTGCCGCAACAGCGGATTGACTTTAATTTGCCCCTGCCGCAATGTTGAAGCCCGAACGGCTTCAACGGCGGCAACTGTGCCACAGCGGGACCAATTACAATCCGAAAACTGGGTCAAAGACTTTCTCCTCACGTGGATCGATCGATTTAGCTTTTTCCTGGCGCACCATCTCACCCGGCCCATCCTGCCGCTCTATCTCGTCGGCTTTGGCGCCTCTTCCACGGTTATCGGCGCGGTCATGGCGGTTTTTACCATCACAGCGACAGTGATGCGAATTCCCATCGGATTGCTCATCGATCGCATCGGCAGAAAGCCTTTTCTCATCGCCGGAGTGGCGCTTTTCGCCATCGGCAACTTCGGCTACATGTGGGCGCCGACCGTTCTTTTAATGATTCCTTTTCGCATGCTTCACGGCATCGGCTGGTCCGGCTGTACCACCGCGATTGCCACCCTGGCGGCCGATATCGCGCCGCAGAAACGGCGCGGCGAGCTGATCGGCTATGCCGCCATGGCGAGCAGCCTGGGAGGAGCGATCGGCCCTGTGGCCGGCTTCGCGCTACTGCAGCGTTTCGAGTATGCCGGCGTTTTCCTCGGCGCAGCGGCGCTCCTCGCTTTAAGCCTGCTCCTGGCCTTTTTCCTTCGAGAGCCCAAGCACGGCCCTAGAGAAAGCTCCCGGGGTTTGAAATGGACCGAAGTGCTGGTAATTCCCGAGACCATGCTCCCTGCCATCGCGGTAGCCTTTTTGTCGTTCGGCCATGGCGGCATTCTCACTTTCCTGCCGATTCACGCTTTGGAGCTCGGCCTGGAAAATCCCGGTTTATGGTTCGGCCTTTACGCTTTATGCCTGTTGCTGAGCCGGCCGGTTGCCGGACCGCTTTCTGATCGTATCAGCCGGCGCGCCGTGATCGTGCCCGGATTGATTCTAAATGTCATGGGAATCGGCATACTGGCGCTTGCCTCTTCCCCCGCATGCCTCATGGCCGCCGCAATTGTCGCCGGCTTTGGCACAGGCGCGGCACAGCCGGCGCTCATGACGGTCGCCGTCGACCAGACCTCGCCGCAGCGCCGCGGCCAGTCCATGGCACAGTACCAATGCTTCTATGATCTTGGCATCGGTCTGGGATCGTTGACACTGGGAGCGTTTCTCGATTTAGTCGATCAGAATTTTTCTCTGATGTATTCGATAACCGCAGTGGTAGCCGTCATCGGCCTGTGGATCTACTGGAGGCGGAGTTAGCTTATGTTCATTGACGCCCATGTGCACCTGGATAAATACGGCGACCTGCTCGACCAGGCCCTCGAGGAGATCGAGCAGCAAAGAATCTTCACGTTCGCCACGGCCATGGATGTGCCGTCGTATCTCGAACTGCAGCAGATAGCGAGCCGCTCCGATCTCGTACTGCCGACCTTCGGAATCCATCCGAGAAGAGCGCCACACTATGCCGGACGTCTGTCCGAGCTCGGCCGTTACATCGAAGAGAGCGGCGCACTGGGCGAGATCGGGCTCGATTTTCATTGGGTCAAGGAAAGCTCCGAGTATCCGGCTCAAATGAAAGTGCTGGAATACTTTCTGGCGGCGGCGCGGGAGCAAAAAAAACTTGTCAACCTGCACACCAAAGGCGGTGAAAAGCAAATCCTCGATCTGCTTGAACGATACGACATCAATCGCGCCATAATTCACTGGTATTCTGGCCCGCGCGATATCATGCGCGCCCTGGTCGAGTTCGGCGCATGCTTCACCGTCGGCGTCGAAGTTCTCTACTCGGAAGCGATCCAGGCTATCGCGCGAGAGATACCAGACCGCCTGTTGCTAACCGAGACCGATAACCCGGGTGGACTAAAGTGGTTAAAAGGCGTGATCGGCATGCCTGGAGACATTGAGAAAGTAGTCGACCGGCTTGCCGAACTTAGAAAAAATTCTTCAGCAGTGATTTCGCAAATAGTTTATACAAACTTCTCGCGTCTCATTGAGAACGATCCGTGGCTGCGCGACACGCATGCGCTGCTAACGGCCTCACGATCGGAGTAAATCGCCGGATCCTGCAAAGATTTGTCGATTTCCCAACAGCGGACCTTGCCGGAGCCTGTGAAAAGGCCTTCCTTCTCCAAGTGATTGTCATCCCTGTGACCGGGGCGGTCAGCGGGCCGTTTATGCGTCAATTGTCAATTTGAATTGCTTCGAAGCTGTAGACGTTTTATTAAGGACCGGTGCCCAGACGGTAATATTCTGACTGGCGCGCAATAGAGGCGCGGCAAAAGCGCCGAACCGGTCGAGGAGGATTTGGAATGTTCGCAAGCTCAATTGAAACATACCTGCCGCAGTTTATAGATCTGGGATTTAATTTCGCGCAGGCAACGCTTCGGGTTCTTTTGATTCTTTTAGCGGCGCTGCTCGGCATGAAATTTTTGCGTCTGGCGATCAACCGGCTCGAAGTACTGCTGGTGCGCGCCGGCGAATCTTCGGAAACGGTGCCCGGCGCCGCCATGATGAGGGTGCGTACGCTCATGAGTGTGCTCTGGACGATCGTGGTCGGATTGGTGTGGTTCACCGCAATTTTAACTATCCTCGGACAAGTGGGCGTCAACGTGGCGCCGATCTTGGCTAGTGCCGGCGTGGTCGGGCTGGCCGTCGGATTCGGGGCGCAAAACCTCGTGAAAGATTTTGTCAGCGGCTTCTTTCTGATTCTCGAGAATCAAGTTCGGGTCGGCGACGTCGCTATTATCAACGGTACCGGCGGGCTGGTCGAAGCGATCACGTTCCGGACCATTATTCTGCGCGATCAATCCGCCACTGTCCACGTCTTTCCGAACGGTTCGATCAACACGTTGTCTAATATGACCAAGGACTGGTCTGCCTATCTGATGGACATCGGGGTCGCCTACAAGGAAGATACCGACCGCGTCGTGGATGTGATGCGCCGGGTCGCCGCCGAGTTGCAGACCGAACCCGAGTACGGTTCGGTGATGCTCGAGCCGCTCGAGATCATCGGGGTCGATTCGTTCGCCGACTCGGCGGTAGTCATTAAAGCGCGCCTCAAAACGTTGCCTATCAAACAATGGATGGTCGGGCGGGAGTATCGTCGCCGGCTGAAAAAAGCCTTCGATGCCGAACGAATTGAAATTCCGTTTCCGCATCGAACGCTTTATATGGGAGAGGCCAGCCCGCCGTTCCACGTGGTAGCCAAGCAAATCGACACAAAGCCGGAAAGCGGGACTGAAGAACCTGTTTAAGCGAGAGGGCGTTTGACGCCCCTTCCCATTTTTACCAAAGCATGTAAATTGAGCTGATTTTCTTTCTGACTAACCACAGATCGCGGAGATCTCTCACCAAATTGTCTGACAATCCTCACTCTTTTACCCGGGCTGAAATCGTGCCTGTGATTGTCGTCAGTCTGATTTCCGCGCTGCGTCTGCTCGGCATCTTTCTTATTCTCCCGGTCTTCAGCGTCTACGCAGTCCGGTATCCCGGCGCGAGTGCTGCCTTGGCGGGCATCGCCTTCGGCGTCTATGCCCTCGTGCAAAGCGTGCTGCAGATTCCCGTTGGATGGGCCAGCGACCGTTGGGGACGACGGCGCGTTTTACTCATCGGTCTGGCGCTGTTCGGACTGGGCAGCATCGGCTGTGCGCTGGCGCAGAACATTTCCCAACTTATTTTAGCGCGTATGATTCAGGGCACGGGCGCGGTGGGCTCGGTCGCGCTGGCGGCCCTGGCCGATCTCACCCGACCGGCGGTGCGTGCCCAGGCGTTTACCGTCACTGGGATTGCCATTGGCTCCGCATTCATCATCGGCATTCTGGGCGGTCCCCTGCTGGCGACCGGCATCGGCTTGAGCGGCCTCTTTTATGTTCTGGCCGGCTTGGCTTTCGTGGCCATGACTCTCGCCGCCACGTCATTTCCCAGAGGCCGGCCTCTGGGCATGAAAGAACCTGCCATGGCCTTCAAGCCGATTCTCTTGCACGGCGAGTTACGGCCGATTTTTGTCGCCGCCTTCGTTCTTTCTTTTACTCTCAATTTATTCTTCTTCACTTATCCATTGAGCTGGTCGGAGGTGGGGCTCGATCGATCAGAGCTTTGGAAGGTCTATCTAATTATTTTCCTGCCCAGCGTTGTCCTGGTATTTCCCTATATGCGCCGGGCCGAAAGAACCGGTCGTTTTCGCATGCCCATACAGATCGGATGGCTAACCGCCGCGGCCGGCTATGCGATGTACCTGATCGGCGCCCAGTCCGATCTGCTGCTCTACGCCAGTGGAGCCGCTTTTTTTTTCGGCTATAGCCTGTTTCAACCGCTGTTGCCGACGTTTCTCACCAGGCGGATTCCTCCCGGCGGCCGCGGCACGGCGACAGGCGTTTACAGCTTTTTTGGTTTTATCGGCTCCTCGCTGGGCGGCATTCTCGGCGGCGCGCTGATCCAGGTATCTCCGTCGCTACCGGAGCTGCTGGGCGTCACCCTCCTGGTGATCTGGTACTTCTCCGGGCTGCCTACGGCGCCGGAGTCCGCGTCGTGAGTGTCGTCCGTGCAGTCAGCTAATCCTTGCCCAGCGACACCATAAAAATTCCCGCGACTACCATGACTGCACCGGCGACTTTTCGCCGGGTGACGAATTCGATATGGCGCGCCAGCAAGGGCGTAAGCATCAGAACAAATATGGCGTAGCTATTGATCAGCGGCGCGATTATCGTCACCCGCTCCATGCTCAGAGCGATGTACATGAAGAGGAAAGAGCCGCCGGTAAAAATTCCGGACCAGACAAACCACCACGAAATGCCGGCTGCGGGCAATAAAAATTTCTCGCCCTGGACGTAGCGCGTAATCAGAAAAATCTCGACGGTCGAAGTCAGCGCTGCAATCGCGGCGGCAAAGATCGGCTGGCCGCCGCCGTCGCCGAGGCCCCAACGCACCGTCACATCCTTCATCGCGAAGATAAGCGCACACAGAAACGGAAAGACCAGCTCGGTTTTTCTGTACAAGGTTGTCGCGGCGCCCGTCCATGAGACCGTCACCAGCCCGCAAACCGTTAACAGAATTCCCGCCATCACCCAAGGCCCGGGGCGTTCGCCAAGGAGGAGTATCGCCAGCATCGTCGAAAACATCGGCGTCGTATTGATAATCGTCGAAGTGGTCGAGCTGCCCATGGAGCGGATACCGCGAAAGCTCAAGACCCGTGTCACGCCGGGCACGAGAAGACCGACTGCGACGAAGATCAGGTTGTCGGCGACGAATATCCGGGTTTCCGAGTGCAGCAAAAAATGCGCCGCGAACAGGAAAACGCAGTTCCCGGCGATCGTGATCCATGCGCCCCACGGCGCGGCAGCCAGATGATAGCCGCGCTGAGCCAAGAGGCTCGCGACGGCGAAACACACGGAAGTCAAAATCCCAAAGAAGATTGGCAACACGACGATTACAAGTTTCCTTCACCGGCGATTTCGTTTAAAGTGCCCCTTATATCGCAATCCGCACTGAACTGCATTCGATGGCCGCAACGAATCTTGCGCCGATCCGGCGCAAACTGCTCGGTTGGTACGAAAAAAATAAGAGAGATCTGCCGTGGCGGCGGACCTCGGATCCGTACGCGATCTGGATTTCGGAAACCATGCTGCAGCAGACCCAGGTGAGAACGGTTCTCCCCTATTATGCCTCGTTTCTGCAAAATTTGCCGACGGTCGAAGCGCTGGATCGCGCGCCGCTGCGCCGGGTTCTGCAGTTGTGGTCGGGGCTCGGATACTACCGGCGTGCGGAGAATCTAAAGAAAGCGGCGCGACAAATCGTGCGCCAGCATGGCGGGGCGCTGCCGGCGGATTACGGTCAATTGCGCGCACTGGCCGGAATCGGCGAGTATACGGCCGGCGCTTTGCTCAGCATCGCTTTCGAAAAGCGTTATGCCGCAATCGACGGCAACGTGCGCAGGGTGCTAAGCCGGCTACTTAACCCGATCGGTACAAACGCGCTGCGCGAGAGCGCCCGGCAACTGGTGCCGCAATCCAAACCAGGCCGCTTCAACCAGGCACTCATGGAACTCGGCGCAACAATCTGTCTTCCAGGAGAGCCGCGCTGCCGGCTCTGCCCGCTGGCTGGCCACTGTCACTCGCACAAGAAGAATCGTATGGCCGGGCACCCCGCGCCGCGCAGAAAACTAAACTTCAAAAACGTGACCTGGCCGCTGGCGATTGTCCGCTGCGACGGCAAGATTCTGCTGCGCCGGCGGTCCGACAGCGGTTTACTCGCAGGATTGTGGGAGATTCCGGGGGGCGAGCAGCGAGCGCGGGAGTCCGTGCTCGAAACGATCGGGCGCAACCTCGAAGAGCTGGGCCTGTCCCGGCATTCCGCCTGTGCGCTGGACGAGATTCGCCACAGCATCACTTACCGGCGCATTCGCGCGCCGATTTTTCTTATCGAAGTCGGCGTCAAAGACAGCATCGAACTGCCTGACCGCGCCTGGCGCTGGATCGCTCCCGCCGCGCTTAATCGGTATCCGGTCTCCTCCATGACCCGCAAGGCCGCCGCCGCTTTAGCAGCCCATGAGAAGAATTTTTCTTGAGAGCTGGTTATTGACGTTGCTGGCCGGTGCGTTGGTTTATCTCTACACGGCCCTGCCGGACGTGTCGGTGTTGGCGAAGAGAAATCCCAAGGAGACGGCGCTGATGGACCTGCGCGACCGCGAAAACAAGCAAAAAAGGCTGCCCGCCTCGCGCCAACAGATCTGGATTTCCTATGACAAGATTTCCGGCCATTTGAAGAAAGCGGTTCTCATCAGCGAAGATGCGTCATTTTTCAGTCACAAGGGAGTCGATGTGCGAGAGCTGAAGGAGGCGCTTAAAAAGGATGTCGAAACCATGAGCTTCAGGCGCGGCGGCAGCACGATCACCATGCAGCTGGCGCGCAATCTCTACTTGAGCCCGGCGAAAAACCCGTTGCGCAAGGCGAAGGAAATCGTCATCGCCTGGCAACTCGAACACGCGCTGTCAAAGACGAGAATCTTCGAACTTTATCTCAACGTTGTAGAGCTGGGACGCAACATCTACGGCGCCGAGGCCGCCTCGCGCCATTATTTCGATAAATCAGCCGCCGATGTCAACGCGCTCGAGGCCGCAACCCTGGCGGCGCTGCTTCCTAATCCAAGAGCAGCGCATGAAAAAAGTGTTCTTAACAGACGAAACCTCGTTTTAGCCCGCTTAGCCGACGTTGGCCATATATCCAGAGAAGAGTACGACCGCATCAAGCGGATTCCGCTCTTTCGAAATGTCGAGCAACAATCCGCAACGCCTCCCGAAGCTTGATCGCGATGGGCCGCGCCTCACAGAGGCAAAACACAGTACAACTTTTTTTCTTGCCGGACGTCTAAAAGTTAACGCGAGAACTGCCCGCCCACAGGCAACGCTTTTCACGTTACAGACCAAGGAGGGATAATGGATAATAAGACTAACCGGCTCGACACGACGCTCGGCGAACTTATCGCGGCAGCCAGCGAGGTCGCGTTCGAATATTCCGATAACGACAGAGAAGCCTACAAAATAGCCCAAGCGGCATTAATTGAGATCCTCAGAAAATCTTCTCACAACTTTCGCTGCGATGATGATTTTGCGACAGTATCGAAAAATAAAACCTACCTTCACTAAACCACAGCAGCGTCGGGGGGCAGCCATGCCCCCCAAAATCTTAAGAATATTTAAGGCCTTATAGATTGCGGGAACTTTGGATCACCGCCACACGTTCTTTGTGAGGTGATTATCAGCGGCGCAACGAACGGTCGAAAGCGGCAGCTAAACAGAACCGGCGAGAAAACAAGGTTTGTGCCGAGATTGCTTGTGCCACCGCGGCCGTCGGCAGCAAACTGATCCAAGCTAATTATGGACAAGCGCGGCACGATCGGCTAGAGACAATATCGTTGTCCCCGTCACCGGCCGATTAGCCAGAAAGAGGAGCCATGCTGATCAAGAAAGCAGAGGATGTAAAATCGTCCGACATCACTCCGAGAGAGCTCTACTTTAACCGGCGGCAGTTTCTGCTTTCTGCATCGGCAGCCGCTGTTTCGACCGGAGTGGTTCTCAGCGGAGCGGACTGGCTGGCGCCCAGGAAAGCCGCGGGCGACGAAAAGTTTGTCGGCCTGAAAAAGAGCTCCTATAGCATCAATGAGAAACAGAACTCATTTAAAGAAATTACCACCTATAACAACTTCTATGAGCTCGGTCCCGACAAGGAAGACCCTGCGGCAAACGCCAAGCATTTTACGCCAATGCGTCCCTGGACCGTAGCGGTGGAGGGAGAGGTCAAGAAGCCTAAGACCTACGACATCGATTCCCTGATTAAGCTCAGCCCGTTGGAAGAAAGAATCTATCGACTGCGCTGTGTCGAAGCGTGGTCGATGGTGGTCCCGTGGGTGGGATTCCCATTGAGCTCCCTGGTGAAGCTGGCTGAGCCCACCGGCAACGCAAAGTTCATACATTTCGTCACGCTGCATGACCCGAAGCGATTGCCGGGGCAAAAACTGCCGATCATGGAATGGCCCTACGTCGAGGGACTGCGGATGGACGAAGCCATGCACCCGCTGACGATCTTGTCAGTCGGCCTCTACGGACAGGTTCTGCCGGCGCAAAATGGCGCGCCCATCCGGCTGGTGGTGCCGTGGAAATACGGCTTTAAAAGCATCAAGTCCATCGTAAAAGTCCGCTTTGTCGAAAAGCAACCGCCGGCATCGTGGAACATGATGCAGCCGCAAGAATACGGCTTCTATTCGAACGTCAACCCGGACGTCGATCACCCGCGCTGGAGCCAGGCCACGGAGCGCCGGATCGGCGAATTCTTCCGGCGTAAGACCCTCATGTTCAATGGTTATAGCGAACAGGTCGCTCAGCTTTACAGCGGCATGGATTTACGGAAATTCTATTGAGGCGAAACACGCTGGGCAGAACAGGGATCAGAGCGTCCGCCGTGTTGTGCGGATGCTAATCTTTGATTTCGGAGCTCCGACTTTCGATTCGCTACGTCTGCCTGTTCGAGTCACTGCACCTTATGCTGTCCTGGCTTAAGCCTGCCGTTTTCGTCGTCTGCCTCATTCCACTCGGCCAGCTTGTCTTCAATGCATTCACTGACGATCTGGGAGTCAATCCTATCGAAGCGATCACGCGCTTTACCGGCTCCTGGGCTTTGTTCGTCTTGCTCGCCACGCTGGCGATCACGCCGCTGCGCAAAATTACCGGCTGGAACGCCCTGGTCAAGGTTCGCCGGATGTTGGGGCTCTTCGCGTTCTTCTATGCCGTGCTGCATTTTCTGACTTATATGGTCCTGGACCATTTCTTCGACTTCAATGCAATCGTCAAAGACATCTTCAAGCGTCCTTACGTAACCGCAGGCTTCACTTCCCTTGTGCTGATGGTCCCGCTGGCGATTACTTCAACCGCCGCGATGATTCGCCGCCTCGGTAAGCGCTGGCAGCAGCTACATCGTCTGATCTACGTTTCGGCGGCGGCGGCGGTTCTGCATTTTTACTGGCTCGTCAAGTCAGACATTCGCCGGCCGGTGCAATACGGGGTAGTGCTGGCCGTTCTGCTTGGATCCCGCCTCGCATTCAGTTGGGCACCGGCCATTAAGCGTCGCTTTTCCCGGCGACGCTCGGCCAGGACCGCTTCGATACAGGCCCGCGCCTCGAACCGGAGCCGCGACATTGCGGATTGATCTCTTTTTAACCGCTCTTCTCTTTGGCAGCCAAAGCTGGCGCATTCGGTAACAACCCAGTTTGGATATTTATAGCCGCTGCCCGAGTTCGATCGCCGTCCTGAGCTCCCGCCTCTGAGACTGACCTAAGTTCTGCACCGGTGAGTTACTGCATGGCTATCAAGGCTGGCGCTTCGATTCCTTTTTTATCGACCGGGGACAGGCTATAAGCAACGATTGCTTTAGCTGTGCGACAGTCCGGAAGGAGATTCATCCTATTCGCATCTTTCATTCCCTACGCTACAGGGATTACGCGTTATTCTGGTCCAGTGATCTGCTGGCGTCGCTCGGCCATTTTATCCAAGAAGTGGCGCTGTACTGGATCGCCTACGAGATCACCGAATCGGCCATGGCATTGGGTGTTCTTGGCTTGTGCGGCGCCGCGCCCCGTTTGTTGCTTGGCGCTCTCGGTGGCGTTTTGGTCGACCGCTACAATCGCAAGCGCCTGTTGATCCTGATTCAATTCTCCTCTGCCATTCCGGTCGTCATTTTTCTTGTCCTCTATACCTTTGGAGCGCTCGATTTTTGGCACCTTCTCACGCTGGAAGTTCTCTTCGGTTCAATCCGCGCCGTAAATCCGTCGGCCTCTCAGTCTATCCTGGCGGAGTTGGTGCCGCGTGAGGACTTGATGAACGCTGTTTCGCTTTACACGATCGGCTTTAACTTCGCGCGCATCGTTGGCCCCTCTGCGGGCGGTATCTTGATTCTGTGGATTGGCGTCGGCGGTTGTTATGAAATTTTCCTGGCGAGCTTGATTCTTTCAGCAATGGGATTACTACTTATCCGTTTGAACGATCAAAGGGCAACGCATCCGGATCAAAACTTCGTGCGCGAATTCAAGGAAGGTTTCCAGTACGTATGGGCTTCGCCGCTAATCTTGAGCAGCATCGCCGCGGCCTATACTTTCAGTATTTTGATTGTCCCGTACCAGCGCTTTCTGCCGGTTTTTGCCAAGGAAGTTCTCGAGGTGGGTCCCGAGGGGCTGGGGCTGCTGATGGCGGCGCCGGGTGTGGGCGCGATTGCATCGCTTACTTTTCTTGCGTCGGTGGGAGAACGATGGAACCGAGCGTGGCTGTTGTGGATCACGACCACCGTCACGCCTATTTTCCTCATCCTTTTCTGCCTCTCACCTGTGTTCTGGCTTTCGGTATTCCTACTCGGGGTAGTCGGCGCCGGACAAGTCAGCTTCCGCACCATCAGCCGGGTGATCATTCAGATCGAGGCGCCGCGGGATATTTTGGGGCGGGCGATGAGCGTTTTTAACATGGACCAGGGAATGCGATCCCTCGGGTCGATAGCTATGGGAGCCTTCGCCACCATTTTCGGAGCTTCACTGGGCGTTGCGTTGACCGCCGGCGTCTCGTTGATCATCACCACAACGTTGTTTTACCGTTTGCTGGGAAGAAAAACCTAGTAAGAAAAACCTTCCATCTAAAACTCAAAGCTCGGTAGATTTGCAACTTATGGAACATACTTGAGATCCAGTCCTCGCACCGGGATATGCTAGAGTATAATTGCCATGGCTGCGCCAACAATTTCGGCACGAGGTCCCATTAGCAAAGCAACCTCGGTAATTTGGTTGCTCAAACCGGCTTTATGGCAGTGGTTTAATCATAACGCCTTCGAGATGGCGGCTGCGCTTGCCTATTACAGCCTGGTGTCACTGGCGCCGCTGATCATCATTCTGATCGCCATTGTCGGACCTTTCTTTGGAACCGCCGCTGCAGAAAATTACATCGTTGGAGCAATCGCCGGAATTGCAGGCGAGGAAAGCGCAAGGGCGGTCCAGGCGATCGTGCAGAAAGCCAACCAGCAAGGTAGCGGCGTCCTTGCGACAATTTCTGGAGGCTTCATATTATTGCTCGGCGCCGGCGCGGTCGTCGGCCAACTGCAACAATCCCTCGACGTCATCTTCGGAGTCACTCCGAAGCCGGACGTCGCCTGGTGGGCTTTTCTTCGCGCCCGCTTTTTCTCCTACGCCATGCTTTTAGCGATCGGTTTTCTCCTGCTGATATCCCTCATCGTCACGACCGTCTTGTCGGCCATAAGCAAGTACTTCGGTCACCTTCTGCCCGGTCTCGCCACGATCTGGCCGGCAGTCGATCTCACCGCTTCTTTTGCGCTCGTCACGCTGCTGTTCGCATTGATCTACAAAATTTTGCCCGACGTTCAGATCGCCTGGAGAGATGTCCTGCTCGGAGCGGCTCTGACCTCGCTCCTGTTTAGCGTGGGAAAATTTTTGATCGGCCTCAATTTGGGAAGAAGCACCGTTGCCGCTGTTTACGGCGCAGCCGGGTCGTTGGTTACGGTCCTGCTATGGGTTTATTATTCGGCGCTGATAGTTTTTTATGGGGCTGAGATAACCCAGCTGTATGCCACCCAGCTTGGCAGCGGCCTTGCCGCAAACGAGCTGTCCGAAGAAGCGGAACCGGCTGATGGCAAATCCTGACACACGGAAGCTGCAGAACAATCGAGTCACGGCTTTTTTCAAACCGCTGTTCTGGACCTGCATCGGCGGCAATCTTCCGCCGCCTCAAAATTTTTGATGGCGCCGTGCTTCAGCGCCGTTTACGCGTTGTGCCGGCGCCAAAGAGGGAACCCATCACTCCGCGGATGATCTCGCGTCCAATTTGACTGCCGATGGCCCGCGCCGCGCTCTTGCCCAATGCGTCGAACATGCTTCCCGCGTCCGACTGCCAAGAGCCCCCGCTGTGCGCGGGAGGTTGTCCGGATTGCTGCGCTTGTGTAGCCTTGGCTTTGAGCATCTCATAGGCCGATTCCCGGTCTGCGACCCTCTCATAGTGCCCGTAAAGCGTCGACTGTTTGAGCACGGCTGCACGCTCCACCGCCGCGAGCGGCGGCAGCTGGCTATGCGGCGGAAAAATCAGAGCGCGGTCGACCACACCGGGCTGTCCCTTCTCGTCGAGAAAGGACACCAAGGCCTCGCCGACGCCCAATTCGGTGATCGCTTTTTCCACGTCGATGTCCGGATTTTGCCGAAACGTCTGAGCCGCGGCCTTGACGGCCTTCTGATCCCTAGGCGTAAAGGCGCGCAAGGCGTGCTGCACCCGGTTGCCCAATTGGCCCAGCACGATGTCGGGAACGTCGAGCGGGCTCTGGGTGACGAAAAAAACTCCGACGCCCTTCGAGCGAATCAACCGGATCACCTGTTCGATTTTTTCCAGCAATACCGCGGGCGCATCGTTGAACAACAAGTGAGCTTCATCGAAAAAGAAGGCCAGTTTCGGCTTTTCCGTATCGCCGGCCTCGGGCAAGCGCTCGAACAGTTCGGCAAGCAGCCATAACAAAAATGTCGCATAGAGCTTGGGCGAGGCAATCAGCTTTTCGGCGGTCAAAATATTGACCACGCCGCGGCCGGAAGCGTCGGTTTGCATCAAATCCTCGAGTTCGAGAGCGGGCTCGCCGAAGAAACGCTCGCCGCCCTGACTCTCCAACTCCAGCAGACCGCGCTGGATGGCGCCGATGCTGGCCGCCGAAACGTTGCCGTATTGGGTCTTGAATTGCGCGGCGTTGTCGCCGACGTACTGCAGCATGGCGCGCAGATCCTTAAGGTCAAGCAACAACATGCCGTTGTCGTCGGCGATTTTAAAAACCAGGTTGAGCACGCCGCTCTGGGTATCGTTGAGAGCGAGCAGCCGCGCCAAAAGCAAAGGCCCCATATCTGAAATTGTTGTCCGTACCGGATGCCCCTGCTCGCCAAACAAGTCCCAAAAGACCGTAGGGAAAGCGGCAAACTCAAACTCTTTCAACCCGAGCTTATCGATCCGCTCGCGGATTTTTGGCGCGTCTTGACCTGCCCGGGCAATGCCCGAGAGGTCTCCTTTGACGTCGGCCATGAACACCGGCACGCCGATGCGACTGAAACTCTCGGCTATGACCCGCAACGAGACGGTTTTACCGGTGCCGGTCGCGCCGGCGATCAGGCCGTGGCGATTGGCCATCTGGGGCAACAATAGGTGGTCTTGATGTCCTTTCGCAATCGGCAGTCCGTCACTCATGAGCTATGCCTCCTCGGCTGATGACCTGGAAAAGCGGATATTACTCGCTGATTGAAACATAAATAAGCCAATAGATGTATAAACCGGCTGGCCTGTGAATTAAAGTGCGGCTCTGCACGTCTAAGGCATCAGGAACGACCGAGATAATTCGAATCGACCGGAGGGCGAAGCGATTATGCGGAGATTCCTGTAAAAATTGCCATAAATTCCACTGGAGGATTCCTACATGAAACGTTTTCTCAGCGTGTTAGTCGCTTCGATGTTTTTAGCTTCCGCCGCCTATGCCGCCGAAGGCAAGGGCGACGCAATGAAAACCGACGGTAAGGTTAAATCCGAGTCGGTCAAGACAGAGGGCAAAGCCAAAGGCGCAAAGAAGGCTGCGGAAGGCAAAGCGAAAGCAGAAACCAAATCCGACGGCAAAGCCAAAGCCGATACCAAGTAAGCTCCGTTTCCGGCCATTCGGCGAGGTGTCCCTCCGCACCTTGCCGGCAGCCGATTGTCCAACCCGCCCTCGTCATCTCATCCCTTCAGTCCCTACTGAAAACAATGTCCCCAACAAAGGTCCCGGTTCAGTTTGTCGCCCGGTTAGCCATCAGTAAACTCCGGTCGGACAGCACAATCTCCTTTCTATCCAGTGCCGCTCTTTGTTTTT
>CAYZXN010000332.1:0-4785 GCA_964482425.1 uncultured Syntrophobacteraceae bacterium | reverse complement strand
GAACTCTGGAGCACATCTACGACGGCTTCATTCAGGGAAACGCCAGCGCGGCGCTCGCCGCCTCGATCTTCCACTATCGCGAGTATTCGATTGGCGAGTGCAAACAATATCTCCACGGCCGCGGTATTCCGGTGCGCCTGGAGCACAAATAAAATAATAGAAATAGAGAATAGACCGTTGGGTCCGCCGCCCTGCCGGCGCCGAAAAATCAGCTGGTCGAATCGAAACGAATCTAGAACAGCATCCGCTTTCGCGGCGGGTCGAAAAACGGCGGTTTGGCGGTAGTTACCCTTACCTTCTTGCGCTGGTACTCCACCGTTGTTTCCAGCTCAAGCCCGGTACCCGGCTTTGCATGTTCGCTCTTGACGGTCGCCAGCGCGATATATTTTTTCAACGCCGGAGACCACGCGCCGGTGGTCGCCTGCCCGACCTGCGTATCGTCATGATAAACAGGGACGCCGCCTCTCCAGGCGGCGCTTGGCACGTGCGGCGGAAGGCCCACCTTGTTGTAGAGATCTTCATAGTGGCGCCAATCCACCTCTAAGCCGACAATCTGGCGCTTGGCGCCGGTCGCCTGCTCGCGGCGCAGCGCCTGACAGCCGACGAAAACGTCTTTCTTGAGGTCCACCGTCCAACCCAGACCGATCTCGAACGGCGAGTATTTTTGCGAGGCTATCAGCGCCTTCTCCGCGCCGATGTAATCGACCTCGATCAGGATGAATCCCGCTTCCAACCGCGCCACGTCCAGGGCGAGCATACCGGCCGGCTTGAGACCGTAAGGCTTGCCGGTTTCGGTGAGCGCATCCCAAATCCGGCCCGCATGGCTGGCCGGCAGCCAGATTTCATAACCCAAATCTCCGGTGTAGCCGGTGCGGGAAACAACCGCCGGCACCATGGCAAGGGTTGTAGCCATGAGGCGGAAAAACTTCAATTTTCCGAGATCGCCTTCAACAACGTTCCGGAGAATTTTAAATGCATTGGGGCCCTGCAGCGCCAATGCGGCGATTTGCTCGGAGGCCTCCTCGATAGCTACCGACATGCCGGCGGCATTGAGCCTTAGCCAGCGCAGCGCGGGGTCTGCCAGGTGAAAGCGAAAATGATCTTCAGCGAGACGGAAGACCGTGCCGTCCTGAATGACCTTGCCTTCGCCGTCGCAAAGACAACCGTAGATTGCCTGCCCCACCGCGCATTTACCGGCATCCCGAGTGATGACCCGATTTACCAGCTGGAGCGCGTCTCTGCCGCGCACGTCGTATTTAAATAAGGGTGAGATATCGATGAGCCCGGCGGTGTTTCTTATGGCGTGATATTCGTAGTCGTGCACGACATCGTAGGAGCTGGCCGCGAAATATCCGGACCAGGTGCGCCAGTTCTGGCTTTTGCAGAGCACTGAGGTGCGTGAGTGGAAAGCGGTTCCGATGGGCATGGCGCGGCGGCGGGAGAGAGTTGAGACAAGGGCTGTTGTGATTAATCTCCGACGAGTGATCTTGATCCGGTTTGTGTCTGTTCCCGCTTTTGCATTTTAACTCTAACCTCGCCAGGTTTTCAGCCGGTCGTTGACATCGCATAGGAAATTACCAAATATGTTCGTTTAAGCAAATCCAAGCCAATGACAAGCTATGATGCCATTATAATCGGCGGAGGCCATAACGGCCTTGCCAGCGCGGCATACCTGGCCAAGGCGGGTAAAAAAGTGCTGGTTCTCGAGCGGCGTCATGTGCTTGGTGGGGCCGCCGTCACCGAGGAAATTTATCCCGGTTTCAAATACTCCGTCTGTTCGTATGTCGTCAGCTTGCTGCGCCCGGAAGTCATTCAGGAGCTCGAGCTTCCCAAGTACGATCTTGAAATCATCCCGCTGGACAGCACCTTCACGCCGATGCCCAATGGCGATTATCTCGCGCGCTGGGGCGATCATGACAAGACACGCCGGGAAATCGCCCGCCATTCCGCAACCGACGCGGAAGCCTATGAAGAATACGGCAAGCTCATGGTGCAGATGGCCATGGCGGTCAAGCCGATACTTGGCGTGATCCCTCCGGAACCTACATCCTGGAATCCCAAGGAGCTTTTTGGGCTGGCTTCGCTGGGCAACCATTTTCGCAGGCTCGGCGACAAGCTCCTCTACGATCTTACCAAGCTTATGACGATGAGCTCCGCCGATTTTCTCGATGAATGGTTCGAGACCGAAGTGCTCAAGGCCACAATGTCTGCCAGCGGGATTATCGGCACCTTCATGGGGCCGCGATCTCCCGGCACCGCTTATGTGCTGCTCCATCATTACATGGGAGAGCTCGACGGCGCATTTCGCTCCTGGGGATTTGCCCGCGGCGGTACCGGCTCTATCAGCCGCGTCATTGCCGATGCGGCGCGCCATTATGGCGCTGAAATAAGAACTCAAGCCGCCGTCGATCAAGTGCTCGTCAAGAGCGGCCGCGCGGTGGGCGTGCTGCTTGGCGGCGGCGAAGAGATTCAAGCCAAGGTCGTCGTCTCCAGCGTCGATCCCAAAAGAACTTTCTTGAAGATGATCGATGCACGACATCTCGACTCAGGGTTCTTGGCTCAGGTTAATCGGTTCAAGATCCGCGGCTCATCGGCGAAGGTAAATTTATCGTTGGATGCGCTGCCGGATTTTACCTGTCTTCCCGGAGAAGGCCCTCACTTATCGGGAGCGATTTCCATAAGCCCGAGCATCGACTATATCGAACGGGCTTATGACGACGCAAAATACGGCGACTACTCACAACGCCCTTACATGGATATTATCATTCCGTCGACCCTCGATCCGTCCATGGCGCCGCCTGGCAAGCACGTCATGTCGATCTTTGTGCAGTATGCGCCGTACCATTTAAGAGATGGCACCTGGGCCGACAGACGCGAGGCTTTCGGCGATACCGTTATCGATACCATCAGCGAATACGCTCCAAATCTAAAAAACATCATTTTGCACCGCCAGGTCGTCACGCCCTGGGACCTCGAGCAGGAATTTGGCCTGACCGAAGGCAATATTTTTCAAGGCGAACTAACTCTCGATCAACTATTCTTTCTCCGGCCGGTGCCCGGCTGGGCCAAGTACCGCACGCCCATCAAGAATCTTTACATGTGCGGCGCGTGCACGCATCCGGGCGGAGGCGTCATGGCGGCATCCGGAAGGCTCGCAGCTCTTGAAATCCTCAAGGACTTGAAAGGGAGCTTCATCTAACCGTCGTGCAACACTACGACGCGATTATCATCGGCGCCGGCCATAATGGGCTGACCACCGCCGCTTATCTAGCCAAAGCCGGTAAGAAGGTTTTGGTTTTGGAGCGACGCTCCATCATCGGTGGTATCGCTGCGACTGAAGAGATTTACGCTGGTTTTAAGTATTCCACAGGCGCTGTTCTGGCCGGGGCATTTTCCAGCGATATCATCGCACAACTCGAGCTGCAGAAACATGGACTGAAGATCCTGGCCTCGGATCCTTTGCTGTTTGCGCCAGCGCTTGAGGGCCCTTCGCTTTTAATTCCACGCGATCCGGTAAAAATCGCCGAATCCATCGGCCGTCTTTCCAAAAACGATGCAGAAAAGTTTCCTCTCTTTTGCGCGCTCATTCAAAAGCTAACGGGGTTTCTGCACAGTCTAAACCACCTGCCACTGCCTGACGGAACACGGGACGGGAAGTTCAATCTTGTCGATCTGCTGAAAGTCGGCTTCCGTTTTCATCGCCTCGGCAAAAGGGAAATGTACGATTTTTTGCGTATCCTGCCGATGAGCATCGCCGATCTGCTAAACGAATGGTTCGAGAGCGAACCGCTTAAAGCCGCCATTGCCGCCAGCGGAATTCTTGGCTCCTTCGTGGGCCCGCGCGCTCAAGGAACCGCATACGTTTTTCTGCACCATCTATCAGGACAATCCAACGGCGCCTTTCGCATCCCCGATTTTGTTTCGGGCGGCATCAATCAACTGCCGCAAGCCCTCGCTCGCGCCGCACAACAATTCGGCGCCGAGATTCGCACCGGCGTCGAAGTGGCCGCCATCGCATCCAAGAACGGTGTCGCCACCGGAGTTGTGCTGGCGAACGGCGATGAGGTTTTCGCAACCGTTGTCATTTCCAATGCGGACGTTAAACGCACCCTCTTGAACTTGGTGGCGCCGACCTATCTCGATCCACACTTCCTGCTTCAGGTCAAAAACATCCGTTCCCGGGGCACAGTCGCCCGGATCAATTTCGCCTTGGAGACTCTGCCGTACTTCAAAAACGGCTCTGGCAGCGCCCCTGCCGCACACTTGGGCGGCATCATTCACATCGGCCCAACGGTGGATTATCTCGAACGCGCCGCCGACGATGCGAAATATGGCAGATTCTCCCGCGCACCTTTCCTGGAAATCACGATACCTTCCATCAGCGATCCGGCGTTAGCGCCCGCGGGAAAGCATGTGATGTCGGTATGGATGCAATCGGCGCCCTACTCTTTGCGAGAAAATAACTGGAATGAGCAGGGTGAAGCGCTCGGTGACAGCGTCGTCGGCGTGATAGAAAGCTACGCGCCGGGCTTCCGCAACTCGATCTTACACAGGCAGGTCTTGACGCCGGTCGATTTGGAGCAGACCTTCGGCATCACCGGCGGCCAACTGGATCATGTCGAGCTTGGGCTGGACCAGATTTTTTTTATGCGTCCGGTGCCGGGCTGGGCGGGATACGCCACGCCCATTGAACATCTTTACTTGTGCGGTTCCGGCACTCACCCCGGCGGCGGCATGACCGGCTTACCCGGCTATTATGCGGCAAAAAAAATCCTGAAGAACTGG
>CAYZXN010000331.1:0-12392 GCA_964482425.1 uncultured Syntrophobacteraceae bacterium | reverse complement strand
GAAAAAGGCGCATCGGAGTCGTTCGGCAAAGGCGATGTCCGGGGCGTGATCGCTCCGGAGACTGCGAACAACGCAAAAGAAGGCGGCGCGCTTATTCCGACGCTCGCATTCGGCATTCCGGGAAGCGCGTCCATGGCGCTTTTGTTGGGCGCCATGACAATTCAAGGGTTGTCGCCCGGTTCGGCGATGCTGACAAAGCACCTTGACGTGACTTTTACGATGATCTGGAGCCTGGTGATTGCGAACATCTTTGGCACGGTAATTTGTTTGCTGTTCACCAATACGCTGGCGCGGGTGGCATTGATCAGAATTCATCTGATCGCGCCCATTGTCATCGGCATCGTCTTCGTCGCGTCGTTTCAGGCCACCAGTCATTACGGCGATCTCTGGTCGCTGTTGGCTTTTTCCTTGCTGGGTTGGTTCATGAAACGCTTTAGCTGGCCCCGGCCGCCGGTGATTCTCGGAGTGGTGCTCAGCAAAATCATCGAGAATTATCTCTTCATTTCAGTAACGCGATACGAGTGGACTTGGCTGGCCCGGCCGATTGTCATTGTCATCGGCTTGATGATCGTGGTCAGTCTCTACTTCGGTTTTCGCGGCGCCCTGAAAAAGCGTAAGTCCGACAGCGGCCGCACCAAGCCGCCGTTCACATTTAAATTCAATCCCGGCGCAATATTTACTTTGATATTTCTCGCTGCGTTCAGTTTCGGCGTCACCACCGCCGCCGAATGGGACATCCACGCCCGGCTGTTCCCGTGGGTGATTGGTATTCCCGCGATTTTCTTGTGCGTCGGACAGCTCGCCGGCGATTTTGTCGCGCGCCGGAGACCCGGCGAAGACGATGATACTCGCGGTATGATGGACCTTCCGGTGGACCGCAGCGTGCCGATGTCACTGGTGATTCGCCGTGCCGTCAAAACGTTTCTCTGGATCGTAGGTTTATTTGCCGCCGTTCGTCTTGTCGGGTTCGTCGTGGCCGTGCCGCTGTTCGTTCTTCTCTATCTGAAATTTCAGGGGGACGAGAATCTTTGGTTATCGTTGAAGTGCAGCGCCGCGATGGCGCTGCTGCTCGTCGCTGTTTTCCATCTGGTTTTGAACGTCCCCTGGCCCGAAGCGGTTTTTCCACAGCTCGAAGCGGTGATTCTCGAACGGGCCGAAGGCTTTTACGACTGGTTATGGGCGGCGATTTTTTAGCGAGTTGGTTTTTGATGCGGCGAATTTTTTATTGAGAAAGGAGATTTACGTGAAGTCAGTACAGAACATCTCAAGGAGAACGTTGCTTGCCGTTGGAGGTCTGCTTTTTTCATCAGCCCTGGCGGCAGGTTTGGCTACGGGTTGCGGGCAGGGTGCTTCAGGAGCTTCAGTCAAAGCCAAGATCAGCCCCAAATTGGCGGTTTCCCCTTCGCCGGTGCCCTATGAACGGAAAACTAAAGTAACCATATCCGGTTCCGGGTTTGCGCCCAACCAGGAACTTGAACTGCAGATCCCGATCGGCGGCGTTCCCTCCGATATCAGCGCGATGGTGAAGCCGACACCTAAGACCAATGACCAGGGGACGTTCAGCACGCATTGGGTTCTCGACAACGAGATTCGCGCCAAGCTCTTGGAACCGGCCACGTACACACTGGAGGCTTTAAACAGCGACGGCAAAGTTCTGGCGAAAGCTCCTTTCGTCCTGGAAAAAGTTGAAGCGAAAAAGAAAAAGTAAAGTAACGAGCCAAGGAGGAAAAGGTTATGCGAACGAGCGTATTAAATTGCAAATCGATCACGTCATGGATTGTCATCGCGGTGTTTGGATTGGCCCTCGCAGCGGTTCCTAGCGCCGCGCGGGCGGCATCGAGCTTCGAAGGCGAACGGCTAAAAATCTTAATAGGATTTCCGCCCGCCGGTGGTCATGATCTCGAGGCGAGAATCATCGCCCGTCACTTGCCCAAGTACCTGCCGGGTAACCCGTCGATTATCGTCCAGAATATGCCGGGCGCGGGCGGCATGATTATGGGAGCCTATCTCTACAACCGTACGAAACCGGACGGGACGAGCATCGGGCTGTTCGGCGGTTCGCATTTGCAAGCGGGCATTATCGGCACCGGTGTCGAATACGATATCGCAAAGATGCCGATTATCTGGGGTGTGCGAGGAGTGAGGATCGGTATTGTGCGTGATTTCTTGAAAGCCGACTCCGCCAAGGAATTGACACAAATCGATGCGTCCAAGATCGCCGTGGCCGGGCGCTCCAAAACGGACTCGTCTTGTGTCATGGGGGGCATGGCGATGACTCTTCTCGGCATTAAAGACTACAAGACGGTTTGTGCATACGCCGGAACGGCGGTTATCCGCGGCGCGGTTGAGCGCGGCGAAGCCAGTTATTTCGACGCCAGTGACGCCCACCTGGTCGGCGGCGGTGCTTTCGTCGAGCTATACGAGAAGAAGCAGGTCATTCCGATCTGGCAAGCGGGTAAACTGACCGACGACGGCAAAATCGTTCGTTCCTCGACCGTACCCAAAGGGGTTCCGACCTTCCAAGAGGCTTACCAGCAAGCGCGCGGCAAAGCGCCGTCCGGCCCGTTGTGGGACGCTTTTCGTATTCTTTACAACAGCGTGCATGGCACCTTGAATCGCGTGCTGGTATTGCCTCCGGGAACGCCCCGGGATACGGTTCAAGTGCTGCAGTCGTCTCTTGCCCGCATGGCGAAAGATAAGGCTTTCGTGCGCGATTGGGAAAAAATCTTCGGCCAGGAGTTCGACGAATCGTATGTCTCAGCCAAAGAGGCTGAAAAGGTCAAAGACGAGTTCAGTAAGCCTGCTCCGTGGCAGGATGAATTAAGGCGATTCCTCGGCGTTTCCTAAAAATAAATGCCGCGGCGATGTGTCCATCGCCGCGGCGTCTTTTCTCCGCCATCGAACTACCATCGGGCATGCTGCTCACGCTGTCCAGAGCGCTCCTTTCAGCTCTGCGCGACGGCTAGTCCAGGCACTCTCCCTTCAAAAATTGCGAGCGATGAATGGATTCGTGCTATGCTACGTTCAAGCTTTTCGTCCCTTGAGATCACGTTAAGTAACCCGCGTGCAATCAAGACGCTTCTATGAACAATTAACCGGACAGAGGTAGGAAATCGATATGGCAGCGCACCTTGCGATGAAATCCGGCAATCCGGCTCTGACTGAGAACACTTTCCGCAGCGAGCGAACTCTCCATGGCAGCGAAGCGATGACGGTTGGCGGTACGGTCAACAAGACCGCGCTGTTGCTCGCCATTCTCTTGGTTACCGCCACATTCACTTGGAATCAGGGCGAGGCTGTAGGCGGTTTCATCCTGGTAGGTGCGCTTGGAGGCCTCGTCGTCGCGCTCGTTACCGTCTTCAAAAAACACTGGGCGCCGGTGACCGCGCCTGTTTACGCGGCGCTTCAGGGTCTGGCGTTGGGAGGGATTTCGAGCGTATTTGAAAGCAACTATCCCGGCATCGTCAGCCAGGCGGTGTTTCTCACGTTCGGCGTGCTGGCGTCACTCTTGATGGCTTATCGGTCCGGATGGATCCGGGCGACGGAAAATTTCAAGCTGGGCGTTGTCGCGGCCACCGGCGGTATTCTCTTCGTTTATGTCATCAGCTTCATTCTTGGGTTCTTTGGGGTGAACATCCCACTCATTCACGGCAGCGGCCCCTTCGGCATCCTGTTCAGTATTTTCGTAGTGGTTATCGCTGCCCTGAACTTGGTTTTGGACTTTGACTTTATCGAGCGGGGCGCTGAGCAGGGAAAGCCCAAGTACATGGAATGGTATGGCGCGTTCGGCCTGATGGTAACGCTTGTCTGGCTCTATCTGGAAATCCTTCGACTCCTGGCGAAATTGCAACAGCGCCGGTAAGCGGCCTGTTCAAATACCGCTCGACTGCTTTGTTTGGCTGGGCAACAGGTCTTACGATTCTTCTCCCCAGAGCTTGTCAAAGAAACCGCTCCTGGTCATCTCGTCCAGAAATCTGCTGTCGATGATATCCTGCGGCTTGACCTTTTTGGCGCGCGGGTCGATCTGCGCCACGTCGTCGAGCACCGCTTGAAAAGCCTCGGGCCTGATCGTCAGCCTGGGCTCCAGGGCTTTGATCTCGGCGTTGTACCCGGCTTCGAGGATCTTCCGATCGTTGATCCTGAGATGTTTGCCCAAAACTTTGAATGTAAACTCCTTATCGGTGTGCAGGATCTTGGCGGCTTCGGCCATCACTCGCATGAATCTTCCGAGAACCTGAGGTCGCTTCGCAAGGGTCGAGCGCCGTGTCATGAAACCGACCGCCACCTGAGGAATACGCAGATCGGGCCCATAGACGATGTACTGGTATCCCTGGGCGATGGCCTGAGCGTCGAGGGGAGACGATAAAGTTCCAGCGTCAATGGCTCCGCTTACCAGCGCCGCCAGCATCTCCGGTGCGCCGCCGGTCTGAATCATCGTGTAATCTCGCCCTGCTTCCATTCCTATTTTGCGGAACGCCTGGACGGCGAAATAATGGGTGGTGGCGCCGATGCGGGTTACGCCCACCTTTTTACCGCGAAGGTCCTCGAGTCTTTTGACCGGCGGCTTGGCCAGGATACTCTGGGTCAAAATATTTTTCTGACCGCCGATGCACACGAGTTCGGGTGGTCCCCTGAACGAACGCGCGCACCGGGCCGAGACCGCCATCCATGAGCAATTCGCCGTCGCCCCCAAGCATCGCTGCTGTCGCCAGTGGCGACGAGCCGATGTAAACCAGCGGAAACTCGAGATCGTATTTGCGAAAAAGTCCCGCCTCCTCGGCAATCCAAGGCATCGACTGTGACATGACGCGGGCCGAATGGACCCCCAGTAGCCGGTCTGCGGCCGAAGCTGCGGGCGGTATCATGATCAGCGCAAGCCATGTCAAAAGCGACGCTATCGGCTTCATAGGAAACCTCCTGTCGAGGCTCTGTTGGTGAATGTTTAGAGCAATGCGGTCAATATCAGAAAGCGCGGATGGGAGCCAGAAAATTATTGCGAGGAGGCGCGCTACGCTGCTTCCGGAAACACCGGGGAATCGCGGTGCAGTTGCTGCTTGGCCATGGCGGCGTAGATGCCGGACTGATTCAGCAACTCTTGGTGGCTGCCCTGTTCGACGATCGTTCCCTGGCTCAAGACGCATATGCGATCGCAACTCATGATCGTGCTGATCCGGTGGCTGACGAGCACGACCGTGTGCCTGCCTTTGAGAGAGTCCAACGTTTTGTTGATGATCCGTTCGTGTTCGGCGTCAAGCGCGCTGGTGGGTTCGTCGAGCACAAGGATGGGAGCCCGAGTCAGAAGCGCCCGTGCCAAAGCGATTCTCTGGCGCTGCCCGCCTGACAGGTTCATTCCCGAATCGAGCAGGGCTGTTTGGTATTGCTCCGGCAATGCTTCGATAAAACCGCTCGCGCCGGCGAGACGCGCTGCCTCTCTGATCTCTTCGTGAGTCGCCGCCGGACAACCGTAAGCAATGTTCTCGGCTATGGTCGTCGGCAAAATGACGCTTTCCTGTAAAACCAGCGCAACATGGCGGCGCACGTCTTTCAGCTTAATCTGTCTGAGATCGCATCCATCGAGCTTTACCCCTCCAGATGTCGGATCGTAGAAACGCGGTAGCAGATTGAGCAGGGTGCTCTTGCCGGCGCCGCTGGAGCCGACGAACGCAATGCTTTCCCCGGGCTTTATGGTCACGTCGATCCCGTGCAGAGTTTTCCGCGCGTGAGGATATCGAAAGCCGACAGCCTCGAGAGTCAGGGTGCGCGGTTGGAGCGAAAGCGAACTTGCCCCCGGCGCGTCGCCGACCGCGGCATCGCGCTCCAGGATCTCGAACACACGCCGGGCTCCGGCCAGGCCGTTTTCGAGATTGAATCTAAAACCGGTAATCTGACAAAGGGGGTCGTATATCATTCCCAGGTAGGTCATGAAAATCATCAGCTCGCCCGGAGTCAAAGCCCGCCGGTGCAGCAGGATTCCTCCGTACGTCAGAATCAGCGATGCGCCGATCCCCAGAATAACGCCCACACTGAGCCCGTAACCAACCTCCTGCCGGTGAATGCCGAACCAAGCGCGGACGCACCGTCGTGCGCTCGCGCCGAAGCGATGGAATTCATCCTCCTCCCGGCCGAAGGATTGGGTAAGGACGATCGCCGACATGGAACGCTGCAGCGAAGTTGTAAAAGCGGTGTCGGATTCTTTCGACTTGCGGGTTTTCTCGGTTAGCCGCCGGCCGAAGATGACATTGACCCAAATGAGCGGCGGCGCTATCGACAACGCGATAAGCGTGAGCGACATGCTTCGTCCCGCCAGCAAAGCGGCTATCACGCAGAGCGTGATAACGGCGAGGAGCAGATTGATCATGACTGTGAGCACCGCCTGAAAACCCAGTGTGTCGGTAGTCAGCCGGAATAGTGAGTCGCCCATGGGCCGGGAACGATGATAGTCGAGATGCATCGCCTGAAGCTTGCGATACAGATCGCCGCGCACGCGCAGCAGGCCATTGTAATGGATGCGTGCGGTGAGCAGGCGGCGCGCCATCGAGATCAGCTCCTGGCCGAAACGCAGCAGCAAAGCCATGACCGACAGGCCGACGATGCGCTTTATGGGATCGTCCGGAAGAGGTGCGAGAAACAGCGTATGCATCCAGCTGTTGCTGCCGTGGGAACCCAGGGCCGAATCGACCAGCACAGCGAGCGGCCAGGCCTGCAGCAGTCCGAACGCCGTCGAGCAGGCAGTGAGCAACAGCAGAAATAAAATCAGGCGGACATCGTTGTGAAAATACCGGACGGCGCGACAAACGTCCCGCACCGTCTGCGATTCGAAGGCCTTGAGGGTTTCATAGGCTCTCATTCGTTTTCGAGAAATCGACGAAGCTTGAATCAAAGCTCGAGCAAGACACGGATGAGCGGAGAGAGGTCGAGTTTCAAAGAAAAGCTATCATTTACCGGCGCGCACATAAAAAAGTCTTTTGGGTCTCCAAAATCCTAGCGGCTTGGAAAAAATCTCTGATTAGACGCTTTGCTCGTCACTCTATTCATCGGACTTGGCTGCGGTTGGCCGATCCCGATGACTGACTGGCCTTGATGAATATTATAGAAGGCTTTCCACGCGCGGCGAAGAAAAATTTTTGGCAGTCGTCTAGCAGCGGGTAAATGCCGGCAGATAGGAGACCGTTCCCGAGGCGCCGCGAAGATAGCCGGGCTGAAGCTCCACGATCATGAATGCTTCGTCGGGAACTTCATATTCGCAGCGTATCCCGAACTGAGAGGATGGGGAGAAACCAAAGCGGGGATAGTACTGAGGATGGCCCAGAACGACGACGGCGCCGAATCCCAGCCGCTTGCACTGCTCAAGCCCTGCGCGCACCAGCATGGTGCCGACGCCTTGGCGCTGCCTCTGTGGGGAGACCGCCATCGGCGCGAGACCCATTATTTTCAGCTCGGGATGGCCTGACAGGGCCACAGAAGTAAAGACGATATGGCCTACCACCGAGCCGTCCTGTTCCGCGACCAGCGAAATGTAAGGATGCGCCTGTTGCCGTAACGATTCGACGAGATCGGCTTCGTCAGCTCTGCCAAATGCAGATGCGTTCAACGCATGTACGGCGAGCCAATCTCTTTCCTCTTCAGCTCGAATCACAAAGACGTTTCTCACGCCTATCATGCTAGCAGAGACTGCAATTTTTGGCGCTGCTTCACAGTGATTCACGATCGCCTCACGAAATCTCACGTGCGCTGCTCGCGAAATATCGAATTTTAACGAAATTTCACGACCGACTGAATTTCCTCTAAATTGTTTTAGCACTACATTTTTCTACACTTTTACGTTCCAACTTGAGATTCCTCGGCTCCGGCGCGAATCCTGCTTATGTACGAGTCGACCGGGCAGTGCAAAAGCAGGTTGCTGCGAAAGCTGGGAGTTTACCTGTCATACGTGACAGTTGGCAGCGGGAAACCTCCAGTGACTGTTGCTAGGGTACAGTTACTTTTATGATCGAAACGTGAGAGGAGAGTTTGCCTTTATGGAAAAGTTGGCAATTGTCGTGCGTGATGACGGCTATGATAGAATTCTGACACCGCTGACGTTTGCGTACGTGCAAGCCCAACAAGGCGTCCAGGTGGACATGCTGTTTGTTCTCTGGGCAGTGCGGGCACTGACGGAGGAGGGCGTAAAATCGCTCACAATTGAAGGGCGGCACGCGACAGATCAAGCTTGGCTGCGGCAGCGTTTGGCCGCCGCAAATGAGCCGACAGAAATTTACGACTATCTGAAACTACTCGCGCGCACCGGGAAAGTAAGGCTTTACGCGTGCCGCTTGGCCGCGGCAACCTTCGACGTCAAACCATCAGACCTAATTGGCGAAGCAGAGGGTATTGTCGACCCGAACTGGTTCTTGAGCGAAAAAGTTCTGAAAGCCGACCACTGCCAGTATTTTTAAAGGCCCCGCTGATTTGCCGCCAGTCGCCGGCAGCCGCGCAACGGATGTCATTGCCGGCCTATGGTCCGTATGTCTGAGTCGGCTAAATGCAGAGCGTATCATGAGAGTCGCCTGGTTACTGCCATCTACTTATTCTGACCCTTACGCGCTCCCGGTCCGGTATTTGGCACGCTGCCACAAGTTTCGTTTGAGGGTTCGGAGATTGCACCCTCGCGAAATGCCCGTACAGTCCAGCAAAAGGTGTCGCCGTCAGTGCCCGGCGGATCATCGGTGAAGGTCGTCACGTTGGGACCCACGATGCCGACCTCCTGATATTCACCGGAGACCTTGCGATACACGACCGTGCCATCCTCGTCCCCGTTCATATCGTTCCAATTGAGATTAAACGGATAGCCGAAGGCGAGCGTGGGAAACAGTAAAAACGCCAACACCATCTTGCTCCCGGCAGTGGCGCGGGAGAGTTTTGCGAAAGTGCTCAAGGCCGCAGTGGCGTTTCGATTTAATCCTAGAAATCTAAGGCTGCTTATGCTTCCGGCCAGTTGAGTATTCTTTTCGATCATTCTTGCTCCTTCCTCTATCTTCACTGTAGTTTTAAACTCGCGGGTCTTGCACGCCCGTCCAGGCAAGCTGATCGGTCCGATGAACAACGGCCAGAGTTGCCGGTTCCGATCGCGCGCGTTTCAATGCGAAAGGGTCGAGTACCTTCGACCGGTGTCATGACGCTGCCGAGCAGGCGTGGCGCTAGGTCCTTATGTCGTTCTTATTTTGTTAAACTGGAGAGCTCGCAGCATCGTCAGAAATACGGTTGGCCTGAGGCACGGGTGTCTATCCGATTCTACGTCGCTGGAGTCTGTCAGCACTCGGATGTCTTTTGTCGCGCTCTACTTGATGTCGAGTCTTGATGCGGCGCAGTCATATTGTTTGAGTGGATTCGCGCGAGTCGCATGCTGAAGATCTGCCTGCGCGACATCGGGGAGGCGTGGGACGCAAGCGGGGTGCCAGCGGCAGCGGCAGTTTCATTGTGATGTCGCCACCGGCTTGATAACACTCTCGAAGTTTATTTATTTGCCATCGCAAGATGGTTTCGCTTTAGTGTGAGCGCATCGCCGTTCGAAGGACTTTTCCTCCAGTTGTGTGTAGCCCATTTCAAACAAACGTCCTGCGAGAACTTCTCTATCGGCGATGCGGCGAGTGAAGCTCCCGTTTAACGAACTGAGACTTCTCATTGCTGCCGGCTTTGACTCCGGGCGAACACTCGTCTATTGATTGCGGCAAGGAGTCGACTGGTTCACGGAGTAGCATTAAGGAGCAAATTGTCAAAAGAAGGATTGCTCAAGACCGTCGATAAACACCGCGCAACGTTTTGGTGGAAAGGAAATGAATGGCCACGGAGATCAAGTCTGACATGAAGGATATTCGTTGGCCGGTGGGGGTTCGCCTTCCGGTGATGCTTACTTTCGAGCATCAATCCGGTGAGGGAGCGCCGCTGTTTCCGGGAGACCGGCCTAACTATATGGTAGGCGGCGCCATGCAGTATGGGGCGCGGCGGGGCGTCTGGAATATTCTGGAGTTGCTCGACAAGCACAGCATCAAAGCGACCTTTTTCGTGCTCGGTACTACCGCGGAGACGTATCCCGAAACAGTGAAGGCGATAGCGAAGGCCGGTCACGAAATCGCCGGCATGGGTTATGGTTTCGAATCGATTCGGACGGCAAGCGAAGAGCGAGAGCGGTCCATAATTCGGCGAGCGTCTCAAGTCTTGCAAGACATCGCCGGCGCCAGGATTCAAGGATGGCGTTGTCCGGACTACCGGATCAGCCCGCAGACCATCGAGATTCTCGCTGAGGAGGGAATGCTTTGGGACAGCACTTTTCTGAACGACGATTTGCCCTATTTGTTTCAATGCCGTTCGCGCACCATCGTCGAAATTCCCTTCACGACGAGCACTGCCGATAAGACTTATATCGGCTACCCGTATCCGCAGCGTGGCGGTCCCGACGGTTTAGCCAGCGTCTGGAACAACGAATTCGAGGTTCTATACCGGGAGAGTGAAAAGTTCCCGCGATTGCTGACGCTGAGCCTGCAGACCTGGGCAACGGGCCGGCCGGCAGCCTTGCGCGTCCTATCGCAGTTTCTCGAACGTCTTGTCGGTCACGAGGAATTTCGCTTTACCCGTTGCAGCGAGATCGCAACGTGGCGCTTGAGTTCGCCCGTCGTTGAGCCGGCATAAAGGAGCATTGTATGTGGAATGAAAAGCCTTACAAAAAAAGCTTTAGCTGGCCGCAGGGCGTGCGTCTGCCGATCGTGGTGAGCGTGCATCACCAGTCCGAGGAGGCCACATGCCCGTTTCCTGACGGCCAGCTCGATCCTTTCGACTATAGCGAGAGACAGTATGGCGCGCGCCGCGGCGCGTGGCGCTTGCTGGAGATTATGGGCAAGCACGGCATCCGCGGGACATGGCTGATCTGCGGCGCAACTCTGGAGAAATACCCGGAGGTCTCGCGGGCTGTGAAGGAGGCGGGTCACTGCATCGCGGGACATACTTATGCGCATGAAATGATGTGCAATGTTCCACCCCAGACGGAAATCAATCTCATCAAGAAAACCGTGTCGGTTTTCGAAGACCTTCTTGGCGAACACATTCGCGGCTGGCGCACCTGCTTTGCGAGCCATAACACAGTCGATTTGCTTCTGGAGCATTCCGATATCGAGTGGGACGGCAGCATGTGGAACGACGACTTGCCGTCTTTGATAGAAGGGCATGGCCGGGAGATATTGGAAATCCCGTTTGCAACCTATAGCGACACTGCCCTGGGAGTCGACATCACCAATCCTTCTTTCCCGCCGACGCGTTATTCAACCTGGAATGCCAATCCTCCCGACTTTATGTTCCGTGGCCTGAAGTCTTCATTCGATGCTCTGTATGAGAGGGGTGGCGAACGAGCCGTCATGATGCCATTAGTGGTTCACGATTTTATCTCTGGCCGTCCGTTTCGCTCCAAGGTCTTTGACGACTTCGTGGCCTATGCGAAGCAATTCGAAGGAGTTGTTTTCACCGGTCACGATCAATTGGCAGAGTGGGCGAGGAACACGGGCCAATTCGGTAAGGAGTAGGGGATATACGATGATCAAGATATGCAATATTTTTTTCGGGATATTTCTACTGGCTTTCATGACTTTATCAGACAGCTCGAAGGCAGCCGATCTTCCCGTGGTGCGCGCGAGCTATAATGCCATCGGCGGAGTTTTCACGCCCATCTGGCTGGCGCAAGAAAACAAGCTTTTTAATAAACATGGAATTTCCGTTGATTTAAAATTCCTGCCACTCACCACCGGAACACAGGCTCTGTTGAGCAAAAACGTTGATATTATTACTCCTGGCGGCGAACTCCTCGAAGCCGGTCTCAATGGCGAGCGCGTGGTCTACATCGCCGGCATCGCCAATCGAGTGGTCTTATCGATTTTCGCCAAGCCGGAGATAAAGTCTCTTGCCGATTTGCGCGGCAAAGTTCTTTCGGCACTCTCTCCCGGCTCCATCAGCGATCACCTGGCGCGCATTCTCATCCAGGAGGCGGGGCTGACCCCGGGACAAGACGTGAAGATGCTTTACATAAAGAGCGGCCCAGAGATTCTCGCCGCGCTGACGTCGGGTGTCATCGACGCCGGCATTATATCGGCGCCGATCACGTTGAAAGCGCGCCAAGCCGGTTTTAAAGAGATCGTGAATGTTCCCGAGAGAAATATTCCGATGGTCCATGCCGGGCTCGCCACCACCCGAGATTTCATAAAGGAACATCCCGGCCGCGTGCGCAGCTTTCTGCAGGCCTATATGGAAGCCGTAAAAGTCGCGTCCACCAACCCCAAAGAAGCTAAGCAGGCCATCAGCAAATACACGAAAACGACCAACGAAGAGGACCTCGAAGAAACCTACCGGACGTTTGCAAAAGTCTGGGAGCG
>CAYZXN010000330.1:0-45281 GCA_964482425.1 uncultured Syntrophobacteraceae bacterium | reverse complement strand
CCGGGCAAATTGCCAACCCCGGCATCCTTTAAGGCTATAAGATACTCGCGAATGCTGAGACCCGAAAGGGTCGAGCCGTATAAAACTTCTTCCGGTGAAAACCCATGAATATGGAGCGACGGCAGCGCATCCTTAATCGAGCGACAAAGTTCGATGTAGTGCCTGCCGTCGAGCGCCGGCGCCAGGCCTGCCTGTACACAAACCTCAGTGGCGCCCAACTCGTGAGCTTCGTGGCCACGTCGAATAATTTCGTCGATCGGGAGGAAATAACCTTCCTCGGCCAAATGGCCGCGACTAAAGGCGCAAAAGCCGCAAGCTTTAACGCATACGTTGGTGAAGTTAATGTTACGATTGATCACGTAAGTAACCACATCGCCAACAGTGGCCGCGCGGAGATGATCGGCCGCCAGAGTTATCGCCGTAAGATCCGCGCCGTCAGCCTCGAATAAGCAGGTTGCTTCGTCGATGGAAATGTCCGACCCCGACAAGGCGCGATCAAGGATGTCTCCCACAGCCGGTGTGACGCTCGAGATGATCCGGTTTAAGGATTCCTGCAGATGGGAAAAAATCATGACGGGACTTTAGCCTTTCACTTTATCAAAGACAAACGTGAATCGAAAACTCAACTATTTGACAAGCCAGTAGCGGGCGAACTCAGTGAGGAAGCTAAGGGTCGATAAATCGCGCATGCGGTCCAGGTACACCTTGCCGTTCAGATGGTCCCACTCGTGCTGGATCACCCTGGCGTGAAAACCCGTGGCAACAAATTCCATTGGCACACCTATGCGATCGAGCGCATGCACTTCGATGGATCTATGGCGCGGCACCATTCCCCGTAGGTCAGGGATGCTCAGACAACCCTCCCAGTCCTCTTCCAGTTCGTCGCCCACAGGCGAAATCTCCGGGTTGATCAGGACCGTTAAAGGTATCTGAGCCTTGTGCGGATAACGCGGATTGTCGGTCACTTCCAGCACCGCAATCTGCTTGGATACATGAACCTGGTCGGCAGCCAGGCCCACGCCGTCATATTCCTTCATGGTTTCAATCATGTCGTCGATCAGCTGGCGCGTGTTAGAGGACTGAAGCTCGCGGCTGGAGACGGCAGCCGCTGGCTTTCGCAGCACCGGATGTCCGAGACGAGCGACTTTCAAGATCGACATGAAGATACCGTTAGCACACGGTGGCGCGGCGCGAAAGACTATGCAGGGGCGCGGCAACTCTTGTTATCACCGGCGACCTTGACATCAAAGACCTAAGGGGTCTATATTCAAAAAGGTAATGAAAAAAGCAAAAGCCGCGAGCGAGCGAAGCTCTTTGATGAACGTCGGGCGACGGGTGGACTATGCTGTCCGCGCGTTGTCTTACCTCGCTGGGCAGACCTCCGGCAAGGTTATCAGCCGGGCAGACATAGAGAAGAGCCAGGATATTCCCTCTTTTTACCTATCAAAGATCATGAAAGATTTGGTTGCCGGAGGACTGGTTCATTCGCATGTCGGTTCCAAGGGCGGATTCACATTAGCCAAAGCGCCCAACACCATCAGCATCAAAGATGTTTACGAAGCGGTCGAACGGCCTTTAGTGTTGATGGAATGTTTGGAAAAGGGCGTCGAATACTGCTCGTTTTGCGCCGTTTGCCTGCAGAAGAGCGTGTGGGAAGAGGCGCAGGCACTGCTGGTTAATTTCTTGGGAGGTGTATCCATACGCGACATCGCGGACCGGCATGGTCTGAAAAGACGACTGCTCCGGGCGCCGATGCAGAAAGTGGGCTGATCGGGCGGCTTTCTTTAAGGAAGGATCTATGTTGGAAATCAGAAATTTGAGAACCAAGGTTGGCGGCCAGGAGATTTTGCGGGGCATCAATCTGGTTGTTCGTCCTGGTGAGATTCACGCTATTATGGGACCCAACGGCTCCGGCAAGAGTACCTTGGCGCATGTACTTTCGGGGCGCGAAAACTACGAGGTCACGGAAGGGGAGGTTCTGTACCAAGGTAAAGACCTCCTGGTGATGACGCCGGAGGAGAGGGCGCGCGAAGGGGTGTTTCTCGCTTTCCAGTATCCGGTTGAGATTCCCGGCGTCAGCACTACCTATTTCCTCAAAGCAGCGCTCAATGCTGTGCGTAAGCATCAGGGCTTGGACGAGCTTGATGCCATGGAGTTTCTTTCCTTGATCAAAGACAAAATGAAGCTGGTGGAAATGGAACAAAGCCTGCTTAACCGGCCGCTCAACGAAGGGTTCTCCGGCGGCGAGAAGAAACGAAATGAAATTCTTCAGATGGCGGTTCTGAATCCTAAGCTGGCGGTTCTCGATGAGACCGATTCGGGACTCGATATCGACGCCCTGCGGATTGTTGCCGGTGGCGTCAATGCCCTTCGACAGAAGGATCGCGCAATGATCGTGATCACGCACTACCAGCGATTGCTAAACTATATTATTCCCGATTTCATCCATGTGCTTTACGATGGCCGTATCGTAAAATCCGGCAGCAAAGACTTGGCCCTGGAATTGGAAGCGAAAGGCTATGACTGGATAAAAGCCGAAACGGCTGCTGTGCAATAGTCGCCGTACATAATCTCTATGGTCAAGGTTCAACACAAAGAACAGTTTTTGTCCGCTCATGAAAGGTTGCAAAAGAAATCTGCGGCGCCCGCATGGTTGCGAGATTTACGGAACGCCGCGCTGGCCAGTTTCGATGAACAGGGCTTTCCAACCAGCCGCGACGAGGATTGGCGCTATACCAGTATCGACCCGATAGTGTCCACCGAATTTCAATCAGCCAATGGCGAGGGCAAACGACTGAAGCCGGCGGACGTACATGCGGCGTCCTTCGTTAGTCCGACCGACAACCGTCTGGTTTTTATAAACGGCGTTTTCTCGCCCGAGTATTCTTCCCTGGGCAGCCTACCGCCAAGAGTACGGGTGGAAAACCTAGCGAAGGCAATAATGGCGGATAGCGACATGATCGGACCTCATCTGTCGCGCTACACCCGTTACCCACGGCAGTCCTTTGTTTTGCTGAATACCGCCTTCGTCGAAGAGGGTGCTTTCGTCTTAATTCCAAAAGGTGTCGTCCTGGCGGAGCCTATTTACCTTGTCTACTGTTCTGTCGGAAACAGCGCACCGGTGATGTCGCATCCGCGCAATCTGATCGTTTTTGAAGCGGCAAGCCAGGCGCGGGTGGTCGAAAGCTACGTTGGGTTTGGCGAGCAACCCTATCTAGCCAACGTGGTTACTGAAGTTGTCGGCGGAGAAGATGCTGTGATCGATTACTACCGCTTACAGCGGGAGGGGAGTCAGGGTTTTCACGTCAGCGCGCTGGAGGCTCGGCTGAGCCGTAACTGCAACTTGACTGCTCACGCGATCACCCTCGGCGGCGCCCTCGTACGAAACGACGTTCATGCAGTTCTCGACGGTGAAGGCGCGGAGTGCGTGCTGAACGGGTTGTATTTGCTGGACGGCCACCAGCATGTGGATAATCACACCGAAATTGAACATGCGCGGCCACGAGCCAGGAGCAATGAGTTGTATAAAGGTATCCTAAGCGGCGCGTCGCGCGCGGTGTTTAACGGCAAAATTCTGGTGCATAAGGACGCGCAGAAAACCGACGCCCGTCAAACCAATAAGAATTTGCTGCTTTCCGAGAATGCGGTAGTCAACACCAAGCCACAGTTGGAGATCCACGCCGACGACGTTAAATGCAGCCACGGCTCGACCATTGGCCAGCTGGATAAGGACGCTCTCTTTTATCTCAGGTCGCGCGGGCTTGATCTGGATGACGCACGAAGTTTGTTGAGCTATGCGTTCGCCAGCGAATTAGTGGGTAGGATACGAATAGCGCCGCTTAGGGCTCTTCTGGACGATTATTTGCTCAGGAGTTTCAGGAAGGAAAGCATAGCGATAGGGACCAACAAACGATGAAAGCTTTTCAGAAACGGCAATCCCCGGGCACTCGGAAGGCGTCTTTCGATGTTGAAACGATCCGGCAGGACTTTCCCATTCTTCAGGAGCGGGTCCGGGGTAAACGGTTGGTGTACTTGGATAACGGGGCTACCAGCCAGAAGCCCCAGGCGGTGATCGACGCCATCAGCCGTTATTACCAATCCGAGAACTCAAACATCCATCGAGGAGTTCACTATCTTAGCGAGGTGGCAACCGCGAGTTACGAAGCCGCGCGCGAAAAGATTCGCGGGTTTCTAAACGCCAAGAGCCAGCAGGAAATCATTTTCGTGCGTGGCACCACCGAAGCGATCAATCTGGTTGCGCAGAGTTATGGGAGAACCTTTTTAAAGGAAGGCGACGAGATCGTTATCTCAGCCATGGAGCACCACTCGAACATCGTTCCATGGCAAATGCTGTGCGGGCAGATCGGCGCGCGACTTCGCGTGATCCCGATTAACCACGACGGTGACTTTGTCCTTGAGGAGTATAAACAGCTATTGAATGATAAGACGAAGTTGGTCGCCGTCACTCACGTTTCCAACGCCCTGGGTAGTATCGTGCCGGTCAAGCAAGTGGTGCAACTGGCCCATGAGCGCGGTATTCCGGTTTTGCTCGACGGCGCCCAGGCAGTGCCGCATTTGAAGGTTGATGTTCAGGATATCGGGTGTGACTTCTATGCGTTTTCCGGGCACAAGGTATTTGGGCCTACCGGGGTAGGGGTTCTTTATGGCAAGTCCCAGCTGCTCGACGCCATGCCCCCTTACCAGGGAGGCGGCGACATGATCAGCCTGGTGACGTTCGAGAAGACCCACTACAATGTTCTGCCCTACAAGTTTGAGGCCGGAACGCCCCACATTGCCGGGGGGATCGGCTTGGGCGCGGCAATCGACTATCTGAACGCCCTTGATTGGGACCAGGTGACCGCCCATGAGACCGATCTACTGGCTTATGCCACCGACGCACTCTCGGCTGTCGAGACGCTTAGAATCATCGGGATGGCCAAAGAAAAGGCCGGTGTTTTGTCCTTTGTCTTCGATCATGTTCACGCTCACGATGTGGGGACTATCCTCGATCAAGAAGGCGTCGCGATACGTGCCGGGCATCATTGCGCGATGCCGGTCATGCAGCGCTTCGGTGTGCCGGCCACGGCGCGGGCTTCTTTTGCGCTCTATAATACCAAAGGAGAAATCGACGCTCTGGTGCGTGGTATTCACCGGGTGTTGAAAGTGTTCGGCTAATGTCGGAAATCGACGATCTCTATCAAGAAGTGATCCTGGATCATAATAGAAGTCCGCGTAACTTTCGCGAGATAGAAAACGCGAACCGGAAATCCGAGGGATACAATCCGCTTTGCGGTGATCACGTGACGATCTACGTGGACCTGGCGGGCGGCATTATCCGCGACATCAGTTTTAAGGGATCCGGGTGCGCCATTTCTAAGGCATCGGCTTCGATGATGACCACTGAGTTAAAGGGCAAGTCGCAGTTGGAAGCCGAAAGCGTTTTCGAAAATATGCACAGGATGCTGACCGGCGGGGCGGATGTCGAAGGCGGCGATTTCGCCAGCCTCGGCAAACTGAGGATTCTGTCCGGGGTTTGCAAGTTTCCGGCGCGAGTAAAGTGCGCCAGTCTGGCTTGGCATACCGTTAATGCGGCGCTGAAGGGAGTGGACGAGGTCGCTTCGACCCAATGAGGGCGCTGACTGCCGAAGAGGGAGAAGACCGAATGCAGACTGAACAACCGATCACCATTACGCGGGATTGCGAAGTACTGATGATTCCAAGCGGCGAAAAGTTGACATTGACTTCCGGAAGCACGGTATGGTTAACCCAGTCGCTCGGTGGCAGCTATACTGTCATGACGGACCGCGGTTATATGGTACGTCTTGAAGGTAAAGATGGCGATGCGATAGGAAAGACGCCGCAGATCAGCCCTACGACCTCAACGCAACCGCCTTCGATCCTTACGATAGAGGAGATTCAAGATAAGGTTTGGCAGCAGTTGAGATTATGCTTCGATCCTGAAATTCCCGTGAACATCGTCGACCTCGGGCTCATCTATAAATGTTCGGTATTCGAAGGCGAGGACGGCTACAGAGCGCGAGTGAGCTTCACCTTGACTGCGCCGGGATGCGGCATGGGAGAGGTTTTGAAGAGAGATATCGCGGCGAAACTGCGCAGCATTGATGGTATTGGCGAAGCCGATGTCGATCTGGTTTGGGATCCGCCGTGGAGCCAGAGTCGAATATCCCCTGCCGCCAAACAACAATTGGGAATGGAATAGCGGCCCTCGACGCCCAGGGGAAAGCCATGGAGAGTATCAATGAGCTGATTATCGAGACGCAGGTCGTGGAAGCGTTGCAGACCTGTTTTGATCCAGAGATTCCCGTAAACATTTATGAGTTGGGGCTGGTTTATAATGTCAAAGTTGAAGAGGGCGGCGCTGTAACTGTTATCATGACATTGACCTCGCCCCACTGTCCGGCGGTGCAGTCGTTGCCGGCTGAAATCGAAGAGAAGGTAAAAGCCGTGTCAGGAGTCGGCGAAGTTAAAATCGATTTAGTCTGGGATCCGCCGTGGGATCCCAGTAAAATGTCGGAAGCCGCCCGGCTACAGCTTGGCATGTTGTAGCGACCCCGGTGCTCGCGCCGAAGTTTCAGGTTCTAAACATGGAAACTTACTTTCAGCAGTTGGGAGGGGAGCTTCGCCTGAGGGAAATCATCAATACCTTCATGGAACGTGTCTTTGCCGACCGCATGATCGGGTTTTTCTTCCGTAACGCCGATAAAGACCGTATCAAGGAGTTGGAATACCAGCTCACCGCGAATTTCTTAGGCGCCGACGTGCACTATACCGGACGTCCACTCGATAAAGCACATGCCAAACACCCCATCATGGGGGGACATTTTGCCCGCCGAAGACAGATTCTGAAGGAAACGCTGGAAGATTATCATGTCGGCCAGCCGATCAAGGAAGCCTGGTTGAAGCATACCGACGATCTGCGGCATCTTATCACCAAACAACCCGGCTCCGGATGCGATCCCATTGAAGCCCGCCAGAGGGCTGCTGGTTCTTGAAGCCAGTTTGCCGTCGCAGGTTGTGACTTCGCATAACCCTGTGTTATTGATGAGCTATCCGACGACGGTCGTCATCAGGAACGTGCCTCAGTGAAAATAGCTGACCTCTATGCCCAACCGGGGTTAACGCTCTCGATCGAATTTTTTCCTCCGAAGACAGACAAAGGCGAGGAAACACTCTTCAGCGAAATTGCGTTGCTCAAAAAGCTGAGGCCTGCTTTCTGTTCTGTGACCTACGGGGCTGGCGGAAGCACGCGCGAAAAAACCGTTGATCTTGTCGAACGTATCCATAACGACTGTGGGCTTGAGGTCATGTGCCATCTCACGGTGGTGGGCCAGTCAAAGGATGAGGCGAGAAACGTTTTAAAAAGGCTCAAGGAAAAGCGCCTGGAGAACCTCCTCGCGCTCGGCGGGGACCCGCCCCAGGGGATGGCGGATTGGAAGCCCCATCCCGATGGCTTTCAACACGCGGTCGAACTGGTGCGCGAGGCTGTGGCGTTCGGCTGTTTTTCAGTTGCGGTTGCCGGTTTTCCGGAAGTGCACCCGCGGGCGGAAAGCAGGACCTCGGATCTAGCTTACCTGAAGGAAAAAATCGATGGCGGCGCAGACGCGATTATTACCCAGCTGTTTTTTGATAATGATCAATACTATCGCTATGTCGAAGAGGTTCGAAAGCTTGGCATTGGCGTGCCCATTGTCCCGGGTGTTTTGCCGATCCTTTCCGCGTCTCAGATCCGCCGATTCACGTCTTTGTGTTGCGCGCAGATACCGCCCAAGCTGGAGCGGGAGCTTGTCAAAGTTGAAAACGATGACAACGCGGCGACTGAACTGGGCATCGAATATGCGACTCGGCAGTGCGAGGCGTTGATCAAGTTCGGAGTTTCAGGCCTTCATTTTTATTCCTTGAACAAATCCTACTCCGTGGCCGCCATTTGTAATAATCTCGGGATTTCGCGGCCGTAGTTTCATCACCTGTCCGTTGAATTCAGCGCCAAGCGATAGTACGTTCATTGAACTAAAACAAACGCATGTCTAATGTCGAAAAAGAAGCGATTGAAGAACCGAGCGAGCAGATGGAAGTGCGCCGGCAAAAGCTCGCCAAGCTTAGAGATGCCGGCTACAGCGCCTATCCGAACGACTTTCGACCTACTCACACCTCGGCGGATTTGATTTCAAAGTTTAACGAGCGCAGCGACGAAGAACTGTCAAACGCCCCTGAGAACGTCGCTTTGGCCGGCCGTATCATGGGTATCCGCAAATTCGGGAAGGCGTCTTTTTTTCATCTTCAAGATCGCGTCGGCCGGCTTCAGGTCTATGCTCGCAAGGACCGTCTTGGCGAGGACGGCTATAGCTTGTTTCAGTCCCTGGATGTGGGCGATATCGTCGGCGTGTCGGGCCGGCTCTTTCGAACCAAGACCCGAGAATTAACTCTCGAAGCGCACACGCTACGCCTGCTATCCAAATGTCTGCGGCCACTTCCGGAGAAGTGGCACGGACTCGCTGATGTCGAAGCCCGTTACCGCCAGCGCTACGTCGACCTGATGGTCAGCCCCGAGGTGCGCGAGGTATTTGAAAAACGTTCCCGGATCGTACGTCTGGTTCGGAAATTTTTCGAGAAGCGAGACTTCCTCGAAGTCGAAACACCGATGATGCAGTCGATCCCAGGTGGGGCGGCAGCACGGCCGTTTACGACCCATCACAATGCTCTCGACCTGGAACTGTTTCTACGCATAGCCCCCGAGTTGTTTTTGAAGCGCCTGATGGTGGGCGGCATCGAAAGAGTCTTCGAGCTCAACCGCAGTTTTCGTAACGAAGGAATTTCGATTCGGCACAATCCCGAATTCACTATGCTCGAATTCTACCAGGCCTACGCGACGTTCGAAGATTTTATAAGGTTGACCGAGGAGTTGTTTATTTTTCTTGCCAATGAGATCGCTGGTTCGCTGCAAATGCCGTACGGCGAGCACGTCATCGATTTAACGCCTCCTTGGCGGAGAATGACTATATCCGGTGCTATCGCCACATACGGGGGCGCCGACGCCGGGGAACTAACAACAGTCGCCGGTTTACAAGGCTTCGCTAGAAGCCGGGGTTTGCATGTCGATTACGATGCGCCCTATGGCAATCTTTTAGTCGAAGTTTTTGAGGAGGTCGCCGAGGCGAAACTGATTCAGCCTACCTTTATTGTGGGCTATCCCATCGAAGTGTCTCCGCTGGCGCGAAAAAACGATACCGATCCTGCCTGGGTCGATAGATTCGAACTGTTTATCGCCGGGCGAGAGATGGCCAATGCGTTTTCAGAGTTGAACGATCCGGCCGACCAGCGGCAACGATTCCTGGAGCAAATGGATGCGCGCGCAGCGGGAGACGACACCGCCAATCCCATTGATGACGACTATGTTCGAGCTCTCGAGTATGGAATGCCGCCCGCAGCGGGCGAAGGGATCGGAATTGACCGGCTCGTCATGCTGTTGACCAACTCGGCCTCCATTCGCGACGTCATTCTGTTTCCATTGTTACGCCCGCAGCGCCAGCGGTCAGACTGATTCCCAACATGAAATTCGAGCTTTTTGTCGGCCTCAGATACCTGAGAGCCCGACGGCAGGAAACATTCATCTCCCTGATCACGCTGATTTCGGTCCTGGGAGTGATGATCGGGGTCATGACTCTGAACGTGGTCATGGCTGTGATGACCGGTTTCGAGGAAACTCTGCGCGACCGCTTGCTTGGAATCAATGCTCATATCGCTCTGCTCAAAACGGGCGATCAGTTTGACGAGCATGAGGCCTTGCTGCAGCAAGTGCTCAAGCAGGATGGCGTGGTGGCGGCTGCGCCGGCGATTTACGGGCAAGTGATGTTGACTTCCGGCAGCCGGGTGTCGGGCGTTGTGGTTCGCGGCGTCGACCCTGATCGCGTCAATTCAGTCGTGGATCTCCAGCGCTACCTTAAAGAAGGAAGCATCGCCGGGCTCAAGAACCAGATTCCGCTCCAGATCGAGGATCGCACTGTCTTATTGCCCGGGCTGGTCATGGGAGAACGCCTGGCGGCGCAGCTGGGGGTCTTTATCGGCAGTCCGGTTCAGGTGGTTTCTCCGCTGGGTAGCCCCACGGCCATAGGCGTCATTCCGAAAGTGCGACGATTCGTCGTGACCGGGCTTTTGAACACCGGCATGAGCGAAATCGATTCGACCTTGGTTTTCATGGGACTTTCAGATGCGCAAAAATTTTTCGATCTCGGCAGCGCCGTCAGCAATATCGAAATCAGGGTCAATGATGTCAATCGCGCCAGGCAAATCGCCGATCGAATTCAGCTTGACTTGGGCTTTCCCTATGTGACCGAAGATTGGACACGGCTTTGGCCCAATCTATTTTCCGCGCTTGAGCTGGAAAAGACGGTTTATTTTCTGGTTCTATTGCTGATGGTCCTGATCGGAGCATTCAATATCGTATCCACTCTGATCATGGTCGTCATGGAGAAACGCAAGGATATCGCCATTCTCATGTCCATGGGGGCGACCCGGGCGAGCATCCGGAAAATTTTTCTACTCAAAGGATTTATCATCGGAACGGTGGGGACCACCTTAGGCGTACTGCTGGGGCTTCTTGTCTGCGCACTCATCGCGCAATACCGGTTTGAGTTGCCCAAGGATGTATTCTTGATTTCCACGGTTCCCGTGCGCATCTACTTCAGCAACTTCGTAATCGTGACGTTGTCTTCATTCTTTGTCTGTTTACTTGCCAGTATTTATCCGGCGCGCCAAGCCGCCAAATTAGATCCCGTAGAAATCATCCGATATGAGTAGCTTTTTGTCAGCGCGCGGCATTCACAAGACCTACAGCGAAGGCGGGCGGGAGATCGTCGTTCTGCGTAATCTCGATCTGGAACTGCAGCCGGGCGAGAGAGTGGCGATTGTCGGCGAATCCGGAGTCGGCAAGAGCACGCTTCTTCATATTCTCGGCACTCTAGATAGGCCGACGGAGGGGCGAATCTTTTATGCCGACATCGAGTTGCCGTGGAACGATGAAGCGGCGCTGTCTGCTTTTCGCAACCGCGAGATCGGGTTTGTCTTTCAGTTTCACTATCTCTTGCCGGATTTTTCCGCGCTTGAGAACGTCATGCTGCCGGCGTTGATTCAAGGAATACCCGCCGCGCAGGCCCGTGAACAGGCAGCACAGCTGCTTGAATCGGTCGGCCTTAAGGAGCGAATGAGTCACCGTCCGGGTAAGTTATCGGGCGGCGAGCAGCAAAGAGTTTCGGTGGCTCGGTCGGTGATTTTGCGCCCCAAGCTCATACTCGCCGACGAACCAACGGGCTCGTTGGATTTCAGGATCGGCGAGGAGGTCCAGGATCTCTTGTTTCAAATGAATAAACAACGCGGCGTCGCGCTCATTATCGCGACCCACAATCGCGAATTTGCCGACAGGATTGGTCGGCAAATGGAACTGCGCGACGGCCGGTTGTTCGCCGTATCCTAGTTTGACCAGTTTCAGCTTTACAAAATCGGGTGGATTTGCTAGAAAAATAGCCGTCCTAGACCGCTCAAGGGGTCTCCCCAAAGCCAGCATGAAAGTTCCATTCGCTACCGTGCGATTCCTGCAGCACCTGCTGTTTGTCATTTTATTATGGTTTAGCTGTTTTGTCGCTCCTCTGGCGGTGACCGCGCAGGAAAAGGAACCTCTCAAAGACGTCAGGATCATCGGCAACGTGAGGGTGGAAGAAGACGGTATTCGGCTGCACGTGAAAAGCCGGCCCGGGAGTGTTTTCGATCCGGCCATAGTTGAGCAAGACGTCAAAGCCATTTTCAGAATGGGCTTTTTCGACGATGTGCAGGCGCAGCTATCGCCGGACAATGTCTTGACGTACGCAGTAAAGGAAAAGCCCTATGTGCGGGAACTTAGAATTCAGGGTGCTTCCCAGGTGGGACGCGAAAAAATCGAATCGGCACTGGGCGTGACGCCGCGAACCGTGCTCGACCGCAGCAAAGTCGCCGAAGGAGTCGAAAAGGTTCGCAAGTTATACGGCGAACAGGGTTATGTGAATGCCAAGGTGGATTATGCGATTTCTGTAGAGCCGAACAACCAGGCGGTTCTGGTGCTCGATGTAATCGAAGGGAACCGGCTGTTGATTAAAAGAATAAGCTTTGAAGGCAACCAAAGGTTCAGCGAAAGCGAATTGAAGGGGTTGATGGCCAGCAAGGAGGAGTGGCTTTTTTCGTTTATCACAAATCGGGGGGTTTTGGATCGCGATATTTTGACCAACGATGTTGCCATTCTGGGAAACCATTACATCGATCACGGCTACATCGATCATAAGATCGACGAGCCGGTGGTACTGCGCGGCGGGGATGGATTGGAGTTGGTGATCCGTATCGACGAAGGTGCACAATACCGGGTCGGCAGGGTTGAAATCGGCGGAGACTTGATCAAGGACGGCGAGCAGATGTTGAACCAGCTGAAGATTACGGAAGGGCAAATCTTCAGGGGCAGCCGCCTGCGTGACGATATCGCCTCATTGACCGAAACTTACTCCAACAAGGGTTTTGCCTTCGCGCAAATAGAGCCGGTGACTAAAGTGGACGCTAAGGAAAAAAAGGTCGACGTCGCGCTGGTAATCACTAAGGGGCCGCCGGTTTATTTCAACAGAATTTTAGTTGCCGGGAATACCAAGACTAGGGACAAGGTTGTGCGCCGTGAGCTGCTCGCCTCGGAGCAGGAGCTTTATTCAGCTACCAAAATTACCCAGAGCCGCAATGCGCTTCAACGCACCGGGTATTTCGAGGATGTTCAGTTGACGACCAAGAGGACCGATCAACCCGAGACCGTTGATCTCCTTGTCGACGTCAAGGAAGGTCCTACCGGCACGTTTACAGTAGGCGCGGGTTTCAGCAGCGGCGACGGCTTCATCTTCAACGCGAGCATCGCAGAGAAGAATTTATTCGGACGCGGTCAGGGTATTAATGGCAGTTTCGCCATCGGATCGCGCCGCCAGGATTTCATAGTCGGATTCCGCGAGCCCTACTTGTATGATACGCCGGTGGCATTTGGGGCCGACGCTTTTAACACCGAAAGAGAATTCAACGACTTTGACGAAAGAAAGTTGGGTTTCGGCATTAATACCAGTTATCCATTAAAACACATGAGCTTGCCGTTTCTCGGCCGATTGAAGAAAGAACCGACATTGGGTTCGGACGAATTGGCGAGTGATTCTGCTCCGACTGTCTGGGATTACATGCGTGGGGGAATGGGTTACGAGCTGACTCGTGAAACGATAAGGCGGATCGAGAGTACGGCTCCACCGGCGATTCAAGACGAAAAAGGCACTTCCCTGACCAGCGCCATGAGTCCAAACTTAACCTACGATAGCCGGGATCATTTTTTCAATCCGACCGAAGGAACGAAGTCGTCTTTTTCCCTCAAATTTGCCGGGCTCGGCGGCGATAATCGTTTTATCAAATCAGATTTGAGCGGCCGCTGGCATTATCCGCTTTTGAACGATCCCAACTGGGGCGGCGCCTATGTTCTGGCGTTGGGCGGAACCCTTGGGTATGGCGTGGGACTGGTTGAAAGGTCGAACGGGAAAAAGGACCTGCCGTTGTTCGAGCGTTATTTTCTAGGCGGCATGAACTCGGTTCGCGGCTTCGCGGAACGCAGTTTAGGGCCTCGGGAACCGTCGGATTGCGACACGGCAACACCGCCCAATTGCTCTTCTACCGAAGTCGTCGGTGGTGACCGAGCCATGGTTTTGAATACCGAGCTTCTGTTTCCGATCATGGATCAACTCGGCCTGCGCGGCGTTGCTTTCTTCGATATAGGAAACTCTTTCGATGGATCGAACAGCTTCAGCATTTCCGACTTAAGAAGATCCGTCGGTTTCGGCGCAAGATGGCTATCTCCATTCGGTCCGCTTCGTGTTGAGCTGGGCTTTCCGCTGAACAAGCAATCTGGTGATGACACATCGGTTCTTGGATTTTCGATCGGCAGTCAGCCTTAGCGGCGCGGCTTTTCCTGCCCTGACTCTATTGTAGCTTGGAGGTTCGAGTGAAGTATTGGTTGGTTCTATTGTTGACTCTTGTGTGTGTGCCGTCTGTTTGGGCGCAGGAGCGGGTGAAGATAGGTTTTATCGATATACAACGGGCGATCTCGGACTCCCAGGCCGGCAAGCGGGCCAAGGAAAGATTTCAAGCACAGGTGAAAAAAGCCGAAGCAGAACTCTTGAAGGAAAAACAAGAGCTCGAACGCCTCAAAAGCGAGCTTGACAAAAAAGGGCCTTTGATGAGGGAAGACGAGCGGCGGAATGTGGAAAGCGACCTGCAGAGAAGATACGTCAATTACCAACGAGCGATGGCGGACCAGCAGCAGGAGCTTCGTCAAAGGGAAGGAGCATTGACGGCGGACATTCTCAAGGACCTCGAAAAAATAGTCAACGAGATCGGCAAAACAGAAAAGTTTACTTTGATATTGGAACGTAATCAGATCCTATACAGCGATCAGGGCATCGATATTACGAACAAAGTAATCGAAGTGTTCAACACTCGCCATAAGTAAGCGCTGTGGTTGGCACGCACAAACAGCTGAGCGAGCTTGCCGAATACGTGGGCGGGCGCGTCGTAGGTGATGGAACGGTTACGATCTCTAGGATCGCCCCCATTGAGGAAGCGGGCCCGGGTGATATTACCTTTCTGGCAAATTCCCGTTATGCAAAATTCGTCGGCCAATCTAAGGCCAGCGCCATCATTGTTGCGCCGCACGTCATCGACCAGCGTGAAATCAAGCCGGGGCAAGGTTTTCTGGAGGTGGCGCAGCCCTATCTCGCCTTCGCCAAAATTCTTCAACTGTTTGCCCCGAAAATCGAATATCGACCGACCCTCGATCCATCCGCGCATATTGATGCAACGGCGGCGATTGCCGAAGACGTGTCCGTTTACCCCAACGTGTACATAGGAAGAGATACCAGGATTGGCGCTCGCAGCGTTCTGCTGCCGGGCGTGTTTTTGGGCGATGGCGTGGCTATAGGCGATGATTGCGTGCTGCATGCCAACGTAGTGGTCCGCGAACGATGCCGAATCGGTAATCGAGTTATTTTGCACCCGGGGGTGGTGATCGGAAGTGATGGTTTCGGCTACGCAGGAGCTGGAAATGACAGGCTCAAAATTCCTCAAGTGGGACACGTCGAAATCGGCGACGATGTGGAAATCGGCGCCAACACGACCATAGACCGCGCGACTCTTGGCCGGACGGTCATCGGCCGAGGCGTGAAAATCGATAATCTCGTACAGATCGCCCATAACGTCACCGTCGGTGAGAACTCGGTGATAGCGGCGCAGGTCGGAATCGCCGGCAGCACTAAAATTGGCAAAAATGTGACTCTGGCCGGGCAAGTTGGCGTCGTCAACCATATCGAAATCGGCGACGGAGCCACGATCGGGCCGCAGTCGGGAGTGCCCCGTTCAGTGCCGGCGGGAGCATTGCTCTCGGGAGGGATCGGCGTGGCGCCGCACCATGAATGGCTGAAAGTAATGACCCTGCTGCCGCAACTCCCCAAACTGTGGAGTATGGTGCGCAGCCTGGAAAGGAAAGTATTGAAGCTTGGGACTCGGGAAGGAAAGGAATAGTACATGCTGGACGTGAAAGACATCTTGAAATACCTTCCCCATCGCTACCCATTTCTACTGGTTGATCGGATCGTCGAGATTCAGGGAGATCAGAGAATTATTGCCCTAAAAAACGTCTCATTCAACGAAAATTTCTTTCAGGGCCATTTTCCCAATCGTCCGGTGATGCCGGGAGTATTGATCTGCGAAGCGATGGCACAGGTCGGGGCGATTTTCGCCCATAACGCCCGCGGCGGTATGGAGGACAATAAAGTCTTCGTTTTAACGGGTCTGGACAATGTGAAGTTCAAGCGACCTGTGGAGCCGGGTGATCAGTTACGATTGGAGCTGTCGTGTTTGAAGCGCCGTGGCAGCTTTTGGAAAATGTCTGGAACTGCAACGGTGGATGGCAAGCTGGTCGCTCAAGCAGAGATTTCCGCCATGGAAATCGATATGGCATAGGCATCGGGCGGGAGCAAACTCCATGAGTAAGATACACAAGACCGCCATAGTAGATCGCGACGCGGAACTCGATTCTGATGTTGGGATCGGCGCCTACAGCGTTATTGGCGCTGGTGTAAAGATCGGCAAAGGTACCAAAGTGGCATCCCATGTGGTGATCGAAGGCCGCACCTCTTTGGGGCCGGGCAATGAAATCTTCCAGTTCGCGACCGTAGGCTCCAAGCCGCAGGACCTGAAATTCAAAGGCGAACCTAGCCAGCTGGTTATCGGCGCCAACAATGTCATTCGAGAGTATGTTTCTTTGAACCCGGGAACTGAAGGCGGTGGAATGGTGACTCGTATCGGCGATCATAACTTGCTGATGATGCACTGCCATATTGCGCATGATTGTTTGTTGGGGAGCCACAACGTCATAGCCAACGGCGCAACGCTGGGCGGCCATGTGATCGTGCAAGATTACGTCATCGTGGGCGGTCTCGTCGGCATTCATCAGTTCGTCCGCGTCGGATCGGGCGCTATCCTGGGCGCAGGATCCATGGTTTCCAAGGATGTGCCGCCTTATTGCAACGCGACCGGCGATCGGGCGCGGCTACGCGGTCTCAATCTCGAAGGATTGAAGCGGCGAGGCTTCACCAAGAACACCATTGATGGTTTGAGAAAGGCCTACCGAATAATTTTTCAGTCGCGATTAAAAACCAAAGACGCGTTAGAAAAAGTTCGCCGCGAAGTGTCGACTTCGGTGGAAATCGATGCGTTGTTGCACTTCATCAGTAATTCGCAAAGAGGCATTTGCCGCTAAACGCAAGTCATTTTCGCTTGGCCTTGTGAACTCCTATCAGACCAAAAAGCTGGGTTTGATCGCCGGTAACGGTCGCTTCCCGCTTATCTTCGCCGAGGAAGCAAAGCGGGCCGGGTACTTTGTCGTGGCGGTGGCGCATCGCGATGAGACGCCGGCGGAACTGGGCCGGATCGTCGATGAGTTGAGCTGGGTCTATGTTGGGCAATTGGGAAAGATCGTTCGCATTTTTCAGAAGGCCCACGTCAGCCAAGCGGTCATGGCGGGCGGTATACGCAAGGTGAAACTGTTCGGCAATTTCCGGCCGGATTTGCGCGGCGCGAGTTTTTTGGCGAGGCTTCAAAGCCGCGATGACGATGCGCTGTTGCGCGGAATCGCGGATGAGCTTGAGAGAGACGGGATCACGATACTCGAATCGACCTTGTGCGTGCCGCAAATTATTTCCGGCGCCGGAGTTCTGACTCGCCATGCTCCTTCGGAACATCAGTGGGACGATATCCGCTTCGGAACCGAGGTGGCTAAGGAGATCGGGCGCTTGGGCATCGGTCAGACCGTGGTCGTAAAAAACCGCGTTATTATAGCGGTGGAGGCGGTAGAAGGCACCGATGCGGCCATAGACAGGGCAGGCAGTTTGGCCAAAGCCGGCTGTGTCGTGGTCAAGATGAGCAAGCCGCAACAAGATCTCCGCTTCGATGTTCCCGCCGTCGGCGTGGAGACGATAAGGAGACTGCGGCAGGCCGGAGTGGTCGCCTTGGCGGTCGAAGCCGGGAAAACATTATTGTTGGAAAAAGAGCTATTGCTCAGAGAAGCGGATGCCAGCGGCATCGCAGTGGTCGGGGTTACGGCCTAAGATCGATAATCATGCAATCGTCGAAAAGAATTGCCGCCGCAGTCATTGGCGTGGGCTATTTGGGCAAGTTCCACGCCGAGAAGTATGCGGCTTCGGAAAAAGCCGATCTCGTGGCTGTGGTAGACAATAACCCGGCACGCGCCGGGGAGGTCGCCGCGGCCGTGGGAACTGAAGCGGTTAGCGATTACCACGAACTCTTCGGCAGAGTACAGTGTGTCAGTATCGCCGTTCCGACCCGCTTGCATCATCAAGTGGCCAGAGAGTGCTTGAACGCCGGCATCGACGTCTTGGTCGAAAAGCCGCTCGCCGTCGATATCGATGAGGCCCGGGATCTGGTTGCGCTGGCGCAGTCGAACAAGTGTATTCTTCAGGTCGGGCACCTGGAACGCTTCAATCCTGCGATACGCCGTTTGGAAGGCGTGATCAAAGAGCCCAAGTTCGTTGAATGCCACCGGCTGGCGCCCTTTGTTGAGAGGGGAACCGACGTCGATGTGGTCCTGGACCTGATGATTCACGACATAGACGTTATCGCTAGCTTGGTTCGCTCGGCGGTCATCAGGGTCGACGCCGTCGGTGTTCCGGTTCTGACCGAAACGCCGGATATCGCCAACGCCAGGCTGTCCTTCGCCAATGGCTGTATTGCTAACGTGACAGCCAGCCGCGTCTCGATAAAGCGCGAGCGAAAGGTGAGGTTTTTCCAACCTGACGCTTATATTTCCATCGACTACGATCAACGCCGGGCGCAGATTATCCATAAGCCCCCGCCCGGCGCCGGCTGGCTCGATGTGCGCGGAGAAACCGTCGAATTCAAGGACGGCGATGCTCTTGCCGACGAAATCGATTCTTTTCTCGATTGTGTGCGGACGCGATCCGTCCCCCTAGTGAGTGGCGCTGACGGGCTCAATGCGTTGGAGATAGCTTCGTTGATTCGCGCCCAGCTGTGATCGGGGACGCGTAGATTTGCCGAATCGAACCATGGAACGCGGCAAGGAAATCATGCTCGTAGTTGGCGAAGCCTCCGGTGACATGCACGGCGCCAGTCTTGTGAGGGCGCTACTGGAGCGCGATCCGAAGCTTAGATTCTTTGGAGTGGGCGGCGAACAGTTGCAACAAACTTCTTTTGAACCGCTCTTTTCTGTGGCCAAGCTTACCGGCATGGGGTTGCTGGAGCTGGCGGGAAACCTCAAAAACATCTGGGAAGCGTATTGGCTCCTGCGCCGATCGCTACAGACGCGGCGGCCGAACCTTTTGATCCTCATCGATTTCCCGGAATTCAATCTTCGGCTGGCCAAGCTTGCCAAAAATATGGGTGTGCCGGTGCTCTACTACGTCAGCCCGCAGGTCTGGGCATGGCGCCGCGGGAGGATTCGCCAGATCGCCCATTCGGTGGATTGCATGGCGGTGGTGTTTCCGTTCGAGGTCAAGCTTTACGACAGGCATCAAGTGGCGGTTGAGTTTGTCGGGCATCCGTTGCTCGATGTCGTCCGGGTGAAACAGGATCGGGATACGGTTTTGCGCGGCATCGGTTTTCAGCAAGAAAAGCCGGTGATCGCGTTGCTTCCCGGCAGCAGGCATAAAGAGATTGCCTACCACTTGCCGATCATGGTGCAAGCGGCAGTACAGTTGAAGCGCGTTCAGCAGGCGCAGTTCTTCTGTATCAGGGCAAGCACGGTGGATCGTGCGGCATTGGAGAAAATGCTGCATGAAGCCGCGTTCGACATTCCCATTATCGACGGGGATCGCTATGATGCGGTGAATGCGGCTGATCTCGTGTGGGCGGCGTCCGGAACCGCAACCCTGGAGACGGCGTTACTGGAAAGACCCATGATTGTCGTCTATCGAGTGTCATGGATGACTTATCTTCTTGCGCGTATTCTGGTGAGCGTGAAACATATTGGCATCGTCAACATCATTGCTGGCAAGCGGATCGTGCCGGAACTGATTCAATCGCAGCTCACGGCGCAACGGTTGGTGCGGGAAAGCCAGGCTATTCTCAACGATGATGAAAAGCGGCAACGTATGATAGCCGACCTCGCCCGGTTGCGGCGGGAACTTGGCTCCCCGGGTGCGGCAGGACGGGTAGCGCAGCTTGCTACTTCGATGATGTCGTGACTGGCCAAGATGCGATCGTGAGAGGCATGTGAAAACCTATCTCCGCCTGCTGCCGTTTCTCAAGCCATACCTATGGCCCTACTTCACAGTAGCCACAGTGTGCATGCTGGGATATAGCGCGACGGACGGCGTGATCCCGTTCGTGGTGAAAAGCGTCTTCGACGATCTTTTCCAAAGAAAAGACCCAACCATGCTCTACTATCTTCCGCTGGCGATTGTCCTGGTGTTCGGCGCTCGGGGACTGCTTAACTTCGGTCAGCATTATTTTAGCGACTATGTCGGCTTGCGTATCATCAACGATGTGCGCAACAGCCTCAATCGCCATCTGCAATACCTGTCACTGTCGTTCTTTTACCGACACGCGACGGGAACTATCCTATCGAGGGTCGGCCACGATGTTGCTCTGTTGCGGACGGTGCTCACCGATGCGCTGGCTTCTCTGGCGCGAGACAGCGTTTCGGTTATTGTTCTTATCGGCGTGGCCTTTTACACGGACTGGGTTCTGGCATGTATTGCATTTTTTGTCTTTCCGGCGTCAGTCTTGCCGGTCATGCGCTTGAGCAGGAAGATCAAGCGGTTCACCAAGCGCGGACAGATCAGCACCGGCCAGCTAACCGCGCTACTGCAGGAAAGTATACAAGGTAACCGGATTGTTAAAGCATTCGGTATGGAAGAGTACGAAATCAAGCGGTTCACCGCCGAAAATTTCCACCTTTTCAAGCAGTCCCTGCGCGCCACCCGCATCAAGGCCGTGGTCACTCCTGCAATGGAGCTTCTCGCGTCCTTCGGAATCGCCGGAGTGGTCTGGTACGGCGGCTCGAGCGTTATCGGTGGCGGCCGAACGCAAGGCGAGTTCATGGCATTTATGACGGCGATGCTGCTTATGTATCGGCCGTTTAAATCGCTGGCCAAAACCTACGCGACCGTTCAGCAAGGCATTGCCGGCGGCGAGCGAGTCTTTGAGATCCTCGACATCAGCTCCGAAGTTCAGGAGCGATCCGGCGCCCGGGAGGCTGAAGCTTTCAGCGATGCGATAGAGTTTCGCAACGTGAGTTTCGGTTATGACGAAAAGCTTGTGCTAAAAAACATCAATCTTCGGTTTCAAGCCGGCGAGATGGTCGCGCTGGTGGGGGTCAGCGGTGTCGGCAAGAGCACCCTAGCCGATCTCATACCGCGTTTTCACGATGTCACTTCCGGCGCCATAGCGATGGACGGAGTTGATGTCCGGGATTTGACTTTGCGCTCCTTGCGGCAGCAAATAGGCATCGTCAGCCAGCATACGTTTTTATTCAATGACACCGTTCGAAACAACATCAGTTACGGCGATCCGGAGCGAAAGATGGAGGATATCATCGCCGCCGCCAAGACCGCCTATGCCCACGATTTCATCATGGCCTTGCCCCATGGTTACGAGACTGAAATAGGTGAAATGGGAATGCAGCTTTCAGGCGGCCAACGGCAGCGTCTGGCCATCGCCCGGGCACTGCTGAAGAATGCGCCGATTCTGATTCTCGATGAAGCGACCTCGGCGTTAGACGTGGAGTCCGAGCGCTCGGTTCAACATGCCCTTGAAAACCTGATGACCCGGCGGACCACTCTGGTGGTTGCCCACCGTCTTTCCACGATACGCAAGGCCGACCGGATCGTTGTGCTGGTCGCTGGAAAAATCGCCGAAGAAGGCACCCACGAGGAGTTGTTGGCGCGCAAGAACGAGTATAGCCGGCTCTATAGCATGCAGTTATTGGAAAACGTCGAACCGGCGGAGCGCGAGACCGTGCACTGAATCATCGCCTATGATGGCGTACTTCATCTACAATGCGGTTATCACGACGGCATTTACCGCGGCTCTGCCGTTTCTCCCGCTGTTTTTTTGGAAAGGCCAGCGGTTTTGGGCAGGTTTCGGTCAAAGGCTCGGGTTTTATCCAACGGATCTTCAGCTTGCCGCGGCGAAATCATTCCGTCCCATATGGATTCATGCGGCCTCTGTTGGTGAAGTCAGGTCGGCGCAGGTTCTGACGCAAAAGCTGAAACAGCTTTTTCCTCAGCGTGCCATCGTTTTGTCGGCATTTACCCATACCGGAAATTTAACGGCGCGCCAGAATCCATGCGTCGACAGAGTTTTGTATCTGCCCCTGGACCTTTGCTGGACAGCGAGAAGAGCACTGGGGGCCTTCGAACCGGCAGTTTTGGTGTTTTTGGAAACGGAAGTGTGGCCCAATTTGTTGCGTGAAGCCAACAGAAAGGGCATCCCGACGATTCTTCTGAGCGGGCGCTTATCGGAGAAGGGTTTTAGAAGTTATTCCCGTTTTATTTGGTTCTTCCGGCAAGTGTTTCGATTTTTCAGCGCTTGTGGAATGCAGTCGGAGATCGACCGGCAGCGAATTATAAGGCTGGGAGTCGCGCCCCAGAGAGTATTCATCACCGGAAACCTTAAACAGGCCGCCATTTTGCCGGATGCTGAACGGTTGGCCAGCGCGCGCGAAAGTGGCCGTGTGGCAGGCGATTATCTCTGGGTTGTCGGCAGTTCGCATCGCGGCGAGGAAGAGATCGCGTTGACTGTCTTCAAAAGATTGAGGAACAAATTCCCGGGATTGCGTATGGTCCTGGCGCCGCGCCATCCGCAACGTTTTGCCGAAGTGGAAAGGATTCTCGTCGCCGGCGCAGTATCGTTCCAGAAGAGGAGCGAAACGGATGGGAATCGCCCTTGTGATTACGATGTGATGTTTTTGGATACGATTGGGGACCTGGAAAACTTTTACTCTGAAGCGGATGTGGCGTTTGTCGGCGGCAGTCTCATCGATGCGGGAGGACACAATCTCCTCGAACCGGCGCGTTTCGCCAAACCGGTTCTCTTCGGTCCCTACACTTCCAATGTGGCTTCGCTGGCGAGGAGTCTGAGAGAGAATGGCGGCGGCTTCGAGGTGCGCGATGCCGATGATTTGGCGACGCGCATGACTATGCTGTTGTCGGATGGGCAGATTCGTAAGAATGCCGGTGAAAAGGCTTATGAAATCGCCTCTGCTGACTCTTCAGTCATTGAAAACAGTTTAAAGCTCATCGCCACCTATCTGGCAGCGCCGGGAGATCGCATGGTTGCAGTAACGGCATGTTGATCCGAGTGTCTGATGAAGAGCTATAGCATCCGACGAGTTTGGCAACGAAGAGGGCTTCTGGGTAAACTCCTATGGCTATTGCTTTTGCCAATATCGTTTGCGTTTTTGATGGTTGTGACATTGCGCAACGCTTTGTATACGCGCAAGTGGCTCGCTACCCGGAGACTGGACCGGCCGGTTATTAGCATCGGTAATTTGTCCGTGGGCGGTACCGGAAAGACGCCCACCACGCTATGGCTGGCTCGTAGTTTGGCTCAGCGTGGTTTCAAAGTCGGTATTCTCAGCCGCGGCTACAGGAGAAAGGAAAGTCGTCCCATCGTGATGAGTTACGTCGAGAGCTCGCCGCCGGACCGGCTCCATAGCGATGACGTTGCCTCCTGTGGCGATGAACCGGCGATGATGGCCCGGCTTTATGGTTTGACGGTGAGTGTGACCAAGGATCGCTATCGGGGCGGATTGGCGTTGCTAAAGCAGGACCCGGTTGACGTGTTCATCCTGGACGATGGCTTCCAGCACCGGAAACTCAGGCGCGACTTTGATCTGGTACTTCTAGGAGAGGATGTGCCGGGATGGGTCCTGCCGTGCGGCCCATTTCGTGAAACCAAAAGAGCCTTGAGGAGAGCGGATGGCTTTCTGATCACCGGAAGTTTTGAAGATTGGCACAAACTGATCGACACCTACAACAACAATTTATGCTTTGAGGGAGAGCTCCAGCCGCAGGTCTTGCTCGGGTTGGAGGCGAATGGCTGGAAGGAATACCCGCTTACCCGATTATACCGCAGCAAGATTTTGGCGGTGGCCGGAATTGCATCTCCGGCGAATTTTTACCGCACGATTCACGACTGGGACGGCGACATTGTCGAGACCCTGGAGTTCCCCGATCATCACGAATATACGACCGCGGATTGGCAGCAGATCAACCGTATTGCCCGCAACCTGGATCTGATCGTGACGACGGAGAAAGACATTGTGAAGCTGACGCGCTTCCCTTTTGCGCGGGGGAAGTTGTTGGCCTTGCGGGTGTCCATGGTGGTCAGCGGGGAACGCCAACTGATTGACGCCATCAGTGAAAGGATTCTGCGACATGGCGAAGGTCGCGAAGCCTGTGGTGGATAGTTTGTCAGCGGCGGTTTTTGTCGACCGCGATGGTACGTTGATCAAGGAGGTAGGCTATCTTTCGCGCCTGGATCAGATAGAAATCTTACCGGGCGTCCCTGAGGGCCTTTGTCGTTTGCGCGAAATCGGACTGAAAATCGTTATGGTCACGAACCAGTCTGCGGTCGCCCGTGGTATGCTGAGCGAAGCACAACTTCAAGCGATTCACCGGGAGGTGTGGGTTCGTTTGTCGAGCGCCGGCGCAATATTGGACGGCATCTATTACTGCCCGCATCATCCCGAGGAGGGCATTGGAGACTATCGGAGGATATGCGAGTGCCGCAAACCGAAAAGTGGAATGGTAGCAAAAGCCGCGCGGGAATTGCGGCTCGACCCGCAAGGGTCCTATGTCGTCGGCGATCAAGCAATCGATATGGAGCTGGCCGGTTCCATTCAGGCTAAGGGAGTTCGGATAGGGCAGCCGCCGTTTCCGGATGCGGCGGATTTAGGCTATACGATGGTAAAGGATTTTCCCGAGGCGGCGGAGTGGATCGCTCGCGATTTCGCCCGTTATTCCACGCGGAATGAGGGAGAGACATGATAGCTCTGGTCACAGGTGTTGCCGGTTTCATCGGATCGCATTTGGCGGAAAAGTTGCTGGGCGATAATTTCCAAGTTATAGGGATTGATAAGTTTTTGGATAACTACCCGAGGCGGTTCAAAGAAAAAAACCTCGTGTCTTTGTTGAATCAGCCCAAGTTTGAATTTCTTGAAGCCGATTTAGTGCATTCGAATATCAGGGAGCTTGTGCATGGGGTTTCGTATATTTTTCACCTGGCGGCTCAACCGGGAGTCCGATCCAGTTGGGGCGAGGAGTTCGCTCAGTACAGCCAGAATAACGTTATGGCGACCCAGTTAATTCTGGAGGCTTGCAAAGACTCGGCTGTGAAAAAGATTGTTTACGCCTCGTCTTCGTCGGTGTATGGCGATACGGACGACCTGCCTATGCGGGAGGAAGGAAACACACGGCCGGTTTCCCCCTACGGCGTGAGCAAGCTGGCCGCGGAACATCTCTGCTACCTTTACTGGAAAGCCTTCGGCCTGCCGACGGTTTCGTTGCGGTTCTTTACGGTTTACGGACCGCGGCAGCGACCGGATATGTTCTTTCACATTTTTATGGATCGGTTAAGCAGGGACGAGGAGATACCGCTCTATGATGACGGCGAGCAGACGCGCGATTTTACCTATTGCGGCGATATCGTCGAGGGGTTGCTGGCAGCGGCATTGTATCCAGGCGCGGGCGAAGTGTTCAATCTTGGCGGCGGCAGCGAAAGCAGTCTGTTAAGCGTGATCAGCGAGGTCGAGAAAATCTCGGGACGCAAAGCCCGGCTGAAGACATTCGAGCGGCAGAAGGGCGATGTGCGACATACCCGGGCGCGCCTTGATGCGGCGCGGGAAAAGTTAGGATACCGGCCTCAGGTGGCTCTCCACGAAGGATTGGCTCAGGAGTGGCGCTGGATACAGACGCTCGCCGATTAGCCCGGGCGGCCGGGTCGATGCAACCCACTCGGCCAGGAGGCAGACCATGAAGGATTACATAGAGGAAGACGTCGGCAACATCTTGTCTTTGGAGCACGTCAATCTCCAGGTTCCGGATCAAGCCTTGGCAACGGTTTTCTACATCGTCGGACTGGGGTTGACGCGCGACCCGTACTTAAACGTCGGGTTGGGAAATATGTGGGCCAATATCGGCGAGCAGCAGTTTCATCTGCCGACGCGTCCGGCGCAAAGGATTGCCGGGCATATAGGTCTTGTGTTTCCGGAATTGGCTTCTCTGCAGCAGCGTCTATCCTCGGCCGAAGCGCTTCTAAAAGACACTCAATTCTCCTGGTCCGCGACAGACGACCACATTGCGGTGACTTGCCCTTGGGGAAATCATTTTCGTTGTTATGCCGGTACCCAGGCGTTCGGCGATATGGCTCAGGGACTTGCCTACGTTGAGTTTAGCGTGCCCGCAGGCGCCGCCGCCGTGATCGCCAATTTCTACCAGACGGTGTTGGAAGCTCCCGCGCGGCTCGACAGCAGTTCCGCGAACGCCACGGCTTGGGTAAAGATCGGCCGTCATCAATCCCTCCGTTTCCGTGAGTCGACCGAAACGGCGGCCGCTTATGACGGGCATCACGTCGCCATTTATGTAGCCAATTTTTCCCGTCCGTATCGGTTTCTAAAAGATCATGGCTTGATTGACGAAGACGTCCGCAATCACCAGTTTCGCTTTAAGTCTCTCGTTGATCCGGATTCCGCACGTGTCGTGTTTCTGCTGGAGCATGAAGTCCGCAGTTTTCACCACCCGATGTACCAAAGAAGTTTGGTCAACCGGGATCCCGGGCAGTCTCAGCGTAACTATCGCCGCGGCCGGGACGCTTTGATTCCGTTTCGCGGGGAATGATAGACTTCCCGCGTCGGTGACGGTTTTGACGGGGCCGTGGCTCGCGGCGACAGAATTTCGTTGTTTGCCTCGTCGACAACGGGTTTGTCCGACTCAACGATGCAAGTTCCGATGATTTAGCGAATAACGACCTAGGGGGAGTCTATGGCGATCAGTAAAGAACTTTTGGATATCTTAGCGTGCCCGAAATGTAAAGGTGACATTCATCTGAATGACAGTGGCGATGGTCTTGTTTGCGAAGCCTGTCGCCTGGTGTATCCCATCAAAGACGACATTCCGGTGATGCTCATCGACGAAGCGGCGCGTTTGTGATCGATGTCGGGTAACGATTGGGAAAACGTTCTGGTCGTCCAAACCAGTTTCCTAGGCGATACGGTTCTGACCCTGCCGCTGCTTTCCGAGATCAGGAGCCGCTTCCCTAACGCCAAACTGACGCTGCTTTGCAGCCCCGCGGCCGGGGAGCTGCTGGCTCTTCATCCTGACATTGACGAGATCCTTGTAGACGACAAGCGGCACGCGCATCGGGGTCTGAACGGCTTGTGGCGCCAATCCCGGATTCTCAAGCAAAAAGGGTTCACCCTAGCGCTTTCGCCGCATAAGTCGTTGAGGACGGCTTTATTGTTGTTTTTAGCCAGGATTCCTTTGCGGGTCGGATTTCGTCAGAGCAAAGGCGCATTTCTTTATCAGTCACGCGTCAATCGAGATCCGCGCCGCCACGATGTTCAGAGAAATCTCTCTCTTCTGGAGGTTTTCGGTATTGCGCTGGACGAATGCCGGCAAAGCGTTGAACTGCCAGCGTTCCACGGCGTCGAAGAACGGGTTCGTAAATTGTTTGATGCCGCCGGAGTTGACCGCAAGAAAATGCTCGTAGGTGTCAATCCGGGATCGGTCTGGGCAACGAAACGCTGGTCGCCGCGGTCTTTTGCCGACTTAATCGAGCGGTTGAAGCAGGATCTGAATTGCGAGGTGGTCTTGTTCGGCGGTCCCGAAGACGAAACGACGGTTGCCCAGATACAGGAGCTGTGCGGTTATCGCATCGCCAGCGTGGCGGGAAAAACGTCCTTGCGAGATTTACCTGCAGCCGTGGGCGCTTGCCAGTTGTTTATCACCAACGACAGCGGCCCGATGCACATTGCAGTCGCGCGCCAGGTGCCGGTGGTGGCAATATTCTGCGCGACAACGCCATCGCTGGGATTTTACCCGTACAGTTCGCATGCCGTCGTTGTGGAAAAGCGGCTTGGCTGCCGGCCCTGTAGCTCGCACGGGGGAAGGCGCTGCCCGTTGGGCACCGAGGATTGCATTCGCCTGATTCTCCCGGATCATGTTCTGCAAGCTGCGAAGCAGCTTCTCCAATGCGCGGACGAAACGGCGCCTGTGTTAGCTTCGGGACATCAACCGCGATACCTCAGCGTTTGACCTTATTTGACGGTAGCGCTCGAGTGGCCGAAGTGTTGAGACAGGATAGAATCTGGGGCGCGGCGCCGGACGGCTTCGAGAAAATAGAAGCCGATCGTCGGCGCCGACTGCTGGTTCGTGCCGATGTGGCGCGCGAGATCGAGGCCGAGATGCGTGGCGTTGAGCAGGAAATGGGAGATTTGAGCGACTTTCACGGAAGGGTGAGGCTGCGAACCGTTCGGTTGAGAAACGGTGAAAACGCTTTGATTCGAGCTTACCGGCATGGCGGCTTGTTCCAGGCCTTGACCGGCAGCACGTATATGTCCCGGCCGCCACGGCCGTTTCGCGAGCTTGCAGTGACCGAGGAGTTGCGCAGGCGCGGCGTTCCGACCGTTGAAGTTTACGGCGCGTGCGTCCAGAGCGTTTTAGGGCCTTTTTACCGTGGCTGGCTGATTACCCGGGAGTTAAAGGGCTCCTACGATTTGTGGACTGCGTTGCAAAACGGATTTGTCCGGCAATGGACGGCCGAACAGGTCCTGCGGCCGGTGGCCAGGAGTTTACGGTCTCTTCATCGGCAGGGCGTCTACCACAGCGATTTGAACCTGAAAAATATTCTGGTGCGTGCCGAGTCCGGTGCAGTGCGGGGATACATCATCGATTTCGACGGAGCTAAATTATTCCTCGGCGCGCTGCCGAAACCGTTTGCCGAGCAAAATCTGCGGCGGCTATTGCGTTCAGTGTGCAAGTTGGATCCGCGCAGAGAATACCTGAGCAGTGCGGATTGGGATCGTTTCATGACGTGGTACCATGAAGCGGAAAAACAATAAGACGGAGAGCCCGGCTCGCATCACCGATGATCCATGCAGCATCTTCCGCGCCTTGATCGGTGCAGACCAAACACAGGCGCAATTAGAATAGGGCCAAGGCGGCCCTCGCGCCAGGATTGCGGCATTGACAACTAGACTGAGATACCGGCGATTGGTTTCAGACGGCTGGAACCTCAGGATTCTTACCGAACATTGGTCCGGTGAGCTATGGTGTAAGGTTTTGAGCCATCTCCGGCAGCATCGGCCGCGCCGGCACCCGCAGACCATCATATTGAATCTTGACAAAGCCGGGCGAAGACGGCTGTTTCTCAAGATTTTTCATCCAACTGATAAATTCGGGTTAAAAGATCGCCTTCGGGATTCCAAGGCATTCCGTTTTTTGAAACAGGGGCTCGCCCTGTCCGAAGCGGGGTTTCTGACGCCTGTCACCATCGCGGCCGGTGAGGAACGGCGCCTCGGTTTTTTAAGACAAGCATTCGTCGTCACGATCGGCCTCGAGGGCGCGCCGTTGCCGGTTTTTTTGGCCCAGCGTTGCCGCAGCGGCGCCGACGGCTTTTCGATTCGGGAGAAGCGCAATGCGCTGCGCTCTTTGGCGCAGCAGGTCAGACGTTTTCACGATCTCGGCTTTGTTCATGGCGATCTGGTGCCCTCCAATATTCTTGCCTGCCGAGATAACGGAGACGGCTTGCTCTTCTACTTTATGGACAATGACCGGACGCGGCGTTATCCAAGTTGGTTGCCGCAAGGTTTGTGGAAACGCAACCTGGTACAGCTCAACCGCATGCCGCTGGCTTCGATCTCTTTACAAGATCGCATGAGATTTTTCCGCGAGTATTGCGGGGCGAAGTATTCGACCGCCGCCAATCGGCGACTGCTGCTATGGTTGGAGACGAAGACGCGCCGGCGTCGCGCTGAGTGCGACGCGATCGATGCCGAGATGAGCTTCCGAAGATTGATGATATGGCAGGAAAGGTGATCGCTCCCGTCGAGCATGACAAAAACTGATCATTCAACGAAGGTAATCCATCTGCTTATTGTCGGGACGGTTTGCATGCTGGTTTTCATGGTTTTTCTCGGTAAGACGCCGTTTCACGACAAAGGCGAACTGCGCGAAGCTCTGGTGGTACGGGACATTGTTCTCGAAGGACGCTGGTTGTTTCCGCTCAGGTCTGGCGAGAAAATTCCTTCCAAGCCACCCTTGTTCCATTGGTTTGCCGCGATGGCTTCGATAGCTCGCGGAGAGATCACGGAAGCCACGGTTCGGTTTCCCTCGGCTTTGTTTGCCAGCCTGGGAGTTTTCCTTTGTTATTCTATGGGCAAGCGCTTGGTCGACTCGCAAACGGGGCTCTGGGCGGCCTTGATTCTTTCGACCACAGCGATCTATTACGCGGTGGCTATGGAAGCACGCGTTGATATGACCTTGGCTTTCTTTGTGACATTGTCGTTGGTTCTTTTTTACTCACTCTATCGCGGCTTTTTGCGGCACCAAGGCTGGTGGTACGTGTTCTTCTTCATCGCCGGTGCCAGTGTGACGGCCAAAGGACCCGTCAGCGTTGTTCTTTGCGGTCTGGTCATCGGATCGTTTCTCATCGCGCGCAGGAGGTGGGACTTTCTGAAAACTCTGCTGCGTCATCCCGGAATTGTGGTGGGACTTTTGGCGTGTTTGGCGTGGTACGGAGTGGCGCTTTATTTCGGCGGCAGTGAATTTTTCGGTTTGCAATTCGTAAAGGAAAATTTCGCGCGGTTTTTTGTCTATGGCGAAGGCGGTACCGGACATCAGAAACCAATTTACTATTTTATTCCATACCTTTTTACCCTGGGGCTGCCCTGGACGCTGTTTCTACCGGCGCTTCTCTGGTCTTATTTTCGGGACGGCCTTTTTCGCAGAGACGAGATGCTTTACCTCGGTTTGTGGGTCGCTGTGGTTTTCATTTTTTTCTCTCTCTCGGCAGGTAAAAGACCGCCCTATATTCTGCCGCTCTACCCGGCTCTTGCCCTGCTGACGGCGTTCTGGCTTGGCGGGGAGGTCGAACCGTACTCCTGGAAGAGCAGATATTACAAAGGCGTTTGCATGCTTTCAGTTGTGATAGGGAGCGCGTTTGCGGCCTTATTGGCGCTGCAACTTGCAGGGGCGGATTTTGTCCGCATGCTGCAAACGTTCGGAGTACGGTTTGGCGACGAGGTTGCGGCGGAACTATCCATGGTGTCCGCGGCGCTGCGGGATTCGCGCTGGCTGGTACCCGGATTTCTTCTGGCGTCGATGTTGCTTTGGTTTAGTGCCGGCCGGAATTTTTACCGCCTGAAGGTACCGGCAGCGGTTATCCAGTTGGCGTCGGTATACGTGCTCGCTTTTGTGTTTGGACGAGGCTTCATCCTGCCGACCTTGGCGACCACCGGCAGCTATAAGGACTTCGTCCAATTTGCATTGGACAAAGTCGATGACAGACAGTCTCTGATTGTCTATCCGCAGGGGATAGAGCCATCTTCAATTATCTTTTACGGCCAGGACAAAGTAAAAGTTCTGCCGGAGGATCCGTCATCGTTGCCGGAAGGCTTGGGCAACTCCAAAGATTATTTCATCGTTCAGGAGGATTTGTGGAATTCCCGATATCTCGCGCTGTCATCGAAAATCCCGGTTCTCGGTCGTAGTCGAGGCACAGGACCGGGCGGAGAAGGCCGGCTCGTGTTGATTCAAGGCGAAGGACAGTGATATCCGGACGCCGTACTCTGGTTCTGGGCGGTTCCGGTCTGGTCGGAGCGGCGTTGATGCGGCAGCTTCGTGCCGCCGGTGCAGATTGCCTGGGAACTTATACAAAACATCCCGCATACGGCTTGCGGCCGCTGGACATTACGGTTGCCGATCAGGTGCGCGATTGCATGAACGACTTTCGTCCCGAACTCTTGTTCTTGACTGCCGCCCTGACCGCAGTCGATTATTGCGAAGATCATAGCGCGGAAGCGTTCAGGGTCAACGTCGAAGGGTCTCGGATAGTGGCCCTGGAGGCCAGCAAGATAAACGCTAAGTTGGTTTTCTTCTCAACCGAGTATGTTTTTGACGGCCAGGCGGGACCGTACGATGAAACAGCTAAGACTGCACCTTTGAGCGTCTATGGAAAGAGCAAGCTTGAAGCGGAAAAGGTGGTCGCGGCTCTTAGCGGAAATGCTTTGATCCTGCGCACGACCGTCGTCTATGGGTGGCAACCGGATTCGCAAAACTTTGCCATGCAAATTTTCCGGCGGTTCCGCGCCGGCGAAAAGATAACGGTTCCCAATGACCAGATCGGCACTCCGACGTTGGCGCAATATCTCGCGGAGACCAGTCTCCGACTGGCTGACGCCGGCGTTTGCGGCATCGTCAACATCGCGGGTAAGGATCTCATGGCGCGTTCGGCTTTCGCACAGGTGCTGGCGCAGACTTATGGAGGCAATCCGGGGCTCGTTGTTCCCGTTTCCACGGAAACTTTAAAGCAACGAGCCCCGCGTCCTCTGCGCGGCGGATTACGCACGGAGAAACTCGCCAAGTTGACAGGTTGCGAAGCAATTTCAATCGAAGAGGCGATGCGCCGCCTTACTCTGGAACGGGAGACGGGTTTGATCACAGGCCACTAGAAATGCTTTCAGCTAAACAGTAGCAAAAATGTCGGCGGCACCGTAGCCGGGATTTCCGGAAATTTGCGACGCCGCTTTTGACCCATCGTGCCGCGCCGATCGGCTGCATAAAGGATTTATGACTCTCAAAGGACTTGTGTTGAGCGGGGGTCGCGGAACGCGTCTGAGGCCGCTAACCCATACGGCGGCCAAACAACTGGTTCCTGTAGCCAACCGGCCCATCCTCTATTATGTGCTCGACAACCTACGCGATGCCGGGGTCGAGGAAGTGGGCATTATTATATCACCCGAGACCGGCTCGGCTGTTCGAGAGGCGGTCGGCGACGGTAGCCGTTGGCAACTGCGAGTCTGTTATATCCTGCAAGAGGAACCGTTAGGTCTTGCCCATGCGGTTAAGGTCGCTCGGCCATTCTTAAACCGGAATCCATTCGTCATGTACCTTGGAGATAATCTCATTGGTTGTGGAATCAGCCGTTTTTGCTCGGGCTTTGCCGTTGCGAAAGTAGATGCGACGATTCTGTTGAAGCGCGTCAGTAATCCGGAGGCTTTCGGCATCGCCGAAGTCGATGCAGCCGGCCGGGTCATCAAACTCATCGAGAAGCCGCGTGAGCCTTCATCGAACTTGGCTTTGGTAGGCATTTACATCTTCTCTGCCAGGATCCATGAGGCGATCGACGGTCTCAAGCCCTCCTGGCGCGGCGAGCTTGAAATCACCGATGCCATTCAAGCGATTCTGGCGGGCGGCGGTGCAGTGAACAGCCACGAGATCGACAGTTGGTGGCTGGATACCGGAAAAAAAGACGATCTGCTGACGGCTAATACGGTGGCATTGGACGAATGGGCAACTCGGCGGCTGCAAGGTGAGATCGACGCGCGGAGCGAAGTGACCGGCCGAGTTTCCATAGGGCAGGATAGTACGATATTGAATAGCAAGATCCGCGGTCCCGCGGTGATCGGCGCAAACGTGCATATCGAAAATTCTTTCATCGGCCCTTTTACCTCCATTGCAAACGGATGTCGTATCAGCGCTTCGGTGCTCGAGCACTGCGTGCTGTTCGAAAACGCGCGCGTGGAGGGAGTCGATCGCCTGGAAGATAGTCTCCTCGGCAAGGGCGCTGTGGTGCGCAAGAGCCAGGGACACCATCAAGCCTATCGTCTCATGATCGGCGATGATTCCGAGGTTCTGATCTGATGGTTTTTCACTTTTCTGAGACCGAGCTTGCGGGAATCGTCCTAATTGAACCGCGAGTTTATCCCGACGATCGCGGTTTTTTCACGGAAATCTACAAGCGGTCGGAGTTTGCCGCAAATGGAATTTCAGAGGTGTTTTTACAGGTTAATTGTACCCGCTCATCCAGGGGTGTTTTGCGAGGACTCCACTATCAGAAGGCGCCCAAGGCGCAGGCAAAGCTGATCCGTTGTATTGGCGGAGAAATCTTCGATGTCGTGGTGGATATCAGGCCGGCCTCGCCAACCTACGGTAGATGGCTTGGCATAATGCTTTCTGCGAACCGGCACGACACGCTCTATGTTCCGACGGGATTTGCGCACGGCTTCTGCGTCACAGGTGAAAGTGCCGAGATCATGTATATGACCACCAAGGAATACGCTCCGGCCTACGAAGGCGGTGTGATCTGGAACGACCCGGATCTGGCGATTCATTGGCCAGTAGCCGAACCGCAGTTGTCTCCACGCGATCAAAACTGGCCGAGGTTGCGCGACGCCGAGAACAACCTACGGTACAGCGGAGAAGTCGATGACTGAGGTTTGCCGCCGGGCGGATAAGAAATGCTAAAAACGATCCTGGTCACCGGGGGCTGCGGATTCATCGGCAGCCATTTCATTCGTCTGCTGACGTCGGTTGACGGCTGCCGGGTCTTGAACCTGGACAAGCTCACCTATGCCGGTAACTTAGAAAACTTAGCCGACGTTGAGGGTCGTAACTACTGTTTCGTGCGCGGGGATATCGCCGATCGAGGATTGGTGGAACGAATTCTGAGTGAAGAGAAGCCGTGGGCGGTGGTGAATTTCGCTGCCGAGTCGCACGTCGACCGCAGCATCCTCGATTCATCGCCGTTCATTCAAACAAATATTCAAGGTGTTCATGCGCTCCTGGAAGCGCTGCGAAAACATCCGGTCGAGCGTTTTCTGCAAATCTCCACCGACGAAGTATATGGCGACAGAGAAGGCCAGGAACCGTCAGAAGAGGAATCAGTGTTGGTGCCGAGCAGCCCTTATGCGGCGAGCAAAGCGGCGGCCGATCTCCTTTGCCTGTCATATTGCCGGACCTATGGACTGCCGATCCTTATCACCCGTAGCTCCAATAACTACGGGTCTTATCAATTTCCAGAAAAGCTATTGCCGCTGGTCCTGCGCAATGCCCTGGCTGGTATGAAGCTTCCGCTGTATGGCGACGGCGGGCAGGTCCGGGATTGGCTTCATGTGGAAGACAACTGCCGGGCGATTTACGCGGTTTTGAACGACGGCGTCACCGGATCGATTTACAACATCGGTACCGGCGAAGAGCGAACGAATCTGGATGTGATCCGGACGCTTTGTGCGGTGCTCGCGGAGCACGCCGGAACAAAGCCGGGGACGTTTGAGCAAAACATCCAGTTCGTCGCGGATCGCCCCGGTCACGATCGCCGCTATGCGTTGAACACGAAGAAGATCCGTCGTGACATCAAGTGGTCGCCCGGTATTTCGTTTGCGCAAGGGCTCGACGATACGGTTCGCTGGTATCGGGAGCACGGCGACTGGATTACTCGAGTCACGTCTGGGGAATACCGAAATTATTATGACTCGGTCTACAAGCGGCGTTGGCAAGGTTCTGCGTGACACATCATGGATGTCCCAAGCAATAGCTCAGCTACACTTTCTGGCGTCTCGGCTATCATCGTGTGCTTCAACGAAGAGGAAAATATCGCCCGCTGCCTGGAAAGCGTGAAGTGGTGCGACGAGATCATCGTGGTTGATTCTTTCAGCACCGACCGCACCGTGGAGATCTGCCGCAGATTCACGGAAAAGGTTATCCAGCGTAAATGGGCCGGCTACCGGGATCAGAAATCGTTTGCTCTATCCAGGGCAAACCGGGATTGGGTTTTGTCGATCGATGCGGATGAAGAGGTTACGCCGGAACTGCAGGCAGAGATCCTTCACGAACTGGCCGTCAACGGCGCCCACTATTCAGGATTTGCGCTTCCCAGACTGGTATTTTATCTCGATCGCTGGTGGAAACGCAGCGGCTGGTACCCGGATTACCACGTCCGGTTGTTTCGCCGCGACTGCGGCCGGTACGGCGGAACCGAGCCTCATGACAAGATTATCGTCGATGGCGGCGTTCGCCGGCTACGACATCCGTTGCATCATTTTTCCTACCGTGACATCGAGGACCATGTCCAGACAATCAACCGCTTCACTTCCATTTCTTCGCGAGAGCTGCGCAGGGAAAATCAGCGCTGGCGTTTGAGCGACGCGATTTTGCGTCCGGCGGTTCGCTTTTTCAGCTCCTATGTTCTCAAGCGGGGCTTCATGGAAGGGTTTGCCGGCTTTTACGTGGCCGTCACGGCGGCGGTTTATGTTTTTCTGAAGTATGCTAAGCTTTGGGAGCTTGAGTTAGAGGAGAAGAAGGAAGTTGGGCGGAAGCGGTCATAGCCGCCTCCTGAGAGTTCTGCACATCGATCCTGAGAGAAACTGGGGTGGTGGGGAGGCGCAGGTATTCGGACTTCTGAAAAATCTCGCCGACTGGGGTCATCGCAACGACCTTGCAACCGATCCCGATGGAAGGCTGTTCCGGCTGGCTCAGAGCTTGGACGTCGGCAGAATTCCGCTGCAAATTCGAAACGATTTGGATCTAAGAGCTGTGCCGGCGCTGCGCCGTATCGTCCAGGAAAAGCGCTATGACATCGTTCACCTGCATACCAAGCGAGCGCATGCACTGTCAGTCTGGCTGCCGCGGCGGGCTTGGGGCCCAAAGTATCTGGTGACGCGGCGTATGGATTATCCCGAAGCGAATAATCTTTACATACATTATCTCTATAATCGCCGGGTAGATGGCGTCGTCGCCATCTCTCAATCCATTGCTGACCTGCTGGTGAAGGCGGGAGTGGATCATGACAGGATTCGTTTGATCCACAGCGGTATCGATCCCGCGCCGTTTCTGTCGGCGTCCAGCAATCGGACCGTCAAGGATCTCACCCCCGTAATTGGCGCTATCGGTATTCTGGAAAAGCGAAAAGGCCATCGCTTCTTATTGCAAGCCGCGCGCATTCTCAAAAATCAAGGCCGCCATATTAAGTATGTGCTCGCGGGCGACGGTTCTCAACGCGTCGAGCTTGAGCGGATGGCGCAAACGCTTGGCGTTGCCGAGGATGTGACGTTTGCCGGTTTCGTGACCGATGTCCCGTTGTTCTTGTCTGCAATCGATTTTCTGGTCATGCCGTCTCTGTACGAAGGTTTAGGCGTAGCCGCTCTCGAGGCAATGGCGGCGCGAAAGCCGGTGATTGGCACGCGTGTCGGCGGACTGGCGGAATCGATCGTTGACGGAGAAACGGGGTTTCTGGTGCCGCCCGAAGACGGTGGCGCGATTGCGTCGGCGATCGCAAGGATTCTCGCCGACCCGGCGATGGCGGAGGAAATGGGACGTAAAGGGGCACAAAGAATCTTCAATTTCTTTACGTTGGAGCGGATGGCGAAAAAGAATGAAGAGTATTACTACGCGTTGCTTGAGCGCCATCCATAGCAATCAATAGAGATCGGGCTGGAGAAAAACGAGTCGATGGTTGAGACGGAACGACTCTCGGAGATTTTGGACCGCTTTCCCAGAGTACGTTTGCTGGTCGTCGGGGACCTTATGCTGGACCGGTTTATCTGGGGGGAGGTTGACCGGCTTTCTCCGGAGGCGCCGGTGCCGGTGCTTCGCGTGTGTTTGGAGAGCTCACGCCTGGGCGGCGCGGCCAATGTGATTCACAACGTGCGCAGCCTGGAAGCACAGGTGACTGCGTGTGGAGTGGTGGGCCCGGACGGACCGGGCAAAACATTGACCGGTGATCTGCGCCGCATCGGCGCGTCGACGCGGGGGGTGTTCACCGAACGGGAGATGCAAAGCGTGCAAAAAACACGGATCATCGCCCGTCCCAGTCACCAGCAGATCGTCCGCCTGGACCGCGAAAACCACGCCGGCATCAAAGAGGCAACCTTGAAAAAGATCTGCCGCTTCATAGGGGACAGGTCGGGCGCGTTCGACGCCATTGTCGTGTCGGATTACGGCAAGGGCGTGATTCATCATGAGCTGCTTGCTTTTCTGGCCGGCTTGGCAGCGCGGCGAGAAATCCGTTTTATCGTCGATCCCAAGAAGGAAAACTATGGCCATTACCGGAGGCCTTCGTTGATCACGCCCAACAAAGACGAGGCCAGCGCCGCTTCAGGGATCACGATTCGTGATGATCGCAGTTTGGTGCTGGCGGGACAGCGGCTGGTTCGGATGTGGCGCGCGCAGGCTGTCTTGATCACACGAGGTCCCGAAGGGATGAGTCTTTTCCGGCCGCGCCAGCAGGCACGACACTTTCCGACTCAACCGCGGGAGCTGTTCGATGTGACGGGCGCGGGCGATACGGTAGTGGCGGTATGCGCACTCGCTTTGGCGGCCGGCGCCAATTACGAAGAGGCGGCGGTGCTTGCCAACCATGCCGCCGGACTTGTCGGCGACGAAGTAGGAACGGTGGCGGTGCGGTTGGCCAAACTCAAAGCGGTGGTAAAGGAGCTGGCATGAAGAGTATGACGGGCTACGGCGAGGCATCGCATCAGGGTAAGCACGCCAAGATCACGGTTCAGGTGAGGAGCTTGAATCATCGGCATCTCGATCTTCAGCTCAGAGCGCCGCGCGAGTATCTCGGTTTCGAGGAGGAAATTCGTAAAAGCGTGCGTGCGGCCGTGAACCGGGGCCGCATCGACTTGTTTATCAACAGGACATCGGTGTCGGGCCGCGCTCGAGAGGTCGAGCTGGATGAGGATCTGCTGGGAAAATATTTAAAGGCGATCCAGCGCGCCAAGAAAAAATTTCGGTTGGCGGGTGAAATCGGCGTTGCAATTTTCGCGAGTGTTCCCGATCTCTTGCGCGTGCGCGAGGTCGAAGCCAATGCAGGATCGGAAAGAGAGGGACTTTTCGCAGCAGTAAAATCCGCTCTCCGGAAGCTCGAGCAATCGCGCTTTCGCGAAGGGCGTCAGTTGAAGAGCGACATGCAGTCTCAACTCCGCCATCTGAAAGGAATAGCCGCTGACCTGGAAAAGCACGCAGGACAATTGGCTCCACGATTGGCGAAGAGTTCCGCGGGCGGTAAAAACGGTGAAGTCGATGCGGGAATTGCCACCGAAGCCTCCGACGGGGCTGGCTGGGTGCTCAAAGGGGATGTCAACGAGGAGGTGGTGCGGCTCAAAACGCACGTGGTCGCCCTCGCAGCGGTGATTCACGAGGACGAGCCGATAGGCAAGAAGATCGACTTTATGCTCCAAGAAATCCAACGGGAACTCAACACGATCAGCTCCAAAATTCCGCTTTTCCCGGTGGTGCAACTCGTGTTGCAGGGCAAGGAAAGAGTCGAGAAAATTCGGGAACAAACCCAGAACGTCGAATGAAAAACAACAGACACAGCACCATGCGCCAGGGAGTCGTGTTTATTTTATCGGCTCCGTCAGGAACCGGTAAGACCACGGTGATCAACGGGCTGCTCCAACGTTTCCCGGAAGTTTCCCTGTCCGTGTCCTATACGACGCGGGCGCCGCGTGCCGGCGATGTGGCCGGCCGCGACTATCATTTCATCACCCGCGCCCGCTTTTCGGAGATGAAGGCCCGCGGCGAATTCGCCGAGTGGGCAACCGTGCACGGCTTCTTTTACGGCACGCCGCGTCGTCCTCTGGATCGCTCCATCGAAAAGGGGGAAGATTTTTTTCTCGATATAGACGTGCAGGGTGCGCGCCAGATCAAGAAAAAGTACGCTCAGGCGGTATCAATTTTTTTGCTGCCGCCTTCCTGGAGCGAATTGGAGCGCCGGTTGGGCGCCCGCGCCACCGACAATAAAGACATCATCCGCCGCCGGCTGGCCAATGCGCGGCGTGAAATCCAGGATGTAATGCAGTACGATTATTATGTGGTCAACAACAATATTGCCGAAGCCGTAGGGCTCTTGGAGGCGATTGTGCGGGCTGAACGACAGAGAATCTCGCGGGTGTTGCGGTGGGGCATAGCTCCATTGAGGAGCAAGGCCAAGGTTTGTAACGGATCATGAGCAGAGAGATGAAGATCGGAGATTTAGTTGAGAAGGTTCAGTCCTATCATCCGGCTGCGAACGTTGAAGTCATTCGCAAAGCCTATGAATTTTCGGCCAAAGTTCATAAGGGTCAAAAACGCGCATCCGGCGAGCCTTACCTGATTCATCCGATGGCCGTGGCGAGCATCATTACCGATTTGAAGCTCGATGAGCCGAGTATCGTGGGCGGCTTGCTTCACGACACGGTGGAGGACACACTCACCACGCTCGATGAGTTAAGGAGTATTTTCGGCAAGGAGATTACTGCTCTGGTCGACGGCGTCACCAAGCTGAGCCGTACCAACTTCAGCAGCCGTGAGGAGAAACAGGCCGAAAACTTCCGCAAAATGTTGATGGTGATGGGCAAAGATGTCCGGGTCATCCTCATCAAGCTCGCCGATCGAGTGCACAACATGCGTACGCTCGATCACATGCCTGTGGATAAGCAGATGTTAACGGCGCAAGAGACTTTGGATATTTACGCGCCGATGTCGCACCGCCTGGGTATTGCGTGGATAAAAACGGAACTCGAGGATCTATCTCTCAAGTATCTGCACCCCGAGATCTACCACCAGTTGAAACGAAATGTCGCCAAAAAAAGAACCGATCGAGAGAAATATATTGAAGAGGTGATTTCAATCATCGCCCGCAAGCTCGAGGCCGAGGGCATCGAAGCCGACGTGACCGGAAGGCCGAAGCACTTTTATAGCATTTACCAGAAAATGGAAAGCCAGAATCTGCTCTACGATCAGATCTATGATCTCGTCGCCTTTCGGGTTTTGGTGGATACCGCAAGAGAGGCCTACGAGGCTCTGGGTATCATTCACTCTCAGTGGCGCCCGGTGTCGGGCCGGTTCAAAGACTATATCGCGGTGCCCAAACCCAACATGTACCAAGCCCTGCATACCAGCGTTATCGGTCCCTATGGCGAGAGAATGGAAATCCAGATCCGCACGCACGAGATGCATCGCGTTGCCGAAGAGGGGATTGCGGCTCACTGGCGCTACAAAGAAGGAGAAGACTTTCAGGTCAGCGACATACAACGATACACCTGGTTACGCCAACTTTTAGAATGGCAGCAGAATCTCCAGGACCCTCAGGAGTTTCTGCATAGTTTGAAAGACGATCTTTTCTCCGAGGGGCTATACGTATTTACGCCCAAAGGCGACCTGCTCAATTTCCCCAAGGGCTCCACCGTCATCGATTTCGCTTATCGGATTCACTCCGATATCGGGCTTCACTGCTCCGGCGCCAGAGTCAACGGCCAGCTCGTCTCGCTCAAGTATATCTTGCGCAGCGGCGATACCGTCGAAATTATAACCACGCCTCAGCAGGTGCCCAGCCGCGACTGGCTGAAATGGGTCAAAACTCCAAGAGCAAAATCGAAAATCAGAAACTGGCTCAAAGCTCAGCAGCGCGAGCGCAGCGTGGCCTTGGGACGGGAGATCCTGGAAAGTGATTTGCATCGCTACAGTTTGGATTACTCGACTCTGAAAGCTCAGGGTAAGCTGGAGTCGCTGCCCAAAGAACTCGGTCTGAAAGACGAGGAGGCTTTACTGGCCGCTCTGGGTTACGGCCGCATCACCGCCGGTCAAGTGCTGTCGAAACTGCTTCCCCCGGAAAAGTTGGAAAGCAGCCACAAGCAACCCGAAGGTTCTCTTGAGCGGCTCTTCCGGCTGGCTTCAGGAAAGATCAAACATTTGGGAATTCGCGTCAAGGGCATTGACGATGTGCTCGTGAGATTCGCTCTATGTTGCCACCCGCTGCCCGGCGAGCACATCGTGGGATTTATCACCCGGGGCAGGGGAGTCACGGTTCACACCATTGGCTGCCCGACAATCCTTGAAAGCGATCCGCAGCGCAAGATCGAGGTCAGCTGGGAGGAAAACGTGCAGGCGCCGCGTCCGGTCAAGATCGAAGTCACCTGCGTGGACCAGCCGGGTTTATTGGCATCCATCAGCGCCGCCATTACCAGCGCCAATGCCAATATCGCTCGCGCCCAGATCCGAACTTTTACCGGTCAGAAGGCGATGAACACGTTTGAAGTGATGATTGAAAACTCCGAACATCTCAAGCAGGTTTTACAGAATATCCTGAATGTCAAAGGGGTCTACAAAGCGGTGCGCGCGCGGGGCAGGACCGGCGATACCCCGGACCGCGATCAGCGAGCGAAGGGAGACGTCCAGTGAGGTGTCATGCGACTTTTTGGACTCTGCCGGAGTGGATGCAATCAGTGCAGACCAACGCCCGTTTAACTTGCCCGTCAAACTTACCTTTAACCCGTTGAAGGTTGGGGCGCCACGTGCGCTTTGTTTTGTTATTGGCGTGACTCACGCTGTTGCCCACTGATCGCCCTTTACCGCAGATGGAACAGATTCTAGCCATTTTGATTTTTTATCCTTTCAATGATCTCGCTGGTTGAAAATCCCTTCAGATAAGGAACAACGGCGACTCGACCGCCGTCTTCTTCGACGATGTCGGCGCCGACAATTTTGTCGCTGTTCCAGTCTCCGCCCTTGACCAGCACGTTGGGCCTTAACACGGAAATTACCTCGTACGGGTCCGGTTCATCGAATAGGAGCACGTAATCGACCATTTCCATGGCGCTGACCAATTCGGCTCGATCACTCTCGGGCAGCACAGGACGATTGGGCCCTTTTATCCGTTTGACGGACTCATCGCTGTTGATCCCGACGATGAGCAAATTTCCAGCAGCCTTGGCTTGCCTGAGAACATGCACGTGACCTCGATGAAGCAGATCGAAACAGCCATTGGTGAAAACCACTGTCTGGCCTTGGTTGCGCGCTTGGGTCGAAATGGCTTTGATTTCACCGAGGCTCTTGAGCTTGCCGGACACATCCACTGGGTAGCATGAGGAAGGGCTATTTTCAATTGCAAATGGCCGTGAGTTCGACGAATTCAAGTCCTTGACCGGTTGGTGGATATTCGATAAGGTTTGCCAATATAACCAGTGTCTAAAGCTTTTTTCGGATTAGCCAGGAGGTCAGAATGGAATATCAGGATCTTAGAGATTGGATCCAAATCGCAGATGAAATGGGGGAGCTTAAAACCCTCAAAGGATGCGATTGGAACCTCGAAATCGGCGCGATCACGGAACTCGTGCATCACAAGGAAGATGGTCCAGCCGTGTTGTTTGAGGATATCAAGGACTATCCCAAAGGTTACCGCGTGCTTTCGAACTCCCTCTCATCGAGAAAACGCCTGGCTCTGACGCTGGGTCTTCCAGCCGGCGAAACCAAGATGGATTTCGTCAAGATCTGGAAGGACAACTACAAGAAGATCAAACCGATACCGGCAAAGTTCGTAAAAAACAGCCCGCTTTTTGACAATGTCTATAGGGATGGCGAAATCGACATGTTCAAGTTTCCCACTCCGAAGTGGCACGATAAGGATGGCGGCCGCTATATCGGGACAGGGAGCGTCGATATCACCCGGGATCCGGACGAAGGCTGGGTGAACTACGGCACGTATCGTGTCATGATCCATGACAAAGATAAATTAGGATTTTACATTTCTCCGGGGAAGCATGGCCGGATCCAACGCGAGAAATACGCCGCTAGCGGCCAGCCATTCAAACTGGCGATGTCCTTCGGGCATGATCCTTTGACCTTTCTGGCCGGCAGTATCGAGGTGCCTTACGGCGTGCCGGAATATGAGTTTATCGGCGGTATTCGCGGCGAACCTTTTGAAATGATCGAAGGAGAGTATTCCGGACTACCGATCCCGGCCAATGCAGAGATCGTTATCGAAGGTGACGTAGTGTTCGACGACCCCAAAGTCGAAGGGCCTTTCGGCGAATGGACGGGATATTACGCCAGTGCCGAACGTGCCGAGCCTTGGGTCAGAGTGAAGCGCCTGTACCATCGTAACGACCCTATAATTCTGGGCTCTCCTCCGGGACGTCCTCCGGCGGAATTGGGCTGGTATCGCTCGTATCTGCGCTCGGCTTTGATTTGGGACGAGATGGAGAAGGCGGGCGTGCCGGATGTTAAAGGTGTTTGGCTAACGGTTTCGGGTGGCAGCCGATTGATGATGTGTGTTTCGATCAAACAGCGCTATCCAGGTCACGCCAAACAGGCTGCGGTCATAGCATCGCAGTGCCATGCGGGCGCATACCTGGGCCGCTTTGTCGTGGTCGTCGACGACGATATCGATCCATCAAACACCGACGACATGATCTGGGCGATGTCGAGCCGCTGCGAGCCGGCTGAGGACATCGATATCTTGCGCCGCTGCTGGAGCGGTCCACTGGATCCAATCATTCATCCGACCAAGAAGGGTTTCAACTCTCGCGCAATCATCGATGCGACCAGGCCCTATGAGTGGATGAAAGAATTTCCGCCGGTCGCCGAGTCGAGCAAAGATGTACTGGACGCCACAGCCAAGAAGTGGGGTGGCGAGTTGTTCGGCACCAACGGCAAAAAGTAAACCGCCGGCTAATCTGTTCAGAAGGGCAAGCCCGTTACACGGCTTGCCCTTTTGCGTGTCTGGACACTCTTTCAATCACAGATGCGCGGCGCGATTCTGCTGATTTGCAAAGGATGTACGTTGATGCCGCCTCAAGGAAGCCGGGCCGATAACCCCAAGCGATTCATCTCTGGAATAAAAGGAGCGAAAAGGATTGGGGTTTCGCAGTATCGATGACCTGTTGATCCAAAGCTGTTCGGAAGGATCCGCAGCGCGCGTGGATCGCCGATGCCGGTAATCTGCTCAGGTGCGGGTCATAGTCATACGAAAAATTATGCGCGCGTGAATTGCCGATAGTTCTGCCGTTTTCACCCAGCAAAGCTTGTCGTGTCATCGTAAGTTTTAAGAACTTCAAAAATCTGCGCTTCCCCCATTGACATTCCGGCGCCGCAAGGGAAGATAAAAGCAATAAATAATTAACCAGGAGGAGCTCAGATGAAACACAAAAGCTTGGCGCTGATGGTTGGAATGGCTTTGGCCCTCGCGCTTTCCCTACCTCTTTCCGCGCAGGCCCAGGCGCCGGACCGGCGGGATGGGAGACTTAGTATGGGAGCCGAGATCGGCTTTTTGTTTGGCACGGCGGATTCGACTGCCTTTGGCTTGGCATTGAACGGCGATTATTTTTTGAATCAGAACCTATCGGTTGGACCTCTCGTGCAATTTGGCCTTACCGATGATCTTTTTCAGTTCGGTCCCAGCGTGCAGCTCAAACATACCTATGATATCGACCAGCGCCTGACAGCTAACCTGCAGGGCGGAATCGGATTCATCTACGCCGAACTGGAACGCAGGGGACGCGACCGTGATGATACGAGCTTTCTGGTGCCGTTGGGAGGCGGGCTGGAGTACAGAATCGGCAACGATATTTCATTGGGCACCACAGTCCTTTTTAATTTCATGGATCTCGATAGAGTCCGTAGCGAAAATTTTTATCTATCCGTGCTCGGCGGTTTGAAGTTCAGATTTTAACCGCAGTCGAAGCAGAGCCGGCGGGGCGGTTTAGAAGCGCTCCGCCGGCCGCTTGCCTCGCTTAGAAGTCAGTGTAGAAGCTGGACTTTAGCGCCGCCTTCCAACCAAATCCGTTTTGACCTATTTCCACATTCTTTTTGTCTCATAAGCTTGCAACGAGAGTCGATCTCTATTAGCTGTAATGAGCGGTCAAGATAAATTGGTCCGCA
>CAYZXN010000329.1:0-6263 GCA_964482425.1 uncultured Syntrophobacteraceae bacterium | reverse complement strand
CGACTTGCATCGATGCCGAAAGTGGCCGGCGCCCGAAATATTAAAGTTGAATCAAAAACGCGCCTTCGCTAAACTTTGTTCAATGCTCATAAGTGGCTTATTCCCCGTACTACTGCTTTCCTTTGTTTTGCTGTCAGCAATTATGCCGGCCCGCAGCGTCGCTCAGGAAACTACTCCGAGCCAAAGCTTTAACGCTGCGTATGGTTTCTATTCGAGCGGGTTCTGGACACCCGCCAAAGATCTCTTTCAACAGGCGTTGAGTCCGGATTATCCCCTAGCCGATTACAGCCTCTATTATCTTGCCGCAATCGCCTTTCAGGAATCCGCCTGGCAGGAGTGCCGCGATTATGCAGTTCGGCTGCGCCAAGATTATCCGCAGAGCATCTGGTTTCATCGCGTCGAGTTATTGAGAATAAAAACCGAAATGGCCGAGCAGCGATATCCGCAGGCGATCGCCTCGCTGCGCGCGCTTCGCGCCGAAACGAACCTGAAGGCGGATATGTTAGAGGAGGCGATACATCTGCTGGCGCAAGCAGAGGAAGAACAAGGCGATGTTTACCAGGCCTACTCGCTGTTTCAGGAACTTCGAAGGATGGCGCCGCATTCGTCTTGGAGCGCCTCGGCGCGCAAGGAAGTGACACGATTACGCGACAAGTTGCCGGGGGTTTTCGGCCTGTTTACAGCGACCGACATCGCCGATGAAGCAGATCGGTTGGCCAGGGAAAGAGAACATGGCGCCGCCGAGGCACTTTACAGAAAACTGCTCAATCTTGATCTCGGTCCGGAGCTTCGGCTCCATCATCTGACAAAGCTCGCCGACCTCTATGTTTCCATACGCAAGCGAAATGAAGCGCTTCCTGTACTCGAAGAGATTGCGCGCGATTTTTCTGACAGCTCAGAAGCTCCTCGCGCGCTTTACCGGACCGGAAGCATTTTATGGAACCGCAATGACAATGGCGCGGCTCTGACGTACTTCAGGCGGCTCCGTGAGAACTATCCTGACAGCGCTTACGCCGGCAGAGCACAGTTTGCCATGGCCGATATAATGGAGTCCCAAGGCAGGAACAAGGAAGCGGTCGCGCTCTACAGCTCGTTGCCCAAGAGATTTCTCAACAGCCAAGTCGGTGAGGACGCCGTTTGGCGCCTGGCCTGGCTGCATTATCGTAACGGCAACATGCTCGACTCGAACGTTATGTTCAGAACCCTGGCAAGCAAGGCCAAGGACGAAAAGTACCGGATTGCTTCCGTGTATTGGCAAGCGCGAACGGCTGAGAAGTTAGGTCGGCACGACACCGCTGTCCGTCTGTATCGAAATATTCTCGATCAGGGGGACGAATCCTACTACCAAGCTCTCGCGGGGCGGGCGCTTGCGCGCGCAGGAATCGAAGCGACGGAAGCAAAGCAGGAAAAACCTGCTCCGGTCACCGAATTTGACTTGTCGCCCTATCCGGAGGCCGCTTTTCATTTACTCCGTGCCCGTCAGTTGACGCAGCTTAAACTGCACGCGCTGGCGGTGCGTGAACTAGACGAGGTTAATCTGCTGGCGCGGCAACAACCCCGACTCCGTCTCCTGCTGATCCAGGAGTACGTGAACAATCATGCGTTCGCTCGCAGTGTCGCGGTAGCGCACCAGCTTGCCGGACCCGAGAGCCGGCGCATTCATCATCGTTATCCACTCGCCTACTGGCAGTTGATCCAGGACAAGGCACAAGAGAAAGAAATGGATCCTTATCTCGTCGTGGCGCTGATCCGCCAGGAAAGCCTTTTCGACACGCGCGCTCGCTCGCCGGCTGTGGCGCTCGGACTGATGCAGCTTCTACCGTCGACGGCGGGACGGGTGGCGAAGAAGGTGGGCCTGCCGGCGCCTTCCAATGACAAACTCTTCGATCCCGAAATCAACGTTAACTTGGGCACTCAGTATTTGAGAGACCTGCTGCGGCGCTACTCGAACAACTGGCACAAAGCCATTGCCGCCTACAACGCCGGTGAAGCCGCCGTGGACCGCTGGGAACGTGAGATCTTGACCGACGATATGGAAGAATTCGTAGAGCGGATCCCCTATCTCGAAACTCGCCAGTATGTTAAGCTCGTCATGCGCAACCACAGAATCTACAAGAGCTTATACAACCAGAATTGATGAGCCCTGTCGCCTCCAGCCGTGCACCTCTCATCGGCATCACCGCGGATTCATCAGCCAATGGCGCCGGCAAAGGCAACCGCGAAAAGCTGTTTTTTTTACCTCATCGTTATTGCGACGCCATAGAAAGCGCCGGCGGCCTGCCGATCATCGTTCCACATGCATCCTCGCGTTCACACGTGGATCCCCTGCTGGAGCGCCTCGACGGCATCGTCGTAAGCGGCGGCAATTTTGACATCCATCCGCGCTACTACGGGCAAAAGCCGCATAAGAAGTTGGGCGCGATCCAAGCCGCGCGAACGATGGCCGAACTGGAATCGATCCGAGTCGCGCTGCGACGAAACCTGCCGGTACTCGGCATCTGTGGCGGGGCGCAAGCCATCAATGTTGCCTTGGGCGGCTCGCTTTATCAGGACATCGAGACGCAACTTCCCGGTGCGCATGAACACCAGCAGCCCGCCCGCAAGCAAAGTGGCGGCCATCTAATCTCGGTAGAACCGGACACATTACTGCACAGGATCTTCAAGCGCCGGCGTCTCGAGGTTAATACCACGCATCACCAAGCCGTCCGCCAGCTCGGAAAAAATCTGGCGATTAACGCTATCGCTGCCGACGGCCTCATTGAAGGCATCGAAAGCACTACGCACTCTTTCGTCCTCGGCGTGCAGTGGCACCCTGAAGCGCTAACAGCGGATCGGGCGCTACATCACCGGATTTTTTCCGCGTTCATTCTGGCCTGCAAACGCCGGCAAGGCCGCGGCTAGAGGCAGCCGCCGAATCATGACCGCCGATCTTTTTAACCCGGCAAGCTACAGCTATAGCTTGTACGCCGCGCCGAATATGGTCGCGGCGCTCACGATGTTGGGGCTCGGTTTGGTGGTGCTCGTATCGGAGCGATACTCCAGCGTCAGTGTTTCTTTCTTCGTTATGATCATGACGGCTGCCGTGTGGTTATTCAGTTACAGTATTATGTATTGCGCACAGACCGAGGCGGCCGCCGCGGCATGGGCGCGAGCCGGCCATACCGGCATTACATTCATTCCTGCAGCGGTATATCACTTCACGCTCCACACCCTGCAACTCGAGCGCAAGTATAAAAACCGTGTCCGGTTCGTCTGGCTGGCGTGCGCAACCTTTTTCGCCATTATGTTCTGGAGCGACGCATTCTTCGACGGTGTGCGCCGGCACTGGTGGGGTTATTATCCACTCTATGGATGGGCGGGCATTCTCTTTATCGGATTTTTCTTCTGCTCGATGGCACTGAGCCTGCGTCATTACTGGATGGCATACCAAACCGTATTGCTCAAAAGCACACGGTTGCGCAGCAAAGCATTATTGACGGCGTTCTGCATTGCGTACGTGGCTTCCATTGATTTCCTGTCGACCTTCGACTTTTCCTTTTATCCATTCGGACATACTGCCATCCTGGGTTTTGTCGCTATGGTCGCGGTGGCCATCCGGCGCCACCGACTCGTGGATATCACGCCGGCGTTTGCCGCCCGGGAGATTATCAATGCCATGGACGATGCCTTGCTTGTCTTCGACAATGACGGAATCGTCCGCGTCACAAACCGCGCCGCCTCTCGCCTCTTTGGCCGCTCAGAAAGCGACCTTGAAGGGGTGTCCGCAGGCGTTCTCGCGACGTTTTTTGCGTCTCCCGTGCCGGCACTGGATCAGAGCATTCTCGCCGGCTCGTTGCGCGATTGTGAATGTCTGCTCCGTGCCCAACAGCCGGACCAGGTCACCGTGAGCATTTCGTCATCCTTGATGAAAGATCAAGACGACCGCCCCGTCGCGTCGGTGTGTATCGTGCGTGACATCAGCCAGCAGAAACAGACACAGCAGGAAATCCGGCGTCACAGCGAACGGCTTGCCGCGCTCTATGAGATTCACCTGGCGACGACGTCAACTCTCGAGTTGCGCGGCGTGCTGCATGTTTTGCTCGAAAGACTCAGCCGCTTGGTGCCGGGTACTGTAAACACCATCATGTTGGTTCGGCCCGAAGATGGAAAGCTCATGCGCATCGCCTGCCGTGGCGCCGATGAAGAGGCTTGGAAAGCAGACTGCGGCGACCCACGCGACACGTCACATCCGGTCCTGGATACCAAGGCGCCGGTCGTAGTCCCAAATATTCAAGCGGCTACCCATGCGCTTCAGTCCGGGTATTTCCACCGACACGGCTATGTTTCCTATCTGGGCGTGCCGCTTTTGGCCAAGGACGATGTTCTCGGAGTGCTGTCGTTCTATTGCCCCGACGCGCGCCAATTCAGCGATGAAGAAATCCAATTTATCAGAAGTCTCGCCGGTCAAGCGGCGGCCGCCATCGATAACTCCCAGCTTTACGAGCAGGCACGCCGTCAGGCCATCGAACTGGAGAAGGCCAACCGGGTAAAAAACGAATTTCTCGGTGTGATGTCGCACGAGTTGAGAACACCGCTCAATGTCATCTCCGGTTACACCAAAATCATTCAGGACGGGTTCCTCGGCGCAATCAGCGCCGATCAAAGCAAAGCGCTTGAGAAAGTAACTCATCACGCCAACGAACTTTTGATGATGGTCAATAGCATCATGGATGCCACCAAAATCGAGGTGGGGGCGCTCAGCGTGGATTGCAATGAGTTTTTTCTTGCCGAGTTTTTGAACAACTTAAAACCTTCGTATGAGTATCCGCTGGCCAAAGAGGTTACGCTACGCTGGGACTGGCCCGCAGATCTCCCCTACGTGCGCACGGACGGCGATAAGCTGAAGCACGTCCTGCAGAACCTGATCAATAACGCCTTAAAATTTACCGAAGAAGGCTGCGTGACCGTCAGCGCGCGCTATCTTCCGGAATCGGATACGGTGGAAATTACCGTCGTAGACACCGGCGTAGGCATTGACGCCGAAAACCTGCCGCTGATTTTTGAAAGGTTTCGCCAGCTTGACAGCTCCCAGACGCGCACCCACGGCGGTGTCGGCTTAGGATTGCATATAGTCAAAACTTTCGTCGGCCTTCTCTGTGGAAACGTCACCGCCGCCAGCATGCCGGGAAAAGGATCCGAATTCAGAGTTACTCTCCCCCGTTGGTTTCCCGAAGGCGCGCCCACCAGGCAGCCTGCCGCCTCACGTCGTTCGATCTATCATTGAGTCACTGCGGGGTGCAGACAGCAACAGCGCCGGCGCTGCGGCAGAGTTAGGCGCCCTGGAGCAACGTCCCGGTCACGGTGTATTCGAGGTTGAAATTTGGCGTTGAGTCCGGCAAGACAAGGGCGAAGAACGTTTCAACCTGCAGATCCCGAGGAGGATTTATGGCGCATCAGAGCGGTGAGCTTCTGAACAGAAACGCGGCGGAGAAAGCTCTGTTCCCTGCCAGAGGGCTGCCGGGCGGCGGGCAGTTGGAGGTGCGCATGGAGATCTCTGCGAACCATCCGGACCCCGATATCCGCGCCGTCGCCCGCCGGGTCAAGCCCTACAACCTGGAAAGCTGGTATGCCGAATGGACAGCAGTGGCGGCAAAAAACGAGGATCTGGCTGCGGCCTTTGCCGCCGAAGATCGTAAGGTCACGGCGCACGAATTCTACCTGCGCGCCGCCGACTTCTACCGCCGCGCCCTGGTCTATATGGCCGAGGACGATTCCCGCATGCTTCCCACTTATGGCAAACTCAAAGAGACTTTCGACAAAGCATGGAGTCTTGTCGCCGCGCCGTTCGAACGCGTGCAAATCCCTTACGAAGGCCATCAGCTCGATGCGTTTTTCTTTCCCGGCCGCGGCACACCGGGCATGCGCTTGCCCGTGGTTTACAATTATGGCGGCGCGGATGGCATTCTCCTGAGAGGAGAAGACGGCGGCGCCGGCCAGTACGTGCGCCGGGGAATGCACTTCATCGACGTCGATGGGCCCGGTCACGGCGGGACGCTGCGCGAAAAGAAACTCTACGCGCCGCCGGACTCGGAACGGGTGGCAAAAGCGGTCATCGATTACTTGACGACTCGCGCCGACGTCGATGCTGACCGCCTCGCTGTGCACGGCTCGAGCATGGGCGGCTATTCCGGCCCGCGCTGCGCAACCGCCGAAAAGCGCATCAAGGCGGTCGCCATGTGGAGCGGCGCGTACAATTTAGTCGATGATATTTTCGATTATTATCC
>CAYZXN010000328.1:0-61557 GCA_964482425.1 uncultured Syntrophobacteraceae bacterium | reverse complement strand
TAGTCGTGCCGGGAGTACCATTTGGAGTCCCACGTCTCGATCACGCCGAGACGAAACACTTTTGGATGCGTTTTCTGACCCATACGGCTACTTCCTCTCGCTCAGCTCATCGAGCACAATGGTGATGTGACTCAATCGTTTACGGATGCGCGTTGCTCGGCCCTGGGCTCGCGGCGTAAACCGCTTCCACATTCCGGCTTCATCGACTTTCGCCTGTTTCACGTAGAGCTGATCCACATCGACGCTCTGCGTGTTTTCGGCGTTGGCGACGGCCGTGCGCAGAGTTTTGGAAACGATTCCGGCCGAACGCTTCGGAGTAAATTTTAAAATGTTCAGGGCTTCCTCAACGCCTTTTCCGCGAATTTGATCCACTACCAGACGGACCTTCCGCGGAGAGAGCCTGATGAACTTTGTGATCGCGCGCGCTTCCATATCTAAATCGCCAACCTTTATGAGTTACGCCCGCCGGGCCCTACCTGCCGCCGCCTTGTCTCGGCGCTGATCCCGCCTGACTCGATTCGCCTTTCTTGTCTCCGGAGTGAGCGAAAAAAGTCCGCGTTGGAGAAAACTCGCCCAGTTTATGCCCAACCATGTTCTCGGAGATGAACACGGGGATAAACTTTCTGCCGTTGTGCACGCCAATGGTGTGCCCCACCATCTCGGGCGTGACCGTGGATCGGCGCGACCATGTGCGAACGACTTGCTTCTGGCGGGAGTCATTCATAGTCGAAATCTTTTTGGCCAAATGGCCGTCGACAAAGGGCCCTTTTTTGATCGAACGCGGCATGGTTATTTGGCCTTTCTCCGCTTCACAATGTACTTGTCAGCGGAATGATTTTTTCGGGTTTTGTATCCCTTGGTCGGCTTACCCCACGGAGTCATCGGGTGATTGCCTTTCGACCGACCCTCGCCACCGCCATGCGGATGATCGACCGGGTTCTTGGCGATGCCACGCGTTGTCGACCGAAACCCGAGCCAGCGCATGCGTCCTGCTTTGCCCCAGGAGACGTTTTCTTGATCGGCGTTGCCGACCTGCCCCACGGTGGCACGGCATGCGGCCAGAACATTCCTCAGTTCTCCCGACGGAAGCTTAAGCAAGGCGTAGGCGCCCTCCTTTGCCATCAGTTGGATACCGGAACCCGCACTCCGGGCCAATTGGCCACCTTTGCCAATCCTCAGTTCCACGTTGTGAACGACAGTTCCGACCGGTATGAACTTGAGCGGCAGCGAATTGCCGGGTTGAATATCGATGTTATCGTCGCCCGCCACCACGGAATCGCCGACCTTGAGCCGTTCCGGAGCGAGAATATATCGGCGCTCACCATCGGCGTAACACAGCAGCGCGATGTTCGCCGAGCGATTGGGATCGTACTCGAGGCTTTCGACCTTCGCCGGCACACCCTTCTTGTCGCGCTTGAAATCGATCACGCGGTAAAGTCGCTTGTGCCCACCACCCCGGTGATCGGCTGTCACCCGGCCCGTGTTGTTGCGGCCGCCGCTGTGACCCAAAGGCCTACTCAGTCCCTTCTCCGGCCGCTTTTTGGCAATTTCATCGAACGTAAGTCCGGTTCGAAAGCGCATCCCGGCGGATGTGGGTCTATAGGTTTTAATCGCCATCTTTGATTCTCTATGCGGCGCCGAAGAAGTCGATCTTGTCGCCTTCGCGAAGCGTCACGTATGCCTTTTTCCATTCCGGCCGACGACCGGTGTTCCTGCCAACCCGCCGCACTTTGCCCAGGTAACGCGCCATGCGGACTTTTACAACTTTAACCTTAAAAAGCGACTCGATAGCCTTTTTTACTTCGATTTTGTTAGCGTCGGGTCGAACCTTAAACAGCACTTGCTGCACCGTCTCTGCAAGCAGCGATCCTTTCTCCGAAATAACAGGCGCCTTGATGATTTCTTGAGGCCCTCTCATGCTGCCAACCTCTTTTCTAAAAGCTCCAAGGCGTTTTCCATAAGGATCAAATGCTCGTAACGCAAAAGGTCGTACACGTTCAAGCCTTCTACTCGAAGCACTTTGATCTTCGGTAGATTGCGGGCCGCGCGCTCGATTACCTCAACGGGCTGAGAAACAACGATGACCGCGCTCTCGACCTTAAGCTCAGCCAGGGCCCGTGCCATGAGCTTGGTTTTAGCTTCTTCAAGCTCAAGCTTGTCGAGCACGATGAGCTTTCCTTCGTGATTCTTGAGGCTCAACGCCGACAGTAAAGCCTCGCGCCGGGCCCGACGTGGCATACGAAAGGAATAGTCGCGTGGCTGGGGACCGAAAATCGTACCTCCGCCTACCCATATCGGCGAGCGGATACTACCTGAGCGCGCGCGCCCGGTTCCTTTCTGGCGCCACGGCTTCTTACCGCCGCCGCGCACCATGCCTTTTGATTTCGTCGACGCTGTACCGGCGCGGCGATTTCTCAACTGCATGACGACCGTCTGGTGCAAAAGATGGGGGCGCGTTTTGACGCCGAAAATCTGCTCATTGAGTTTGGGTTGGGCTATATGAACTTCCATGGCGTTTATCCCTTCACCGCCCGCCGTAGTATGACCACACCCCGCTTGGCGCCCGGAACAGCTCCTTTAACCAGAAGCAAATTTTCGTCGGCGCGGACAGCAATAACTTCCAAGTTTTGAATCGAAATATTCTCGTTGCCCCAATGGCCGGCCATTTTCTTACCCTTACGAACCCGGCCGGGATACGATCGATTACCAATCGACCCGCCGTGCCTGAAGTATTCATGGGTACCGTGAGATCCTGGAAAACCCGCAAACGACCATCTCTTGATGACACCGGAAAAGCCATGGCCCTTGGATACACCGGAAACATCGATGAGGTCGCCGGCTTTAAACAGATCGCCTACTTTTATTTCTTGTCCCACTTGATACTGGGCCACCTCGTCGGAGCGAAATTCCTTCAGAACCGCGAATGCGCCTTTCCCGGCTTTGGCCATATGTCCCTGGAGGGCTTTATTGACACGCTGATTTTTCTTGTTTCCAAAACCAACTTGTAAGGCGTTGTAACCGTCCTTTGACGTTTCCTTCTTCTGCACCACAACACAGGGTCCGGTCTCGATGACGGTAACGGGCAATACATTCCCGTCAGTATTGTAAAACTGCGTCATGCCGATTTTTTTTCCGATAAGGCCAGTCATAAATTTATCCAGTCGAAGCCTGCGTCGTTAATTTACTTTCCTTACTGCAGCTTTATTTCGACATCGACACCCGCAGCAATATCGAGCTTACCCAACGCATCGATCGTCTGCTGGGTCGGCTCCAGAATGTCGAGCAGTCGCTTATGCGTCCGTATCTCGAATTGGTCCCGCGATTTTTTATCGACATGGGGCGAGCGGTTCACGGTGAACCGCTCGATTCTCGTAGGCAAAGGAATCGGACCCGCCACTCTTCCACCGGTGCGCCTAACAGTTTCCACAATCTCTCCCACCGACTGATCAAGCACTCGGTGGTCATACGCTTTTAGTCGAATCCTGATTTTCTCGTTCATTTGCTCTCATCCGACTTGCCATCCAATTTGGCAATGATCCCCTCGGCGACGTTGGCGGGAACAGGCTCATAATGGGAAAACTGCATGGTGTAAGTTGCTCTGCCCTGTGTCATGGAACGAAGGTCCGTGGCATAACCGAACATCTGCGCCAACGGTACCCGTGCGTCGATGGCTTGGGCCGCCGGTCGCGTGTCCATCCCCAGAACCTTGCCGCGTCGCGAGTTAAGGTCTCCAATCACGTCGCCCATGAAATCCTCGGGCACCACTACTTCCACCGACATAATTGGCTCAAGCAGGACTGGGTTCGCCTTGCGCGCGGCTTCTTTGAAAGCCATGGAGCCTGCGATCTTGAAAGCGATTTCCGAAGAGTCCACGTCATGATAGCTACCGTCGAACAATGTAACTTTGACATCGACGATCGGATAGCCGGCCAATGCTCCGTTCTCAGTGGCCTCCTTAACGCCCTTTTCCACCGCCGGAATGTACTCGCGTGGTATCGCGCCGCCTTTTATGGCATCGACGAATTCAAATCCGGTTCCGGCCGCTTGCGGTTCCAACTTGATCCATACGTCGCCGTATTGGCCGCGACCGCCCGTTTGGCGGATGAACTTCCCCTGCTGTTCGACGGCCTTTCGAACCGTTTCCTTGTACGCGACCTGCGGCTTGCCAACATTCGCACCGACATTGAATTCGCGCAGCAAACGATCGACAATGATTTCGAGATGAAGCTCACCCATGCCCGAAATAATCGTCTGTCCGGTTTCCTCGTCAGTACGCACGCGAAAGGACGGATCTTCAGTAGCCAACTTTTGCAGCGAGAGCCCAAGCTTCTCCTGATCGGCCTTACTTTTCGGCTCGATGGCGATGGAGATAACCGGTTCAGGAAACTCAATGGATTCCAGGACGATAGGGTCATTCTCGTCGCATAAGGTATCGCCGGTGGTCGCAGTTCTCAGTCCGACTGCAGCGGCGATATCGCCGGCATAAACCTCTTTGATCTCTTCACGCTTGTTGGCGTGCATTTTGAGGAGCCGTCCGATCCTCTCCCGTTTACTCTTAGTCGAATTATAAACGCTTGCGCCGGACGGCAAGGAGCCGGAATAGACTCTGAAGAAACTCAGTGTGCCGACAAACGGATCCGTCATGATCTTGAAGGCCAGCGCTGAAAATGGTGCATCATCCCTCGGGGGTCGCTCGTCCGGTGCTTGAGTATCCGGATCAACCCCTTTAACCGGTGGGATGTCGAGCGGTGAAGGCAAATAATCCACGACGGAGTCAAGCAGGGGCTGCACGCCCTTATTGCGAAACGCCGAGCCACACATGACCGGAATGATCTTAATACCAAGGGTCGCGCTCCTGATTGCGCGGACGAGTTCCGGCTCGCTAACCGGCCTCCCCTCCAAATACTTCTCCATTATGGATTCGTCGCAATCAGACACGGCCTCAAGCAACTTGTCCCGGTATTCAGCGGCGAGTTCTGCCATATCTTCGGGAATCGCCTCGTCACGAAACTTGGCGCCGAGGCTCTCGTCCTCCCAAACTACCGCCTTCATCCTAACCAAATCGATTATGCCGACGAATTTGTCCTCAGCTCCGACCGGCAACTGGAGCGGAATTGGACGCGCACCCAGACGCTCCTTGATCATTTCAACGACCCTGAAAAAGTCAGCGCCGAGCCGGTCCATTTTATTAACGAAGGCGATGCGTGGCACTCGATACTTGTCGGCCTGACGCCAGACGGTTTCGGTCTGCGGTTCGACGCCTCCCACTGAACAGAACACCCCGACTGCGCCATCCAAAACCCGCAGCGAACGCTCCACCTCAATGGTGAAATCAACGTGTCCAGGGGTGTCGATGATGTTGATACGGTGATCGCGCCACAGGCAAGTAGTGGCCGCGGAAGTTATGGTAATGCCGCGCTCCTGCTCCTGGACCATCCAGTCCATCGTGGCTGTGCCTTCGTGGACCTCGCCGATTTTGTAATTGATCCCCGTGTAATAGAGGATCCTCTCGGTGGTCGTCGTTTTTCCCGCATCAATATGGGCCATGATGCCTATATTGCGGGTTTTTTCTAGGGAGACCGTTCTTGCCATTATTTATTACCGGAAAAAAAGGAGGCGGATCTACCGCCTCCTTTTTTCAAATATTTCGTTAACCTACCACCGGTAGTGAGCAAAGGCTCGGTTCGCCTCAGCCATCCGGTGGGTGTCTTCTTTTTTCTTTATTGCCGTACCGCGATTGTTGGCCGCATCCAATATTTCAGCCGCCAACTTCTCTTCCATTGACTTTTCGCTGCGACCCCGTGCCGCTTGAATCAGCCAGCGCATGCTCAAAGAGATGCGCCGTTGCGGCCTGACCTCGACTGGAACCTGATAGGTTGCGCCTCCCACACGTCGGGACCGAACTTCCACCGAAGGACGGGTATTCTCGATCGCTTTCTTAAACATTACGATCGAGTCTTCCTTTGCCTTGGCGGCCACTATTTCAAGCGAGCGGTAAAGAATCGACTCCGCCACACTCTTCTTGCCCTGATTCATAATCGTATTGACAAACTTAGTGACCAGCTTGTCACCGAACTTAGGGTCGGGCAGGACCTCTCGCTTCCTTACTTCGCCTTTGCGTGGCATATTACTTCGGTTTCTTCGCTCCGTATTTGGAACGACCTTGCCGCCTCTCCTGCACCCCTATGGAATCCAACGTTCCGCGAATGATATGATAGCGCACTCCGGGGAGGTCCTTGACTCGCCCGCCGCGAATCAAAACAACGGAGTGCTCTTGGAGATTGTGACCGACTCCCGGAATGTAGGAGGTCACTTCAATTCCGTTCGTTAGACGGACGCGAGCCACTTTTCGCAAAGCGGAGTTCGGCTTCTTTGGAGTTGAAGTATAAACACGGGTGCAGACACCCCGCTTTTGCGGACATCCCTGTAAGGCCGGCGCGGTATTCTTGCGCTGTTGCTTTTGTCTGCTTTCGCGAACTAATTGGCTGATCGTAGGCATACGTGTGTTCTATCACTCAATCGAATCTGTGATGGTTAACTACGACGACATTATTGGGAAACCATTTTAACTAACAAATTAACTCCACCTTGTCAAAAGCCTACGCCTCGGCCGCTTGCGAAATATCTTCGAATTCCTCAGGCGCATCAATTTCGATCTCCGCCTTGGTATATCTAGCGACCCCCGTCCCTGCCGGAATCAGGCGCCCCATAATCACGTTTTCTTTGAGTCCGCAAAGAAGATCGATTTTGCCGTGAATTGCAGCCTCCGTCAGAACTTTGGTCGTCTCTTGGAACGAAGCTGCGGAAATAAAGCTTTCCGTAGAGAGCGACGCCTTGGTAATCCCCAGTAGCAATGGTTCAGCGACGGCGGGCTTGCCGTTTGCCGCAATAGCCCGTTGGTTCTCTTCCTCAAAGCGCCATTTCTCTACCTGATCGCCCAACAAAAATTCGGTGTCGCCAACCTCTTTGATTCGAACGCGCCGCAACATTTGTCTTACGATAACCTCGATATGCTTATCATTGATCCGCACGCCCTGCAGGCGATAGATCTCTTGAACCTCGTCGACCAGGTATTTTGCCAGCGCCTTCTCCCCGAGGATGTTGAGAATGTCATGCGGATTTGAAGAGCCGTCCATGAGGGCTTCGCCTGCACGAATGCGGTCGGTCTCGTGCACGCTGATATGCTTGCCCTTGGGAATCAGATACTCGCGCGGCTCGCCCACTTCAGGGGTCACAACCACTTTACGTTTACCCTTGGTATCCTTGCCGAACGATACCGTTCCATCGATTTCGCTAATGACTGCGAACTCCTTGGGTTTGCGGGCTTCGAACAATTCAGCGACACGCGGCAAACCGCCGGTGATGTCTTTGGTTTTTGTGGTCTCGCGCGGAATTTTGGCGATCGCGTCTCCGGCATAGACCGTCTGACCTTCTTGAACGTTGATATGCGCGCCTACAGGAAGCAGATAGCGCGCTTCCGAGGTCGCCGACAGCCGTGCCGTCTGTCCACCGTCATCCTTGATGGAGACCCGCGGCCGCTTGTCAACATCTTTAGAGTCAATGATAACCTTGGTGGATAACCCGGTGCGCTCATCGACCTTTTCTTCCATCGTGACCGCTTCGATGACATCGCCATACTTCACCACACCGCTCATTTCAGTCAAGATTGGAATAGTGTAGGGATCCCACTCTGCGATCAGTTCCCCGGCTTTAATCTTTTCGCCGTCCTTCTTTTTCAGCTTGGCTCCGTAAACGACCGGATAGCGTTCTCTCTCGCGCTCTCGGCCTTTCTCCCCCTCGGGATAATCCACGATTGCCAGCTCCCCGTTCCGATTCATTACCACCAAATCACCGTCCTTGTTTTTGACAGTGCTCACGTTGATCAACTTGACATGACCTTCATTGCGGGATTCAAGAGTTGTTTGCTCGGCTCTTCGGCTCGCCGTGCCGCCAATGTGGAAAGTACGCATCGTCAGCTGGGTGCCGGGTTCACCAATGGATTGCGCGGCAATGACACCAATCGCCTCGCCGTGATTGACCATATGGCCTCTGCCGAGATCGCGACCGTAACACATCACGCACACACCTCGCTTCGACTGGCAGGTCAGAACAGAACGAATCTTGATGCGCTCCAAACCGGCGTCTTCAATGCGCTGCACCAAGTCTTCATCGATTTCCTGATTAGCTTTGACAATGACATCGCCGGAAAAAGGATCGCGCACATCTTCAAGCGCAACCCGGCCGAGTACGCGATCGCCCAACGGCTCGATGATTTCGCCGCCTTCCATTAACGGCGTGATTTCGATGCCGTCCATAGCGCCGCAGTCGGGATCGGAAATGACCGAGTCCTGGGCCACATCGACAAGCCGCCTGGTCAAATAACCTGAATTGGCCGTCTTAAGCGCCGTATCCGCCAATCCCTTGCGGGCGCCGTGGGTGGAGATGAAATACTGCAAAACCGTCAGACCCTCACGGAAGTTGGCTGTTATCGGCGTCTCGATGATTTCTCCCGAGGGCTTAGCCATCAAGCCACGCATACCCGCCAGTTGGCGGATCTGCTGCGCGCTTCCACGTGCACCGGAGTCAGCCATCATAAAAATCGGATTAAAGCTCGGTATTGAAACCTCACGCCCGGACTCATCTGTGATTTTCTCTGTTCCAAGGTCGCGCAGCATCTCATCAGCGATCCGATCCGTCACCTCGGCCCAAATGTCGACCACCTTGTTGTAGCGCTCGCCGTCGGTAATAAGGCCGTTTTTATACTGCTCCTCGATCTCCCGTACATCTTCGTGAGCACTCTTCAACAGAACCTCTTTATTGGGCGGAATCACCATGTCCTTGATCGCGATAGAAATGCCAGCTTTGGTGGCGTGACGATAGCCTATATCTTTCAATCGATCTGCGAGAATTACCGTAGCCTTGTTACCGGCCAACCGGTAGCTAATGTCGATAAGATTAGCCAACTCCTTTTTCTTCAGTACTCGATTAACCTCCTTAAAGGGGATCACCGAGGGCACCACCTCGTAGACGAGAATCCGGCCTACGGTCGTCTCAACGCGCTCGCCGTTGATGCGTACAGTGATCTGAGCCTGAATATCCATCTCGCCTTGATCGTACGCGATCCGAACTTCAGTGGGACTGCTGAAAATACGCCCAGACCCTTTGGCCTGGAAGCGGTCACGGGTCATATAGTAAAGACCCAAGACGATATCCTGCGTCGGCACAATAATCGGCTTACCGTTGGCTGGCGACAGAATATTATTGGTCGACATCATAAGAGCCCGCGCTTCAACCTGGGCCTCTACCGAAAGAGGAACGTGAACCGCCATCTGATCGCCGTCAAAGTCCGCGTTATAGGCGGCACAAACAAGCGGATGAAGCTGGATGGCCTTGCCTTCGATTAAAATGGGCTCGAAAGCCTGGATCCCGAGGCGGTGCAAAGTCGGAGCGCGGTTCAACATAACCGGGTGTTCTCGGATGACTTCATCAAGAATATCCCACACTTCGGGGCGTTCTTTTTCGACCATTTTCTTTGCGCTCTTTATAGTGGTCACGAACCCGCGCTCTTCCAATTTGTTGTAAATGAACGGTTTGAAGAGCTCCAAGGCCATCTTCTTCGGCAAGCCGCACTGGTGCAGACGTAGCTCCGGGCCAACGACGATAACCGAACGGCCGGAATAGTCGACGCGCTTGCCGAGTAGGTTTTGCCGAAAACGACCGGTTTTTCCTTTAAGCATGTCGCTCAAAGATTTGAGTGGGCGTCGATTCTGGCCGGTAATGGCCCGACCGCGCCGGCCGTTATCGAACAACGCGTCGACGGCCTCCTGCAACATGCGCTTTTCATTACGGATGATCATATCTGGGGCACTCAGCTCCATGAGTCGCTTGAGACGATTATTCCGGTTGATGACGCGCCTGTAGAGGTCGTTTAGATCGGAGGTCGCAAAACGCCCACCATCAAGAGGAACAAGAGGCCTTAGATCGGGAGGGATGACCGGGACAACTTCCATAACCATCCACTCGGGTCGATTACCCGAGCTTCTAAAAGCATTAAGAACCTTCAGCCGCTTTGCCAGCTTCTTACGGCGAACTTCGGAATTGGCGTCACGCATCTCCTGTCGTAGTTCTTCAGAGAGTTTTACCACGTCGACGGCTTTAAGAATCTTCCGGACGGCCTCGGCGCCCATTTCGGCGCTGAACCTGCCACCAAACTCCTCCATCGCCTTGCGGTAACGGACTTCCGTCAGCAGTTCCTTATACTGCAGCGGGGTCTCTCCCGGATCGATTACAATGTAGGATTCAAAATAAAGAACTTTCTCGATGTCTTTGAGGGACATGTCGAGCAATGCTCCGATACGGCTCGGCAGACTTTTGAGAAACCAGATATGAACAACCGGTGTGGCCAGTTCGATGTGACCCATCCGTTCCCGCCGAACCTTGGACTGGATCACTTCCACGCCGCATTTCTCGCAAACGACGCCTCGATGGCGCATCCGTTTGTACTTGCCGCAATTGCACTCGTAATCTTTTGTCGGACCGAAGATCTTCGCACAGAACAAGCCATCGCGTTCGGGCTTGAACGTTCGGTAGTTTATAGTCTCTGGTTTTTTAACCTCGCCATGGGACCAGGACCGGACTTTCTCCGGCGATGCCACCGACACGCGAATGGCATTAAAACTTAACGGATTCTTCGGTTTCTCAAACAAATTAAATAAATCTTCCATGAGGTCCACCTCCGGGATCAGCGCAGTAGCTTCACAGGGGTCACCTATTTTTCTTCTACTAAATCGACGTCGAGCCCCAGACTCTGGAGCTCCTTGACCATGACGTTAAACGATTCAGGCAATCCGGGTTCGAGAAGATTGTCCCCTTTAACAATCGCCTCATACATCCGCGTGCGCCCGACAACGTCATCGGACTTAACAGTGAGCATCTCTTGAAGCGTGTAGGCCGCGCCGTATGCTTCCAATGCCCAGACTTCCATCTCTCCTAACCGTTGACCGCCAAATTGAGCCTTTCCACCCAATGGCTGTTGGGTGACCAGAGAGTAAGGGCCGGTCGAACGGGCATGAATCTTGTCGTCGACGAGATGGTGCAGTTTCATGATGTACATCACTCCGACCGTCACCTTGCCGTCGAACGGCTCGCCGCTTCGACCGTCGCACAGAGTCACCTGGCCGGTAACCGGCAAGTCGGCTTTTCGCAAGAGATTGAAAATTTCTTCTTCGGCCGCACCGTCAAACACGGGCGACGCCAATCGGATGCCATCGCGATACTTTTCAGCCAGCTTGTAAATCTCGGCGTCTTTCGCCCCATCTATCAGATCATTGGCTTCCCTGGTATTGAGATAATCCTTTAGACGCTTGCGCAACCCATCGATATCCTGGCGATGATGGCGCATCAAACGATCAACCTGATGCCCCAGGCTGCGCGCTGCCCATCCCAAATGGGCTTCCAAAATCTGCCCCACGTTCATACGTGACGGTACTCCGAGCGGATTGAGTACGACGTCCACCGGAGTGCCATCCTCCAGATAAGGCATGTCTTCTTCCGGCAGTATTCGGGAGATGACGCCCTTGTTACCATGCCGGCCGGCCATCTTGTCGCCCACCTGCAGCTTACGCTTGATGGCAACGAAAACCTTCACCATCTTAATGACACCAGGAGGAAGTTCGTCACCGCCCCTGAGCTTTTCAATCTTGTCTTCAAAAAGCTCCTTGATGAGTTTGACCTGTCCGGACGTGCTTTCTACGATCCGATCCAGTTCCGCTTCCGCCGACGGATTATCGACGCGAATTTCGCTCCAGTAGCTCATCGGCAGCTGGTCGAGATCTTCGTCGGTGATTTCTTTTCCCTTGGTAAGCAGCATTTTACGGCTGTCATCGCTCAGGCGATTGGCGAGCTTGCGCCCTACCAAAAGCTTCTTCAGCCGTTTTAGCGCGCCATCCTGCAGGATGCGGATTTCATCGTGTTGATCTTTGCGAAGCCGTATGATCTCTTCGTCTTCAATTGCCTTGCTTCTCTCGTCTTTTCCCAAACCCTTGCGCGAAAAAATTCGCACGTTGATGACGGTGCCTTCCACACCCGGCGGAACGCGCAACGACGTATCGCGCACTTCGCCCGCCTTTTCACCGAAAATCGCCCGTAACAATTTCTCTTCCGGCGAGAGCTGGGTTTCGCCCTTGGGTGTTATTTTACCGACGAGAATGTCGCCCGGTTTGACCTCGGCGCCGATTCGGATGATACCGCTGTCGTCGAGATCCGTAAGTGCTTCATCGCCGACGTTGGGAATATCCCGGGTGATCTCTTCGGGACCCAACTTTGTATCGCGCGAGACGCACTCGAATTCTTCGATGTGAATCGAGGTATAAATATCTTCTTTGACGACACGCTCGCTGATCAATATGGAATCTTCGAAATTGTACCCGCCCCACGGCATCAGGGCGACAAGAACATTGCGACCGAGGGCCAATTCACCCATTTCAGTGGAAGGACCATCGGCAATGACATCGCCCGCTCTAACTTGATCGCCAACCATGACGATCGGCCGCTGATTGATACACGTATTCTGATTCGACCGCTGGTATTTGACCAAATTATAGATGTCGACGCCCGTATCTCTCGCCCCGGACGATTTGTCGGCCTTCACCACGATACGGGTGGAATCGACGCTCTCAATGATGCCGTCGCGTTTGGCGACTACGGTTACGCCCGAATCTCGTGCCACCGTTTTCTCCATCCCGGTGCCGACAAAAGGTGCCTCGGTCCTAAGCAACGGCACAGCCTGCCGCTGCATGTTGGATCCCATCAGAGCCCGATTGGCGTCGTCGTTTTCCAGGAACGGAATCAGAGACGCCGCCACGCTCACAAGCTGGTTGGGAGAGACGTCCATAAAATTGACTTCGTCGGGGTGCGCCATAACGAATTCGCCGCCTTTACGGGCGGAGACTAGATCAACGGTAAAAGCACCGCGACCATCGATCGGCGCATTAGCCTGTGCGATGACGTGGTCTTCTTCCTCGAGCGCCGAAAGATAGCGTATTCGATCCGTCACTCGGCCATTCTCGACCTCGCGGTATGGCGTCTCAATGAAGCCGAACTCGTTGACCCGGGCATAAGTGGTCAAGGAAGCGATCAGACCGATATTAGGACCCTCCGGGGTCTCGATGGGGCATACCCGGCCGTAGTGCGTCGGATGAACGTCCCGGACCTCAAACCCCGCTCGTTCCCGGGTCAGGCCGCCAGGACCTAACGCTGAAAGGCGGCGTTTGTGAGTGATCTCGGAAAGCGGATTGGTTTGATCCATGAACTGCGACAACTGACTGGAGCCGAAGAATTCTTTGAGCGCGGCGGAGACCGGCTTATAGTTAATCAACTCCTGGGGCATCAGCGTCTCTATGTCCTGTAGGCTCATCTTTTCTTTGATGGCGCGCTCCATCCGAACCAGTCCGACCCGGAAATGATTTTCGACCAGTTCGCCCACCGCACGCACACGTCGATTGCCGAGATGATCGATATCATCGACTGAGCCGTTGCCGTTCTTTAGCTCCATAAGGTAGCGAACGACTTCGAGGATATCTTCCTTTCGGAGCGTGCCTTGCTCCAAGGGTACCGAGAGTCTCAAGCGGTGATTAAGCTTGAGCCGACCGACCTTGGATAGATCGTAACGATCCGGATTAAAGAACAGATTATTAAAGAAATTGGTTGCGGACTCGACAGTCGGAGGATCGCCCGGTCTCAGGCGGCGATAGATCTCTAAGATCGCATCTTGCGGGGAATTGATGCGGTCTTGCAGCAAGGTGTTGCGCAAATAGGGACCCACCGTCGACTCCTCGATGAATAGAACTTCGATCTGGTGAATACCTTTCTCACGAATAATGTCCAATTTCTCTTGCGTGATGGGATGATTGCACTCGACGATCACCTCCTTGGTATTAGCATCGACGATGTCATGCGCAGCGATCCGGCCAAGAATCTCTTCCCAAGCAATCGGAACTAGCTTGACCTTGGCTTGTTCCATTTGGCGTAGTACGGGGCGGGTAAACTTTTTCCCTTCTTTCACTATAAGCTCGTTGCTTTTAGGATCTCGAACGTCGGTGGTTACCCGAGCTCCCATAAGATGCGCGGGATTAAAGGTAAGCGCCGGTTTACGGCCGTCGAAAATGACCGTATCGCTCCGATAATAGTAGTTCAGCAAGTCTTCGGTTGTCATGCCCAGCGCCCTGAGCAGTACAGAAGCGTGAAATTTGCGCCGACGATCGATGCGAACATAGATAATATCCCGCGGGTCAAACTCCAGGTCCACCCAGGAACCGCGGTACGGTATAACACGGGCGGAGTAGAGCAACTTGCCGCTGGCATGGGTCTTTCCCTTGTCATGCTCGAAAAAAACACCTGGGGAACGGTGCAACTGGCTGACAATGACCCGCTCGGTTCCGTTTACCATGAACGTACCGTTTTTCGTCATCAAGGGAACTTCGCCAAAATATACCTCCTGTTCCTTGACATTCTTAATGCTGCGGGCGCCGGTTTGTGCGTCCACGTCCCACAAGACAAGCTGCACGGTCACTTTCAACGGCGCCGCGAAAGTCATGCCCCTTTGGTGGCATTCATCGACGTCGTACTTGGGCTCGCCGAGGGTGTAGCTGACGAATTCCAGCGAAGCCGTCTCATTGAAGTCCCTGATCGGGAAAACCGACTTAAAAACCTCTTGCAACCCCATATTATCGCGCTGCGCGGGGGAAGAATCCCTCTGCAGAAATAAATCGTAGGAGTTTTTCTGGATTTCAATCAGGTATGGCAGATCGATGATTCTTTTAATTCTGCCAAAGCTGCGGCGAAACCGTAAATTGTTGGCCACTTGAAATGCCATCGCTGCTCCTTCTAGCATCTAAACTATATCTCCGATGATCCATCCGACACGAACTCTGCCTGAAGTTCGCTACTTAATTTCGACCTTAGCTCCTTGCTCCTCGAGCTTTTTCTTGATCGACTCAGCCTCCGCTTTGGCTATACCCTCTTTGACGTTCTTTGGAGCGCCATCAACAAGATCTTTCGCCTCTTTCAAACCAAGGCCGGTAAGTTCACGCACAACCTTGATGACCTGGATTTTCTTTTCACCGGCTTCGGTAAGAACGACATTAAACTCGGTTTTCTCCTCGACTGGTGCGGCAGTTCCGCCAGCTGCGGCGGCCACTGCCATGGGCGCAGCCGCGCTCACTCCCAACTCTTCTTCGAGTTCTTTGACGAGAGCCGCAGCATCCAACAACGTCATATTCTTGATGTAGTCTTTTACCTGTTCTTTTGATACCTCTGCCATAAACATTCCCCCTTTGAATTAGTTATAAATCGAAAGTGTTGCTATTCCGATGTTTCTCTGGCTGCCGCGTCGAGTAGTCTAACGATTCGTAATGCCGGCTCTTGAATGAGGCGGACCAGGTACGTGGCGGGCGCCTGCATAAGCGCAAGCAACTTGGCCTGCAGCTCGGGCTTACTCGGCATCTGAGAGAGGGCCTTGACCGTGCCGGGATCCATCAATTCGCCCTCGAACATCGCCCCCTTTATAGTCAACTTTTCGTTCGCGTCGACAAACTTGAAGAGTGTCTTGGACAGTAAAACCGGATCATCGTACGCGAATACCCAACCATTAGGGCCTTCGAGCAGCCGCTCAAGATCGCTGTAAACCGTTCCCTCGAGAGCTCTGCGCACCAGAGTATTTTTGATGACCTGATACTCTCCTGAGACCTCGCGTATCTCACGCCGCAACTGCGTCATCTTACCTACGGTGAGACCGCGGAACTCAGTGGCGATAGCCATCTTCGCATTCTTGAATTTTTCATGTACAGCCGCTACCGTTTCGGCCTTCTCTACGTGACTCGCACGTACAGTTTCCAACTCCGCCATAGTGTCTCCCAATGCGCAAAAATCTCCTGAAGAGTTTTCTGAGAGCTGCTCTAAGCAGCCATCGCGCGAACTTCTGACAAATCGATTTTGATTCCCGGCCCCATGGTCGTCGATAACGTCACACCACGGATGTAGTTGCCTTTCGCGGAAGCGGGTTTAGCTCGCAGAATCGACTGCAACACGGCTCGGGCATTGTCAGTGAGCTGTTCAGCGCCGAAAGATGCCTTACCGACCGGAACGTGCACTATTCCCGCTTTATCGACACGGAACTCCAGCTTGCCAGCCTTAATCTCTTTGACGGCACGAGCAATATCCGTCGAGACGGTTCCGGTCTTCGGGTTCGGCATAAGGCCGCGGGGCCCTAGGACCTTGCCGATCCGACCGACTGCTGCCATCATATCCGGCGTCGCTACGGCCTTATCGAAATCAACCCAACCCTCGCTGATCTTTTTAATCAGCTCATCGCCTCCGACGAAATCAGCTCCCGCTTCTTGCGCTTCTTTCTCCTTCTCCCCCTTGGCAAACGCTAGCACACGCACCGTCTTACCCATACCGTGCGGCAACGTCACTGTTCCGCGGACATTCTGGTCCGCTTGCCGGGGGTCTACTCCGAGACGTATTGCGAGCTCAACGGTTTCGTCAAACTTTGCGCGCGCCGTTTCCCGTGCAAGCTTCAGGCCCTCTTCCAGTGGATAGCGCTGGCTGCGGTCGACCTTCGCCAACACAGTTCGATAAGATTTACCAAAACCGCTCATGACTTCTCCCCGATCTTAATTCAATTCGATCAGCCACTTCTACTTTCAGGTCCCTCTTCAACCCTCGACATCGAGTCCCAAACTGCGCGCAGTGCCTTCCACGGACTTTTCCGCAGCCGCCAGGTCCCCCGCTGTGAGGTCCTTAAGCTTGAGTTCAGCGATTTGTCGGACTTGAGCTCGAGTGACCTTACCAACCGTCGTCTTACCCGGCTGTGACGATCCTTTTTCTACCCCCGCAGCCTTCTTCAGCAATACAGACGCTGGCGGCGTTTTCGTAACAAAGGTAAAAGATCGATCCGCATAAACCGTGATAACAACAGGCGTGATCATCCCTTGTTGCGATTGGGTTGCAGCGTTAAACGCCTTGCAAAATTCCATTATGTTCACGCCGCGTTGCCCTAGGGCCGGTCCCACCGGCGGGCTTGGGTTGGCAGCTCCGGCGGGAATCTGCAGCTTTATTTCTCCGATGACCTTCTTTGCCATTCTGATGATCCTTATCGATCTCTAATTTCTCTCGACCTGAACGAACTCCAGCTCGACCGGGGTGGCACGGCCAAAGATGCTTATCAGCACTCGCAACTTACCCTTTTCCGGACGCACTTCTTCGACGACGCCGTTGAAATCCGCGAAAGGCCCATCGATAACTTTAACGTTTTCGCCCACCGAAAATAGCACCCGGGGCTTGGGCTTGACCGCTCCCTCTTCCATTTGCAGAGTAATAGCCCTAACCTCTTCCTCGCTAACGGGAGCCGGGTTTGTACTGCCGCCGACAAACCCTGTGATCTTAGGCGTCTCCTTAACGACATGCCAGGTGTCATCATTCAGTTCCATCTGAACTAGGATGTAACCGGGGAAAAATTTTCTCGAAGAAGTTTTCTTCTTGCCTTTGACGAGTTCTACGACCTTTTCGACCGGTACAAGTATCTCGCCGAAAAAATCCTTCTTGCCCAAAGTTTTAATGCGCTCTTCTAAAGCGGCCTTCGCCTTCTGTTCGAACCCTGAAAAGGTGTGGACGATATACCATTGCTTTGCCATACGGGACCTGAGATTAGTCGATAATTGCTTGAATAACCGTGGTAAAGCCAAAGTCGATCAGTGCTAAATAAATCGATACCAACACCACTACGACAATGACGACAGCCGTTGCCGCGTAGGTCTCCTTGCGCGATGGCCAGTGCACCTTCTGCAGCTCTTGCCAGGCTTCTTTGACAAACTCGATCGTCCGCCGAATACCATCCTGGAGCTTCTGGATCCAATCTCCCATGCGGAATAACTCAGTGAATGGCGGGTCAGGCAGGACTCGAACCTGCAACAACCGGATTTGGAGTCCGGCGCTCTAGCCAATTGGAGCTACTGACCCCCTGTATCCTCGTTAGACTTTGACCTCGCGATGCAGGGTATGGGATCGGCAAGAAGAGCAAAATTTCTTTAAAGAAAGCTTCTCAGTGGTCGTCTTTCTGTTTTTCGTCGAGGTGTAATTCTTTCGCTTGCATTGGTCGCAAGCCAACCCTACGAGTTCCCGCATGAGCGCGCGCTCCTTTACATTTACTGTATGATCTTCGTAACAACCCCTGCTCCTACTGTTCGGCCACCTTCTCGGATGGCGAACTTCAGACCGTCGTCCATAGCAACCGGAGTTATCAGTTCAATCTCTACATTGATATTGTCTCCCGGCATTACCATTTCGGTCCCCTCGGGAAGCTTCACTACTCCCGTGACGTCGGTTGTACGAAAGTAGAACTGCGGCCGATAACCATTGAAAAATGGCGTGTGCCGCCCGCCTTCTTCCTTGGTGAGGACATACGCCTCTGCGTTGAACTTGGTATGCGGCGTGATACTGCCAGGCTTGGCGAGGACTTGGCCTCTTTCAACCTCTTCGCGCTTTGTACCCCGCAGCAGTACACCAATGTTGTCGCCGGCTCGTCCTTCGTCCAAAAGCTTGCGGAACATTTCGATACCGGTGGCAACCGTCTTCTGGGTAGCTTTAAAGCCCACGATCTCTATCTCTTCGCCGACTTTAACGATGCCGCGCTCAACCCGGCCAGTTACGACGGTACCGCGGCCACTGATGGTAAAAACGTCTTCTACCGGCATGATAAAGGGTTTGTCGACGTCGCGAGCCGGCTCTTTTACGAAGGAATCCACCGCCTCCATCAGCTTCAAAATAGCGCCCTCACCCATCTCCGAGGTATCGCCTTCCAAGGCCTTTAGAGCGCTGCCTACCACGATTGGAGTATCATCACCGGGAAATTTATACTTGGAAAGCAACTCGCGCACCTCAAGCTCGACGAGATCCAAAAGTTCTTTGTCATCGACCATGTCCGCTTTATTTAGAAATACCACGATCGCCGGCACGCCCACCTGACGCGCCAAAAGAATGTGTTCCCGGGTCTGAGGCATGGGGCCGTCCGCTGCGGAAACAACCAAAATCGCCCCGTCCATCTGCGCTGCGCCTGTGATCATGTTCTTAACGTAGTCAGCATGGCCCGGGCAGTCGACATGGGCATAGTGCCGATTATCAGTTTCATACTCTACGTGAGCAATGTTGATGGTTACACCCCTTTCTCTTTCCTCAGGGGCCTTATCAATTTGATCGTACGCAAGAAACTTCGCTTTGCCTTGTTTTTCAAGCACTTTGGTGATCGCCGCCGTGAGTGTCGTCTTGCCATGGTCAACATGCCCGATAGTACCGATATTCAAGTGCGGCTTCTTGCGCTCAAACTTTTGCTTGCTCATCTCGTCCTCCTGATTGATTTACGTTTTAAAGTCTCTGTTTACCATGAGCTGGCAAAGCCCAGGAGCGGGATTGAACCGCTGACCTCGTCCTTACCAAGGACGTGCTCTACCGACTGAGCTACCTGGGCATATCAGTCGATGGCTCACGGCAGATCGCTGAAATGAAACTCCATCTGCGCTCCGCCATCAGCCAACCACAAACTGGAGCGGGAAACGGGACTCGAACCCGCGACCCCGAGCTTGGAAGGCTCGCGCTCTACCAACTGAGCTATTCCCGCGAAAAATGGTGGAGAGGGAAGGATTCGAACCTTCGAAGGCATCGCCGGCAGATTTACAGTCTGCTCCCTTTGGCCACTCGGGTACCTCTCCCTTTTCTCAGCAGTCGGTTTGCTGAAGTGCCCCTTCACCACGCGATCACCACTACCCTTCTCAGGCTATTTGAGGTCGGTTCTTTGGCTGGAGCTGGCGATAGGACTTGAACCTACAACCTGCTGATTACAAATCAGCTGCTCTGCCGTTGAGCTACGCCAGCATCAACGCTGCAATGAATGTTTTGCACCGCGTGCAAAGACGATCAATTCGACGGCCGAAAACGTGGCACCGACCGCTTAGTCAACTCTGACGTGTAATCTTGGATCTTAGGCGACGGCAAAAGAGCTTTACCCCTTTTGTAAACGGTTATTTAAACCACCTTCGAGGAACGATGTCAACAGCGAAGCCGTACCCCTGACCGCCTTTTACCGAAGCTTCCTAATAGCCGTTAGGGCTATTCTTGTCAATGCTTCCTTGTTGGCGCACTAACTCATACAAGAACACGGCTCCCGCAACGGATACGTTAAGACTGGCTATACTGCCTCGCATCGGGATCTGTACCAGGTAGTCGCATGACTGGGCGATCAAAGGCCGAATTCCATGGCCTTCACTGCCCAGCACAATCCCCAGCTTTTCTGGATAAATTCGGCGACAATAGACCTCCGGAGCGGCCGCATCCAAGCCGGCAATCCAAAAGCCTTTATTTTTAAGCGACAGTATGGCACGCCGCAGATTAGTTACACGATAGATTTGTAAGCGAGCGATCGCTCCGGCCGAGGCTTTAATCACCACCGGGGTAATGCCCACTGAACGGTCCTTAGGAATCACGACATGGCGCACGCCGACAGCCTCCGCCGTACGCAGGATTGCGCCGAAGTTTCTTGGATCATTCAGGCCGTCCAACATCAAAATCCACTGAGGTCCTGAACCAGAAACTAGATTTTTTTCTAAGTCAGGCAAAGTCCAGTAAGCGTACGGCGGCACCCGAGCCACAACTCCTTGATGTCTCTGGCCCTGCGTTAATTGTTCAATCTCACTGGTTGTGACGTATGTTAGTTTGATATGCCGCTCTTGCGCCTGACGTTCTACGGCTCGCAACCGAGGTGTGAAATGACTCCGACAGATCAGGATTTCAGAAATTGCTCCAGGCCGGGATTTGAGTTGCTCTAGAATCGGGTTTACTCCAACGATAAAGTCGCACTCTGTTTTCATTGTGATTTGTGTCGCGATTTTACAAACGAAAACCCACCGGTTAACATGGAAGAGTTGTGAAGCAAAGGACTGTTACCCGTTACCTCATCTCAGAGATTCTTCCGCCCTTTATTTTCGGCTTACTCACGTTCACGTTCATTCTTCTTATCGCAAGAATTTTAAAACTGGTCGAGTTGGTGGTGACGAGAGGCGTTCCGCTATTGCAAATCGGCAAGTTATTTGCCCTGATTCTTCCAACTTTTTTAGAGCTTACGGTTCCGATGGCCTTTCTGCTGGCCATACTCCTAGGACTCGGCAGGCTTTCAGGCGACCAGGAGCTACTCGCCTTGAAAGCGTCCGGATTTAGTCCGTTACAGATTCTTATGCCTATAGCCATAGTTGCACTTGCGGTAGCCACTATGACGTTACTCCTGACTACCCTAGCGAGGCCGTCGGCGCAGATAGCCCTGAAGAAAGAACTTTATAACATCGCCAAAACCCGCATAGGAACCGCCTTGAGAGAAAAGGTCTTTAACGATGATTTTCCGCAAATTCTCATATATCTGGAAGAGATTATACCTCCGGGAAACGTCGCTCAGGGAGTTTTGGTTATCGACAAACGTGATCGGACCAGAGACAATATCATTTTAGGAAAAGTTGCGCTCATAAACACCGAAGAAGAGACACAGACTTTGTCTTTGAGATTGTTTGACGGATCCATTTACGAGAGACAGAAGACTCGACCGGGCTTCAGCCAAACTCAATTCAATATCTACGATTTCAGACTCGATTTGGATGAACTCATCGGCCCGATAAGAGAGAAAAACACTGGTCCTAAAGAGATGTCAGTGAGTCGTTTACTAGAAGTAATCGAAGAAAGACGCGAACAGGGGACATCCGCTATACCGGAGTTGATGGAATTTCATCAGCGCATTTCCTTCGCTTTTGTTCCAATCGTGTTCTGTTTACTCGGTGTTTCTCTTTCTCTTTTGCCCCGCACATCCCGCGCTAATCGATCATGGGGAGTCGGCCTGTGCATTGTTTGGTTTGTCATCTACTACGCGCTTCTGTCGTTGGGAAAGGCGTTGGGCGATAAAGGTATCCTTCACCCATTGGTGGCTTTATGGCTGCCCAACATCATCGTTGGCCTGATTTCATTGCATCTCTTTCGCAAAGCGATGCGTGAATCGCCGCTCCTATTACAAACCCAGTCCGACGCTGTAACCCTGTGGTTCGGGCAACGGCTTGCAAGATTTAGAAGTCAATAAACCATGGCAAACAAGGGACAGAACAGGCGGTATATGCTATTACCGCCGGGCAGTATTGTCGATCGTTATCTCATACAGGGATTCCTGCGCATTTTCATTGTAAGCCTGCTCTGCTTCACCGCGCTGTTCGCAATCATCGAGTTTTTTGACCGAATCGGGACCCTTGTCGAGTCAGGCGTTTCTGCAGCGACCGCTTTTCGCTACCTCGTCTATAAGATTCCCTTATCAATTTCCCGAATAATCGGTTTTGCTACATTGTTCTCCGCTCTTTTTTGTCTGGGAATGCTTGCGAAGACGCAGGAGATCACAGCCATGCTCAGCGCCGGTTTGAGCGCCAAGCGTATATCACTGCCGTTGCTGTGCCTCTCCGGTTTGATTTGCGTTCTGACTTTCTTGTGGAATGAAGGAATCGTGCCGGTTTTCGCGCATCGTGCCGAAACCCTATACAAGACCGAAATCAAGAAAAAACAACAGCAAAGCTTGTTTGGCACGAAAGATATCTGGATTCGCGGGGAACGAGGTTTCATCAATATCGATAGTTTTGACGTAAAACACAACACTCTACACGGAATCACCATCTTTTCATTGAGCCGCGATTTTAGCCTTGAAGGTCTGACCGGTATACCCAGTGCGCAGTGGACGGGAGAGCGCTGGCGAGCTGAGAACGGTACCGAGTGGCGTTTCTTACCAGACGGGAAGTTGGCACAGAGTTCAATCGACAATCCGAAGACGATTTCGGAGACACCTAACGATCTTATGCTGCTCGCCCGCGATGCCGAAGAGTTCACATTCTTCGACCTTCAAAAGCAAATCACCGAGATGAAGAGCAAAGGGATGGATGCAACGTCTTACGAAGTCGACCTGCAAGTTAAGCTTGCAATCCCTTTTATTTCGCCGCTCATGATATTGATCGCAGTTCCCTTTGCGCTCAAAAACCGCATCGGCAGCGGGCTCGCATTGAGTTTTGGAATTGCTGTGCTGATTGGTTTTGGCTACTGGGTGCTTTCCGCGTTCTGTTTTTCCCTAGGACATAGCGGGGCGTTGCCAGCGCCGGTAGCCGCTTGGCTGCCGAACAGCATATTCGCGCTGATCGGTATTTACTTCTTTACGGCTGAAGAATGACTGGCCTGCGTGTCTACGATTCTAATGGCATGTCGCCCGCTAGTGTGTGGAAACACCTGTGAGCCGCCGTAATTCTCGAGTCCCACTTCGAACTTTAGTGCAGGAAATGGATGGTCCAAATTTAGAAATCTCTAGCGCTTGGAATACTGCGGCCGTTTTCGCGCCTTGTGGCGACCATATTTTTTTCTTTCGACGCCGCGCGGGTCGCGTGTGACAAAACCGGCCTTCTTTAAAGTTATACGGAAGTCTGGATTAAACAACATAAGAGCGCGCGTAATGCCGTGCCGAATGGCGCCTGCTTGCCCAGAGCTGCCTCCACCGTTGACATTAACATCTGTATCGAAATTTCCAGAAGTCTGAGTCAGTTCGAATGGCTGCATGACGATCATACGGGAAGTTTCGCGGCCGAAGTATTCATTGAGGGGGCGTTCGTTGATTGCAAGGATACCCTTTCCCGGTCGTAAGAAGACGCGGGCCACGGAGGTTTTTCTCCTTCCGGTTGCAGTAATCACTTTCTCTGCCATTTATCCATCCTATGTTACAAGCTCAAAGGTTGTGGTTTTTGGGCTTCGTGAGGGTGCTCGCCACCGGCGTATACCTTCAATTTGGCGGCCAACTTCCGACCCAACCGATTCTTAGGCAACATTCCCTTAACCGCCAAATGAATGAGATCTTCCGGCTTATCAGATAGCAGAGTGGCCGCCGTTCGCATGCGAATTCCGCCGGGATACTCGCTGTGCCTGTAGTAGACCTTATCGTCCATCTTGTTGCCTGACAGCTTAATTCCCTTTGCATTGACGACGATCACAAAATCTCCCGTATCCGCATTGGGAGTGAATATCGGCTTGTTCTTTCCTCTCAACACTTTCGCAATCTCGCTGGCCATCCGGCCGAGTATCTTGTCCTGAGCATCAACTATATACCACTGACGTTGTGCCAGAGCTTCTTCGGTCTTCATAACTGGCAATCTCCACAACCTTCGCAATATTTGCCACTTGTAGAACTAAATGGCGGGGCCGACGAGACTCGAACTCGCGACCTCCGGCGTGACAGGCCGGCGTTCTAACCAGCTGAACTACGACCCCGATATTTTCGAAAAACAGCGGTGGTGGGCGGTACAGGATTTGAACCTGTGGCCCCCGGCTTGTAAGGCCGATGCTCTCCCGCTGAGCTAACCGCCCTGTCGGCTGTAAACATCAGCCTAATCCGTACTGTGGGAGCGTTCGGACCTCGGATAATCGCTAATCATAGCGGTCCAAAGACGCTTAACTGATGGCCTCTTTTAAAATCTTACCCGCCTTGAACTTGGCAACGCGCGACGGGGCAATTTCGATTGTCTCACCGGTTTTTGGATTTCTACCTGTCCGCCCCTTCCGTTCGGATATGGAGAAAGTACCGAAACCGGAGACGTTTATTTTGTCGCCCTTTTTCAAAGCGGCGATTATATCATCAAGAAATCCATTTACGATTTCTTCTGCCCTCTGTCTCGGCAGTTCAGTTCGTCTTGCTAATGAATCGATTAAGTCTGCCTTGGTCATTATATTCCTATTCAGCCATTTTTCTCGGAACATTGAAACGCGTTTTATAACAAGCGAGAGGGCGGGTGTCAAACACCTGCCCTCTCGCTTGATCATTGAGGCAGTATCTCAGCGGGAGAACTGTCGTCGATTTTCTCCCCGTATGGCGGGCCTTCCTTGGATTCGACCGAAAGTGGCGGGCGTTTAAATAGGCTCTCTGGATCGGCCATAACTAACGCCTTCTTCAAGACCTCATCCATGTGACTAACGAGGTCCAGTTCTACTGTCTTTAAAACAGTGGCCGGGATGTCCTCGATATCCTTCTCGTTCTCGGCGGGTATAAGCACTTTTTTGATTCCCGCGCGATGCGCAGCTAGCACCTTTTCCTTGAGACCTCCGATAGGAAGTATCGCGCCGCGCAAAGTGATCTCGCCGGTCATTGCCAGATCGTTTCTTACCGGAATGGTTGTCAGCGCTGAAACCAGTGATGTAGCCATGGTTATTCCAGCAGACGGTCCGTCTTTGGGAATCGCCCCCTCTGGAACGTGAAGGTGGACATCGATTTTTTGATAGAAATCTTTTTCAAAACCCAGTTCAGTGGCCCTGGAACGGACATAACTCATCGCGGCCTGGGCCGATTCCTGCATGACGTCGCCCAATTTTCCAGTAATAATAAGTTGTCCCTTTCCGGGCATGATTGTTACTTCAGTTGCAAGCAACTCACCGCCAAGCTCGGTCCATGCCAAGCCTGTCGTCACCCCCACCTTTTGCTCCTCTTCAGCCTTGCCATATCTGTATTTCACCGGACCGAGATATTTATGCAGGCTTTTCGTCCCCACCTGCATATGGGCGTTACGATCCTTCTTAACCACCTCTACAGCAACTTTTCGGCAGATCGCGGCAATTTCGCGCTCCAGGCTTCTCACACCGGCTTCTTTGGTGTAGTGCCGAATAACGCCAAGTATAGCGTTATCCGTAAAGGTCACGTTTTCCGGTGTAAGCCCATTAGCCTCCTTCTGCTTCTCCAAGAGATAGCGTTTCGCGATGCTGAGTTTCTCAAGTTCGGTGTAACCGGCGATCCTGATAATTTCCATGCGGTCTTGTAACGGGCGCGGAATACGATCCAGCGTGTTCGCCGTCGTGATAAACATTACCTTGGAAAGATCGTAATCGAGATCCAGATAATGATCGTTGAACGCAGTATTCTGCTCCGGATCCAACACCTCCAGCAAGGCGGACGACGGATCGCCCCTGAAGTCGGTCGACATCTTATCTATTTCGTCCATCAAGAAAACAGGGTTGCTGGAACCTGCCTTTTTCATCGATTGGACGATTTTTCCAGGTAGAGCGCCGATATAAGTGCGTCTATGGCCGCGAATCTCGGCCTCGTCTCGCACCCCACCGAGCGAGACTCGTACAAATTTCCTTCCAGTGGCACGAGCAATAGATCGTCCGAGTGAAGTCTTGCCGACTCCTGGAGGGCCCACTAAACAAAGAATCGGCCCTTTGATTTTACCGACTAGGCTTTGAACCGCTAAATACTCTAGAATCCGCTCTTTAACCTTCTCGAGGCCGTAATGATCTTCTTCTAGTACTTTTTCAGCCTCGGCAATATCCAGCTTGTCATCGGTAAACTCGTTCCATGGCAAGCTTAGAATCCAATCAATGTAATTTCTGACCACTGTCGCCTCGGCGGACATAGGCGACATCATCTTGAGCTTTTTGAGCTCTTTGTCGATCTTTTCACGGGCCTCTGCTGATAACTTTTTTTGTTTAATCTTCTCCTCAATTTCCTGAATTTCGTTCTTAAACTCGTCCTTCTCGCCCAGTTCCTTCTGAATCGCCCGCATCTGCTCATTCAAGTAGTATTCTTTTTGCGAGCGCTCCATTTGTTTCTTCACTCGAGAACGGATACGGCGCTCGACCTCAAGTATCTCCACTTCGGCACGCATATGCCCCAGGACTTTTTCCAGTCGCTCGGCCGCGTTGAAGGTCTCCAATAGATTCTGGCGGTCTTCCAGTTTGATGCCGAGATGGGCCACAATCGTATCTGCCAACCGTCCTGGATCGTCAATCGAAGAAACCGACATCACCATTTCGGGTGGAATCTTTTTCTTGAGCTTGACGTAGTTCTCAAAAGTGGTGTGAACCTCCCGCGTCAGAGCTTCTACTTCAGTATTCCGCTCGTTGACCTCCTGGGCATCTTCAACATCGACCAGAAAGAAATCAGGATTGCTGACGAAACCGGCAATCTGCGCACGCCTTTTTCCCTCAATGAGAACTTTCACCGTCCCATCGGGGAGCTTGAGCATTTGAACAACGGTTCCAAGCGTACCAATCTTGTAGATATCGTCTTCGGCGGGTTCGTTGGTCTTGGCGTCCTTTTGCGACGACAGGAAGATAGGGCCTTGCTTTTGGGTCGCTTCCTCTAGTGCCCTTATAGAACGCTGCCGGCCAACAAAAAGCGGCACTACCATGTGAGGGAATACAATAATATCCCTGAGTGGTAGTAAGGGCACACGAGTCAAGCCGGCTGCATCCTTTTCCTTTTCATCCTTTTTGTCACTGCGAAACAACATAGGGTTTCCCTTCCTAAGCGCTCTCTGCTGCCTTGGTGTAGACGACGATTGGAGGTTCGTTCTTGTTCACGACCTCCTCGGAAATTACAACCTCCTTTATATTAGGCTGAGAGGGCATGTCATACATGATATCAAGCATGATGTTTTCCATGATCGCTCTAAGTCCCCGGGCGCCAGATTTACGCTTCATCGCGTCGCGCGAGATAGCACGAAGCGCTTCTTCCGTAAATTTGAGATGGACGCTTTCCATTTCGAACAGCTTGGAGTACTGCTTTGTCAGCGCATTCTTCGGTTCCTTAAGTATCCGAACCAACGCCGTCTCATCCAGTTCGTCAAGGGTAGCGATGACAGGCAACCGTCCGATGAATTCCGGAATAAGACCAAACTTTAACAGATCCTCAGGACGCACCTCATGCAGCAGCTCGGTGGGCCTTTTGCCATCCTGCTCATCCAGATGACCACCAAAGCCCATTCTTTTTTTGCCGGTCCGCTTGCGGATAATTTCCTCCAATCCGACGAACGCTCCCCCGCAGATGAACAAAATATTAGTTGTGTCTACCTGAAGAAATTCCTGCTGCGGGTGTTTGCGCCCTCCCTTGGGAGGAACACTCGCCATTGTCCCTTCGATGATCTTCAACAATGCCTGCTGCACTCCTTCGCCGGATACGTCGCGGGTGATCGACGGATTATCTGATTTTCGCGAGATCTTGTCGATTTCATCTATATACACTATCCCGCGCTGAGCTTTCTCAACATCATAATCGGCGGCCTGAAGAAGATTGAGAATGATGTTCTCGACGTCCTCGCCGACATAGCCAGCCTCTGTGAGGCTGGTGGCGTCGGCAATGGTAAAAGGCACTTGTAAAAACCGCGCTAAAGTTTGGGCTAACAGGGTTTTACCCGAGCCGGTCGGCCCCAACAGCAGAATGTTGCTTTTCTGCAGTTCCACATCTCCGGTGACCATTTGGCTATCGATGCGTTTGTAATGGTTATGGACTGCCACAGCCAAGATTTTCTTCGCTCTCTCTTGACCGATAACGTACTGGTCCAAAACTCTCTTAATTTCTGCCGGCTTGGGTACGTTGGATGAGGCGCTTAGGGTCTCATCGTGATCGCACTCCTCAGCGATAATGTCGTTACAGAGATCGATACATTCGTCACAGATATACACAGTCGGTCCCGCAATCAGTTTACGAACCTCGTCCTGACTCTTACCGCAAAAAGAGCAGACGAGATTACCGGACCGATCATCCCCGTGCTTTGGCATAGAACCCCCGCTTCTTGTGAATCATCATCGTTTCAAACTGCCCTCGGGCCGGGTTGCGATCACCTCGTCAACCACTCCGTATTCTTGGGCCTGCTTACCCGACATGAACATATCGCGGTCTGTATCCTTTTCAATTTTCTTCAGGCTCTGCCCTGTATGCTTCATGAGAATGTTATTCAACTCTTCACGCATCCGGAGGATTTCACGCGCCTGAATATCGATATCAGCGGCTTGTCCCTGAAAGCCGCCAAGGGGTTGATGAATCATGATCCTGGAATGTGGAAGAGCGTATCGCTTCGTTTTAGCGCCAGCAGCCAAAAGCACCGCGCCCATGCTCGCCGCCTGCCCCACGCACACTGTCGAGATCTGCGGCCGGACATACTGCATTGTGTCGTAGATGGCCAATCCTGCAGTTACCGATCCGCCTGGGGAGTTGATGTAGAAGAAGATGTCGCGTTCAGGATCTTCCGATTCCAGAAAAAGAAATTGCGCTGTGATTAGATTTGCCACATCGTCCGTAACGACCGATCCAAGGAATACAATTCGATCCTTAAGCAAGCGTGAATAGATATCGTAGGCGCGCTCTCCCCGTCCGGTTTGCTCAACCACCATCGGAATAAAATTCATTGCGTGAAGGCTCCTTAACTACGAGGGTATTCTAACTTTTTTTACCCTGGTCATCAACCTTAGCCGCACCGCCGACGGCCTCTTTAATCGTTGCTCTTTCCAAGAGAAAATCGAGTGTGCGCTCGAAGACCATCTGGGCTCGCAAATCTTCTCGAGCTTCGGGTCTGGAGTAAACCTCCCGCACCGTCTTTGCGCGCTCCCCGGCGGCTCTCACTAGGTTATCGATCCTCTCCCGGACTTCATCATCACTAACGGTAACACTTTCGAGATCGGAAATTTTTTCCACGAGCAAGGTAGCCTGGACTTGCCGTAAGGCTCGACCCTCTATGGCCTTCCTGGTTTCCTCCGTCGTCGGAGCAGTATCTGCCCGACCCTCACGCCGTGCGGCAGAAGGGTTGCGTTCCATGAGGTAGCGCACCTGCCGCTCTATCATCGCAGACGGCGGCGTCAAGGAATGAGCCTCAATAAGGCGATTGAGAATCTGTTCTTTTAGCTCTTCCTGCTGAATCTGCTGCAACTCAGCCTGCAGTCTCCCGCGTACGACGCTTTCCAGTTCCTTCAACGAAGAACATTCACCGTGATCCTTAGCGAATTCATCATCGAGCGCAGGAAGAACCTTCCGCTTAATCTCACGAATTACCACGGTAAACTCCGCACTCCTACCGGCAAGCTCTCGATTTCCGTATTCCTGGGGGTAATTCACCTGGATGCTCTTTTGCTCTCCCCGTGTACCACCGATCAGAGAATCCTCAAACTGCGGCAGAGCCTGCCCCCCTCCTACTTCGAGGAGATAGTTTTCACCCTTACCCCCCGAGAAGGGTTTGCCGTCGACGAGACCGTCAAAGTCAACTGCAATGAAATCCCCCCGCTCGACTTGTTCGCGATCAGTCACCGGTTCCAACCGTGCATGGCTTTCTTGCAGACGTTTGAGCGCCTCACGCACCTGGTCGTCGGTGATAGACAGCAGAACCCGCTCAACCTCGATGCCGACGTAGTTTTTTATTTCGAATTCGGGCTTAACTTCAAAAACCGCCGAAAAGGAAAACCCACGGCCTTCTTCCAGTTCAGCAGCATCAATTTCGGGCCTCGAAACGATTTGTAAGCCACGGTCCTTGATCACTTCTCCCAGAGATTGCTCAACTAAGTGCGACCGCACTTGGCCCTTGATTTCATCCCCGTAAATGCCCTGTAGGACGCTACGCGGAGCCTTGCCGGCGCGAAATCCTTTTATCCGAACACGCCGCCCAAGATCCTGATAGGCGCGAGACAGCTCGATAGCGACTTCGTCTGCAGGGAGTTCTACACGGATTCTACGTTGTACAGCGCTCAACTCATCAAGATCTATCTTCATGTTTGCTCACAAAGGGGTGGCTTCACTTCGTTCGAAGGATCACTTCGTGGGGTTGCCACCAATGCCTTTCCTTGCTCCGGATTCTGGTGCGAGAGGGGGGACTCGAACCCCCACGGTTACCCGCTAGATCCTAAGTCTAGTGCGTCTGCCAGTTCCGCCACTCTCGCGGTTCGAACACTCGAAAGTCAAAGAGTTTTCGCCTCTTCGACAGCAAAACAGACTAGGGAACGAGATCCGCTAAGTCAAGCGGCCGACCGTTGTTGGAATCTGGTCAGCAATCAGAGTCTCGATCGTCGGAGCAGGCCTTGCAAGGACAGAGATATTTAAGATAATCATACGTATAAATTCCCGTACTATGGCCATCGTTCCAGTGAAACTCTACGGCATAGTTTCCGACTGGCCGAATACCGCTCAATTTCACACCAGGAGCTTCGACAAACTTGCGGCTGGCACCGTGGCCTTGGCACAAAGCGCACGGGCAATATCCGCGGAGATATGCTTCCGGATAGTTCCCGACGTGGCCGTCGTCCCAAACAATCCTGACGACGCCTTCCGTCTTTACGTGATTGATTTCCGTTGGTAACTGCTTATTCACGAAACCTTGCAAAACAAACAAATTTCGAACTCATTTCAAAGTTCCACCAGCTCGTCCGCCATGGCTGTCATGCAGCCGATCTTCGTTCGATTGACCAAATACGTTCGCCGGCCGATGTCGGGCTTGCCGATTAAAATTGCATCGGTCACTGGAAAGAAGCGGGTTTTCCCGAGAAGCAACTCCTGAAGTGGAGTTCCGGGTATGATATGAACGTTCCCTCGCAACCAATAAGGCCCGACGCTGATCAATGCCTTGTTGGAGTCTTTCTTGACATAAAGATGTTCATAGCCAGAACGGCCAGCATTGACTTGCGGGCTGAGATCCGCAATGAGAAATACCTCCTGCATGTAGATCAGGTACTCGGCAGAGGTCGCGGCTATCGGCTTGCCGTCCAATTCCTCTAGAGTCGCATCCCTGAGGGAAAGAACCTCATCTCCTTCGCGCAGAATCAAGTAGTGGCTTAGACGATCCTGATTGGTAACCAGAACTCCCCGCAAAACCGCTGACTGAAGGTACACCTCCAGTGTCATGGAATAGGTCATGGCAGGTCCATCGCCTTTCACTCCTCCACCGGCACCTAGTGGAATCGTCGACCAGCTCCAAGTATCTCACTAGCAAGCTCACGAAACAACAAAAAGTTCCAGTTTTGCAGAGCAATAAATCGTTGGATCGAAATTTCCGGCGCGGCGTCGAAGGGTCAACGGAATACAGGTAAAACTCTCCTCGCATGCGGGTCGCTTTTCCGGCTGAGGCTGAGATGGATGTCTGGTCGACCCCTTATCGTTCTCTCCTGCATCGTAACCAACAGTTCTGTCCTTCATGTAAAAATTTCGAAGTCGGCCTGCGAAGCAACAGCTCTCGCTTGTATCGAAGACTCAATGACTACTATTCTATCGCATTCTTGTGCTATCAAGATTAGTTATGCTGATCTTGTCGGAAACAGAAGTGAAGGCGCTGATCGACATTGACGAGCTGATTGGCGCCTTGAAGCGAGCCCACGTTCAGTATTCCACAGGAAAAGCAGTCATGCCGGTGCGCCTGGTCGTCCCGCTTCCGCAAATCAGCGGACGGATCACCAGTATGCCGGGATTCTTGCAGAGCGATAAAGCCCTCGGCATCAAAGTTGTCACCTATTTTGGCAATAATACGAAACAGAATTTGCCGGCTATTCTCGCTACCATCATGCTTTTTAGCGCCGAGACCGGGAAAATGATCGCAGCGATAGACGGCAGTTACATTACGGCGATTCGCACTGCGTGCGCTTCGGCTATGGCGACATGCGCGTTGGCCAATCCGGAAACTCCGATTTTGGGTATTCTCGGCGCGGGTGTTCAGGCCGAAGCGCATATTGAAACGCTATGCCGCGTCAGAAAACTAGACAAAATTAAAATCTACAGTCCCTCCGGCACAAGCGCAGCAAGAGTGAAAGATAAATTCGAAAGCCGAGTCAGCGTACCCATCGAAGTCGGCAGAAGCGCTGAAGAAGCCGTACGCGGAGCCGATCTGGTCGTAACCGTAACCACGTCAAAAGAACCGGTTCTCAGAGCTGACTGGCTCAAGCCCGGTGTACACGTCAATGCCGTCGGCTCCCACCGTCCCGAAGTGCGCGAAATCGACGGCGCGACCTTGGCGCGCTCCACAGTGGTCGTCGATTCCCGCGAGGCTGTCATGGCTGAATGTGGCGACATCCTCCTTGCTCTCAAGGAAAACTCGGTCACAGAGAACCATATCCAAACCGAAATCGGCGAAGTTCTCGCTGGCAGCCGCGCCGGAAGAAGCAGCACCAAAGAAGTGACCCTCTACAAATCCGTTGGTATCGCCATTCAGGATGTCGCGACGGCCCACTTGGTCTATCAAAAGGCATTGGAACAAAAAATCGGCACAAGGGTTGAAACATGAAGGACAGAACTGCTGGTGGAAGAGAAATATTTTTAAGTGAATAAACCGATGAGCTCGGATCTGACAAATTATTTTCCCCAATTCGACGGCCCGGAGATGCGCCGGTTCAAGGCAAGGCTCCAGGACGATATCGCATCTGTCAAAAATAAAGCAGCAACTCGCCACACCCTGAGCGATGAAACCGCCGCCGGGTGGGAAGAAATATTTCTGCTTAATGAAGACATTGTCCGGCGCATGTCGCATCTAAACTCGTATGTGAGCTGTCTCGCGGCATCGGATGCGCATAACGAAAAGTATTTGAAAGAGGAAGCCGAACTCGCGCGGTTGCGCGCGGAATGGGCCAAACTAAGAGTCGAATTGCTGCGGGCGGTCAAAGATACCTCCGATGAGTTCTTCACCTGTTTCGTTGGACGGCCGACGCTGAACGGTGCGCAAAATTATTTGAGCAGGTTGCGCCAGGACGCGCGGCGCGCAATGACGACCGACAAAGAAATTCTTGCTACGGATCTTGGAATCGATGGCATTCAAGCGTGGGGCAGGCTTTACGATACCGTTTCATCAAAGCTGGAATTCGAGATGCTTTTCCCGGACGGCAGACGTGAGCGCTTACCCATGTCACAGCGGCGCTCATTGATGGACAGTCCTAATCGCGGAATCCGAAAGGCCGCTTTTGACGGCGGCAATGCCGCTTGGCAAAGCATTGAAGACACCGCGGCCGCGGCATTGAATGCCATTGCCGGCACGCGTCTAACTCTCAATCGTTACCGCGGCGTTGAACATTTTCTTGAGATAGCCCTGTTTCAATCGGCGATCACTCGCCAGACGCTGGATGCGATGTTAGAGGCTCTGTTTGCCAACCGGGAGATTCCCAAGCAGATTCTCAGGCTCAAAGCTAAACTAATAGCGCAGCCGGCTTTGGCTTGGTTTGACCTCGGCGCGCCGCTGAATATACCAGGTCAGGGGACCCTTTCATGGCAGCGGGCGAAATCCATGGTGGCGGAATCCTTTAACCGCGCCTATCCCTCTCTGGGAACATTTTTCAAGCAGCAGGTAATAGCTAAAAACTGGATCGACTGGGAACCGCGTAAGGGCAAGCGTCCCGGCGGGTTCTGCACCACCTCTATGCTGACCAAGGAGTCGCGCATCTTTATGACTTACAACGAATCGTTGAGTGACATGTTGACCCTAGCCCACGAATCCGGGCATGCCTTTCATGGCGCGTTAATGCGGGAAGTACGGCCTTACGGCCGAGGCTACCCCATGACCTTGGCCGAAACCGCGTCGACTTTCGGCGAGCAGGTTTTAATGAACGGCATGTTAGACGACCCTTCGATCAGCGCGGCACAAAAAATCATGATGTTGGATATTGAAGTGGGTCATGCAGCGATCTACCTTTTGGATATCCCCGTGCGCTATGAGTTCGAAAAAGCATTCTACGAAGAGCGGGCGCGCGGGCCTCTGACTGTGTCACAGATCAAACAGCTTATGGTCGAGACACAGCGTAAAATCCTCGGCGATATACTGGCAATCGGCGGAGAAGATCCGTATTTGTGGGCTTCCAAGCTGCACTTCTATATCACCGGCATCACCTTTTATAACTTTCCCTACACATTTGGTTACCTGTTGAGCCGCGGGCTGTACCAAATGTTCAAAATGGAAGGTCGTGACTTTTTGCCAAAATTCGAGGAACTGTTACGGCTGGCCGGCAGGGATACAGTGGAGAATGTTGTTCAACGCACGGTAGGTCAAAACTTAGAAAAGCAGGAATTTTGGGACGCGGCGATTCGAAGCCTTGAACAGCCGTTGAGCCGCTTGCAGATGTTATTGAGTGCGGCAAACTCTTCTACTGCTCAATACGCTTGACCTGTTTGACTTTGACGCGTGTTGCGAGCTCGTCGATTATGAACCCATCCCTTCAATCAGCGCGGTCCGCAAAAGATCAATAGCATTCAGCGTCATGCGCGTGCGGTCATACATGCCGCGCCCGGCGCTCGTGCTGGTCCGTTGGAGAAAGCGCCCGCCATCCGTCAGCGAGACATAGCTTTGACCCCGCGCGAGATTTTGCACCTTGCTGTCAGGATCGGCAATCGCATGGAGCGCAAGACCGAAATCGCACCCCGCCTGCTGGCGCACCGACCATGCGAGCTCGTTGGTTAACGCCGTCGGATCTTCCATCAAGGCATCGATTTTTCCGGGATCCCTCGCATACCTCAAGATTGCACGCGTGGCGCTCTGTCGGTTGGCGATAAATCCAGCGCCGAAATGCTCCGAGCTCGCGGTCTGCAGACGGTCCGCAAGATTGCCGCACGTGAGATCCTCGTAAACCGCCACGGTCTTATTTCGAGCGCGCAGCAAACTACCGACCACGTGCTCCATAGTCTCTTCGTCGGCAGCAAAGATCGCCTTGCCCAACAGCCTGCGAACCTCTGCTTCGACGGGCGCGATAAGCTTCATCGCTTCATTTTTGTTGGCTGCCTTCGCGGCGATGCGCACATCGACTTGGCCGGGTAAGGCAAGAACACCGACTGTGGGATTGCTGGAGTTGGCGATCAGATGCCCCACCTTATCGTCAACGGCACTCTCACCAACACCCACTATCTTTAACACGCGATAATGAATCACCTCTGCCAGATTGAACTTGCGCCGAAGGTATGGCTCGACTTCGTTCTCAAAGAGCCATTTAAGTTCCACCGGCACACCGGGAAGCGAGAAAATCACCCCGAGTTTATCTTCTACGATGAAGGACGGAGCCGTGCCGTTGGGATTTTTTATCGGAATGGCTCCTTCCGGCATATATCCTTGGCGCCGGTTATTAGGCGTCATAGTCCGGCCGCGGCGACGAAAATGATCCTCAACTTGTTCCAGTAACCCGGCATCCAAGACCAGTTTACGTCCTGTAACCTCGGCTACGATCTCTCGCGTCAAATCGTCCTGTGTCGGACCGAGACCGCCGCTGGTAATGACGATGTCGGCTCGCTCGTGGGCTCTCTCTATCACTTCTCTCATGCGCGCGGGGTTGTCGCCCACCACCGAAGTGAAATACAAGTTAACGCCCAACGCCGTCAGCCGCTGAGCCATCCAGGCGGAATTGGTATCCACGATCTGGCCGAGCAAAAGCTCGGAACCAATAGCCACAATCTCCGCATTCGCCATGATGAATTTTCCTCCAACCGTAAAAACCTATACCTTGACGCTTTCTGTCGCACAAGCTGCCGCCGCCGGGCTATATGCTGAACAAACGCGAGCTTATCGCTTTGTAACTTTCGCCATCGCGCTTATGCATGATCATTCTCGTGTCGAACTCGTGTCGAGCAACGACGGCATTTTAATCGGAAGGAGTCGTTGCTTTCGAACCGCACTCCTGAGGGCTCCTTTAATCGTAGGTTCCCTGGCTAACTTCAGCAACTTCGATTTTCGGCCGTCCGCAGAATTCGCTACGGATTGCGTTGCGGTCCATGAAAGCTGTATCTCCGTAATACCATTGCAGGGAGACCTCACCGTTCCGTCTACTCGATAACAGCACATGCCTCGAGGCCTTCACGTACAGTGGCTGAGTGTTGAATCATTGACGATGCGCGGCTCGCATAGACGTTCAAAGCCAAGTATCGGTAAATGACTTTCTCGCGTGCATTCTGTATCGGCTTCACGATCCGGTCCTCGATCGCCCGACCTCGCGAGAGTCCTGTAGTCGAGACGCCGCTCCTTAATCGGCGGCAGAGTCAACCTTATGGCGATGTTGCGGTTGTCTTAGCAAAATCTTGACTTGCTCGTTGTGAATCGCTATTGACAATGCACCCGCCTTGACGGAGGCAAACATGAAAAACACGATTTTGATGGGGCTGGCTGCCGCTATGCTACTGTGCCTGCCGCCTAGCCTACTCTTCGCCCAGCCTGTGCCATATTATCAAGGTAAAACGATTATCCTGGTTCAGGGGAGAGAGCCCGGGGGAACCGGCGCCATGCGAGCCAACGCGGCGATCCCGTTTTTAAGAAAGTACATCCCAGGTCAGCCGGCGATCGTAACCCAATTTATGCCCGGGGGCGGCGGCAGAAAAGCCGCCAATTTCGTTTTCAGTAATGCGAAGCCGGACGGATTGACGATTGGCAACGTCGGTTCCGGGCTCGTAGCGAACGCCATACTTGGCGCCACCGGGGTACAATACGATCTCGCCAAATTTATCTATCTCGGAGCGTCGAACAGCACAGCCCACTACACTTTCATGACTGTGTCCCGATTAGGACTGGACAGCCTCGACAAACTACGCGCTCATCCCGGTATAAGAGTCGGCGCTCAAACCGTCGGTCATGATATTTATATCAACGGACGTCTCTTTTCCTGGATTCTCGGCTTGAAGGACCCGAGGTTCATCACCGGATACTCAGGCCCGGAACTCGACATTGCTATGACCCGGGGTGAGCTGGACGCACGCGCAAACATTCCTGATACGTTAGTGCAGCGGACGCCGGAATTTCTAGAGAAAAACCTGGTGAACTTTCATTCTATCATTCAGATTCCTAAAGAAGAGCGTCATACCCACCCGGTCTTTGCAAAACTCCCGGAGCTTGAAACGTTCGCAAAATCAGACAGAGAAAAGAATATTATAACGATGTTTCGTACTTTTAGGCTGGTCGGTTCGCCATACATTCTTCCGCCTGGAACGCCACAAGAAGTCGTCGATATTCTGCGCGAGGCAATGCGCAAGACGTTCAAAGATCCGGCTTTCCTAAACGACTTTAAAAAGCTCGTCGGCGATGATGCCACTCCATTAACGCCGGAGGCGCAGGAAAGAGCGATCAGGGAAATTCCGAGAGATTCCGAGGTGGTTGCGCTTTTCAACAAGATCGCCGGCAACGAGGCCTTGCCCGCACGTTAGATTTGCTCGTCTCCGGACTCTGCATCAAGCTCAGACGCGCCGGAGTTCATGAACTGACGGTCGAAATGATTTTCAGATGGCCTTGTCTTAAGGTCCATGGACGGGCAAAGTTGGTTGAGAACACAAACCCGACATTGAGGCGTTAGGGCGTGACAAATTCGTCGCCCATGAATGATCAACCGGTGCGAGAAGGCAGTCCATTGGTCAGGCGGCAGAATTCTGTTCAAATCGCGTTCGATTTTATCAGGTCTGGTGCTGCGAGTCAGTCTCAAGCGCCGCGCCAGGCGCTTACAATGGGTATCGACGATAATACCGGGTAAGCCGAAGGCGTGCCCAAGTATCACGTTTGCGGTTTTCCGTCCGACTCCGGCTAACGTTACCAATTCGTCGATAGTCGCAGGTATCTGGCCGTGGAACTTTTCCACCAGCTGGCGAGCACAGGTGGTAAGCGATTTTGCTTTTGCGCGGAACAGACCCAAGGTGCGAATCAGGCTTTCAATCTCCTCGGTAGATGATTGCGCCAACTCCGCTGCCGTCGGAAAGCGGCGGAAAAGCTCCGGTGTAACTCTATTTACGGCCGCGTCAGTACACTGCGCCGAGAGAATGACAGCTACGAGGAGCTGAAAGGTGCTTTGATGCTCCAACGGAACCTCGAGTTTGGGGTATACCTGGGCCAGAACTGCAGAAATGGCGCCGGCCCTAGCAATTCGATCCGTTGAACTTTCTCTTTTTTGCTGCCGGTGTGCGGCAAGGTCGGAAATAGATCGGCTCACGCTATTTTCCGCGCCCTATCTTGAAAGCTTTCTTGCCGCCATAGACCGCGCGGTGGCCCAACTCCTCCTCGATTCTAAGAAGCTGGTTGTATTTCGCTGTCCGCTCACCGCGGCAGGGAGCGCCCGTCTTGATCTGTCCTGCATTGGTGGCCACCGCGAGATCGGCGATCGTCACATCTTCGGTTTCCCCTGATCGGTGCGAAATTACAGTTGTATAGCCCGACGCCTTGGCTAGCTTCATAGTCTCTAAAGTCTCAGTTAAGCTGCCGATCTGGTTAACCTTCACCAATATAGAGTTGGCGACGTTTGCGGCTATCCCGCGCTGCAACCGTATTTTATTTGTAACGAAGAGGTCGTCCCCGACTAGTTGAACCTTCTTGCCCAGAGCCTGGGTCATCATTTGCCAGCCATCCCAATCGTCTTCCGCAAAGCCGTCTTCAATCGAGATTATGGGATATTGTCTGACCCAATCCTCGTAAAGGCGAACCATTTCCTCCCGACTGCGTTGACGGCCATCGGATTTTTTGAAGACATAGTTACCGCTGTCGAAAAACTCACTAGAAGCAATGTCCAACGCCAGCGCAACCTGCGAACCAGCCTTGTAACCGGCTTTCGCGATAGCGTCTAGAAGCAGCTCGATCGCTTCGACATTGCTTTTGAGGCGGGGCGCAAACCCACCTTCATCACCGACGCTGGTCGAATACGAACCTTCGTGCAGAACTTTTTTGAGCGTCTGAAATATCTCCGCCGCTGCCCTTAACGCCTCTTTGAAACTCCTCATGCCGTAGGGAACGATCATGAATTCCTGTACGTCGACGTTATTGTCGGCGTGAGCACCGCCGTTGACAACGTTAAGCATCGGCACCGGAAGGGTTTTCGCATGGGGTCCGCCCAGATACCGGTAAAGCGACAACCCTTGAGCTTTCGCTTGAGCATGGGCGACGGCCAAGGAAACTCCAAGAATTGCGTTCGCGCCGAGCTTCGCTTTATTCGAGGACCCATCCAAGTCAAGCATCAGCTGGTCGATGGCCTCCTGCTCTGCGGCGTCCTTTCCGCGAACACGCGGTGCGATCCTCTCATTGACATGGAGAACCGCACGGGCCACTCCTTTTCCTAAGAAGCGCTTCCCGCCGTCGCGCAACTCCACAGCCTCATGCACCCCGGTGGAGGCGCCCGAAGGAACGGTTGCCCGTCCCACCGTACCGTTCTTCAACATCACCTCGACTTCCACTGTGGGCTGTCCCCGTGAGTCGAGCACTTCGCGAGCATGAACCCGTTGAATTTTCATCGCCATCCTCCGAAAACGTTTTACACAACGCTCAAAACACAATTTCATGGTATACTGAGATATACAAATGACATTCCCGTTTGAACTTTCCCGACGCGGCTTGGTTTATGTGCTGGGTGGGTTGATCGTGCTGCTCTCGCTGGTGACTCTCATCGGTGAGCGTGGGGCAATCCATTTGTGGCGGCTGCGCGGCGAAAAAGTTTTTCTTGACGAGCAAAATTATCGGCTTCAGAAAGAAAATGAGGAGCTTCGGCAACGCGCGTCGCGGATGCGGCACGACAATCATTATTTGGAAAAAATGGCCCGCGAGGAGCTGAACATGGCTCGGCCCGGCGAGGTCATTTATCGCTTTCGCAACGCCAAGCCCGATAACGCCAAATCTGATCCGCTCAGTGCGGCTCCTATTGATTCCCGCCGGTCAGCGGCACAAAAATAACTGCGCTGAGATCCTCGGTTATCTGCCGGCCATTGATCTTTCTGGCACGAATCGATCGTTGAAGCTGCCCTTCTTTGCCCTTCAGGCAATCGCTAGCCGTCCTCTTCGCGGAGCTGGCTCCACAACGGCTCTGGGGTGCTTCCCGCAGCGGCCGTAATGATGATTGCATCGAACGGCGCTTTTTCTTTCCATCGGTAAAATCCATGTCGATCTGAGGTTACCGTTGCGGCCCTAGGACCTTCTCACCGGTGGCTGACAAAGGGCCAAGAATCCTCAACAGAAAACGCTTCGGCGCTTAATCCGGCGAGTAACCGCAGCTTGCTAGCCTGAGCTGTACAGATCTCTAAGACGCTTGTTGCCGTTGAGTTCCAGCAACTCCGTCATCCAGGCAACCATGGAAGGTTGTGAAATGGCCTGCCCGAAGCCAATCGGCAGCGGCCGATCCTAATAGGCAAAACGACGTATATCCTCGGGCACAAACAAATGCCGCGGTATAGTTGCCAAAACCTGCAGCACCCTTTGATCACGAATGCCGCGACACCTGATGTCCTCTTCGACCATCTTGCGACGCGCAGCGTTTACGGTCGTTTCGTGATCTGCGCCCATCGCCGTTACTTAATTAGTGCAGACCCAGCCGTCCAGCCGGAAAAACACAGAAAAGAGACTAGGAGCAGTAAGATCTTAGGATTCGGAATTGAAAACAAACGGGTAATAATCATCCCTTTTAACTTAATCCGCGGGTCGATTCGGCATCCTCTTCATTGTAAGCTTCGATCCGTGAACCTTGGTTGTGTTGGGCCATCTTTCATCGCGACGGATAATCTCGATATCCGAACGACATGAAGGCCGATTAACCTTCCCGGCCAACTATAGGCACTGCCTGTTTTGAGTCAAGACTGATAGCCGAATCTTGACAAGCAAGAAGGGTCGCAGTATTCCGTCTCGTGAGATAACTTCAATGTTGTTTTGTATATGAAACGCATCTGTTAAGCTCGCCTCGCCGATTTGGGCGCAGGCGGAGACGACGAGCTGCGAGATGAAGAAGATGGACGCACAAGAATCTGCAATGGCCATTGTTGGAGGGCTCAAGAAGGCTGGCATCGATTTCGTGGCCACTCTGCCGGACGAAAAAATGCTTGAATTAATCCGGATGGTTGAGCAAGACGCCGGGCTCCGGCACATTCCCCTGTGCCGCGAGGAAGAAGGCATCGGCATCTGTGCCGGCGCTTACCTTGCCGGGCGAAAGACCGCGATCATCATGCAGAACGCCGGGTTGCTGAATAGCTGTAATGCATTAACGACGACGTGTTTGCAATTTCAGATTCCCGTTCTCCTATTGATCTATTATGCCGGGGACATTGGTGATAGGGGCTTTACGACTCTGGGCGCCGTTACCGAGCCGGCGCTTCACGCTCTGGGTATTCGCTCGTACATCCTGCGCAACGCCGAAGATATTGATGCTATGTTGGACGGTGCGCAGATTCTGGCTGACGACTCCAAGAAACCTGTTGCGGTGCTATTGACCAAAAGCGTGCTTGGCGTGAAGTAAATGCAACGCTATGAATACCTGAAGGCTATCGCCGACGATTCTGAAGATGCCCTTGCCGTCTGCACCGGTTGGGGGGCGCGCGAATGGTGGGCCTTGCGGCCCAGCGAGGGTAATCTTAAGACACGCACCTTGGGACTGGTCTCTTCCATCGCCGCGGGTCTTGCCTTCGCGCTGCCACATCGGAAGGTTATCGCCATCGATGGCGACGGAGCATTTCTAATGAACCTATGTGGGCTACCGACGATCGCCTTACAAAAGCCGCCCAATCTCATACACCTGCTCTTTGACAACGAAGTTTATGAGGCGTCCGGCGGCACCGCAACCGCTTCCAACCTTGCGGATGCAGTATCGCTAGCGAAGGGTGCGGGTTATCCGAACGCCTGTTGGGTAAGCACAGTCGAGGATTTCAGGGGAGAATTTCTGACCGCCTGCCGGCGCAACCAGCTTACCCTGATCGCCGTCAAGGTAGAGCCAGGACAGCCGAAAGATCTCCCACCTCTCCAAATTGATGAGCTGGAAAACAAGTACAGGTTTATGCGCTATGTTGAACGAACCGAGCGACGAGGCATATTAAGCCCGGGATTCGACTCGAAGGTCTAGTGCAGGTTTTCGGCCGGGGACACTCAGGGCTGCCATTTAGGCCGACCGCTGCTGATCGGTTCTCGTTCGGCGCGGCGCCACCGCCCGCCTCGGCGTTGCAGCGTGCGGTATCCTATCCCGGCGCGGAAAGCCGAGCCAATTCCACTGATCGGGATGGCGAAGAATAACCTCTTCCAAATAGCGCGTGTAGAGCCCTGTCGTCGCTCTGATACTCGCTTCTAGATCGTCTCTGCGAACCGGATCAATCGCCGGTCCGATGGCAAGAACTAAAGTGTCATCCGGGGACCGCAGCGCGAACATAGGCAACGTCACGGCGCCCGTGCGTAGGGCGAGAGTCGCCGGTCCCCGCGGCGCAGGTAGTTTTTGTCCCATGAATTCGACTAAGACATCCCCTGATTTGAACTCATCGGCAATCACCAAAACAACCCGGTTCGCCCGCAGCGCTTTGAGAATGCAGCGCACAGCTTCCCGCCGTGGTTTAGCCGGAATTGTCTCGATTCCCATTTTCGCACGAAACCTGGTAATCAGCTGCGCAAAGCGCTTATCTCCGGGATGTTTCACAACGACGCTAAACGGATATCCCGCCGCCGCCAGGCGTGCGCCAATGAGCGTAAAATTTCCCAAATGGGCGCTCAAGGCCAGCACGCCCTTTCCGCCGCGCAGCGCCTGCTGCAAATGCTCTTCGCCTTCCAGACGCACCATTCGGGTAATTTTTTCCTTAGGATAATGCACGGCGGCGGCGGTTTCGAGCACGCCGCGCGCGAAGTTTTTCCATGCGCGCCATACCAAATCCTTGCGCTCGGCTCGAGTGACAAACCGGGTACCGGCCGCAAGTGCGATATTTTCCTCCATCCTGATTCGATATCGCCATAGCGCTCGATGTGTGACGGTCGCCCAGAATGTGCAAATCGGAACGGAGAAACGGTGGGGTACGTAACCCATAGCCGCAACGAAACTGCGCAAAGCGTATCCGGCGAGTCCGTATCTTACACGGTAGAGTAGTTCGCCCGAGGTGGATCGATGGTTTCTTTTTCTTCGTGGTGTCACGGCTCACTATATGAATGCGATTTGCCAGCTTTGCAAGCGAAGCGGCCCATACAAATAAAGGCGGCGAATGCATGGCAGTCGCCGCCTTTATACTTGGGTACTGTCGCTGCTGTTACCGGCTAGCCGCCTTGCGCGCCCGCTGCCTCGATCGGCGCGATACTGAAGCCGTGCCAACCCGCTGATTGGTTCTCGCTGTCAATTGGTAGATTCTCGCCTTTGAATGACTTTCGAGCTTTTGTAATTTCCAGCGCATCAGCCCATCGCGCAGATAACTGGGCTCAAATCCGAGCATTTCGCACACATTGGGAAAAGAGAAAAGCCAATCGGTATCCTCTTCCATAATCCACTCTTCCGCCTCCTGAAAGAGAACCCTCCCCTTGCCGTCATGCGCAAATACGTACTTTTGGAAGCACGCGATTGCATCTTCAAGCACCGCAAGTAAAAGCTTTTTCTCCGGCTCAAGATGGAGCTTTCGCCGGAAAGTCTCCAGATATTGATCCGGCATAAGGGTATCCGGTTGAAAAAGCGAAGTAACCCTTTCTTCCATGCTAAGGCCTGTATCGTAACTCATAACAACCACCTCCCTATAGGGTACGGCCTGCCTTCATATCGAAGGTTTTTCATCATGCCGCACTCGAAAGGGAAGAGGGGCTCGTCGTAAGATCCCGACATCGAGTGCGTTGTAGATCGGCCAATGTCGTTCGGGTAAAAACCTCCGTGACCTTCTGCTGAATTTCGATCCAAACGCCCACCATAGTGCAACGGGTGAGTTGATCACAGCTGATCTCGTCATTCATGCAAGCGTTTACTGCAATAGGGCCGTCGAGCGCCTCAATGACCTCGTAGAACGATATTTTGTCGGGCACTCGGGCCAGCATGTAGCCGCCGCACGAACCGCGCTTGGACTTGATCAACCCACGCCGCATTAGATCTTGAATGATTTTCTCCAAAAACTTCTTTGGAACGTTTTGCTCCTTGGAAATTTCCGTGATGGAACAGCATCGTTCCGGATCCTGCCGGGACAGATAAATAACTGCCCGCAATCCGTAATCAACCCTGCGCGAAATCTGCATCAGGCTCATGGCCCTACCCCCTTGCTCCGGTATCACTGGAGATTGTCTGACCTGACGCCTGATTCCGGTGCTGGACGCCCATCTTGCCCAATGCGGACAGCCCTTCCAATCTTTTGACGATGGAAGGCATCTTTTCGTTCACACGGCGTACCTCATCTTCAGTATTAAGCCGGCTTAAGCTAAATCGAACGGACCCTTGGATCCAGTCCTTTGAAACACCCATCGCACGCAGAACATGGGATGGTTCAGATGAGCCCGAGGTGCAAGCCGAGCCCGTAGAGGCGCAGATGCCATGCTGATCCAATAAAATTAAAATGGCCTCACCTTCAAGATACCTGAAACTGATGTTTAACGTGTTCGGCAAACGTTTGACCTTGCCACCATTAACACGGGCACCGGCACAGGACAGTAACAGAGAATCTTGCAACCGATCGCGCAAGGCACAAACCCGAGCCGAAACCTCGTTTAGACATTCCAACGCCAGTTCGGCCGCTTTACCCATGCCAATGATACCAGCCACATTCTCCGTACCGGCGCGGCGATTGCGCTCTTGATGACCGCCAATTATAAACGGCGAGAAAGTTATACCGCGCCGGACGTACAGAGCGCCGACACCCTTCGGTCCGTGAAATTTGTGGGCCGAAATAGTTAAGAGATCGACGACACTATCCTTCGCCACAATAGGGATCTTCCCGGCCGCCTGGACAGCGTCCACGTGAAAGGGAACCCCCTTTGATTTGACGATTTCGCCGATTTGCTCGATTGGGAAAATGACCCCTGTCTCGTTATTAGCGGCCATCACCGAGACCAGCGCCGTTTCGCTAGTAATCGCAGCACGTAGCTCGTCCAAATCCAGTATCCCGTCTTGATCTACGCCGAGCCAGGTTACGCGATAGCCTCTTTTTTCAAGATGCTGACAAAGGCCCAAAACTGCAGGATGTTCAACCTTGGTGGTTACGATATGACGTTTATCCGGCTGTGCATCCAGCAGTCCGCGAATAGCTGCATTGTCGCCTTCGGTGCCGCAGCTGGTAAAGATAATCTCTATCGGATCGGCCGCGCCAATTAGCGCCGCCACCTGGGCCCTGGCCCGGCTGATCCGCTCCCCTACCCGGCTGCCGAAGCCATGAATGCTCGAGGGATTGCCGTAGAACTCGGTATAAAACGGCGCCATCTCCTCGAATACCTGTGGCAGCACCTGTGTGGTTGCGTTATTGTCGAAGTAGATCTCAGATCCCATCGTACTTTTCCCAAACGATTAGCTAGCCGACACTACCTTCCAAACTTACTCCCAAGAGCTTTTGTGCCTCTACAGCAAACTCCATGGGCAACTCACGAAAAACCTGCTTGCAAAAGCCACTGACGATCAAGTTCACAGCGTCTTCCGTCGAAATACCCCGCTGCCGGCAGTAAAATAGCTGATCTTCGCCGATCTTTGACGTCGACGCTTCATGCTCGACCTGCGCGCTGCTGTTGAATACCTCCAGATACGGAAAAGTATGAGCGCCGCATTTGTCCCCCAGTAGCAAAGAGTCGCACTGGGAATAGTTCCGCGCGCCCGACGCCCCTTTCATGATCTTTACCAACCCACGGTATGTATTCTGCCCGTGTCCCGCCGAAATGCCTTTGGAGATAATCGTGCTCTTGGTATTTTTGCCGATGTGGATCATCTTGGTGCCGGTATCGGCTTGCTGGTAATTGTTGGTCAGTGCCACCGAATAGAATTCACCCACCGAGTCATCGCCCTGTAGCAAACAGCTCGGGTATTTCCAAGTTATCGCAGAGCCTGTCTCCACCTGGGTCCACGAAATCTTCGCGCGCTTGCCTGCGCATTTGCCGCGCTTGGTGACGAAGTTGTAAATGCCACCGCGACCTTCGGCATCTCCGGGATACCAATTTTGCACTGTCGAGTACTTGATCTGTGCGTCGTCATGAGCGATCAGCTCCACAACTGCTGCATGCAGTTGATTCTTGTCGCGCATGGGCGCCGTGCATCCTTCTAGATAGCTGACTGAGCTCCCCTCCTCTGCCACTATCAGGGTACGCTCGAACTGCCCCGTTTCCGCGGCATTGATCCGAAAATACGTCGATAACTCCATTGGACAGCGGACACCTTTGGGGATGTAACAAAATGAACCGTCGCTGAACACGGCAGAGTTCAGCGACGCAAAAAAATTGTCAGTATAAGGTACAACCGAACCGAGGTATTTCTGAACCAGCTCTGGATGGTTTTGCAACGCCTCTGAGAACGAACAAAAGATTACGCCAAGTTCGGCCAGCTTGCCTTTGAAAGTCGTCGCCACCGACACGCTGTCAAACACGGCGTCGACAGCAACTCCTGCCAGCCGCTCCTGCTCTCGTAAAGGAATCCCGAGTTTGTCGTAGGTTTCTAGGAGCTCGGGGTCCACCTCTTCCAAACTTTTCGGACCTTCTCCTTTGTTCCGGGGCGCTGAATAATAACTGATTGCCTGGTAATCTATGGCCGGATAATGCACCATGGCCCATTTGGGCTCGGCCTGATTCTTTTCTAGCTTTGCCCAATGGCGGTACGCCTTGAGCCGCCATTCCAACATGAATTCCGGCTCGTTCTTCTTTGCCGAAATGACCCGTATGACATCCTCGTTCAGACCAGGCGGCACGGTATCGGCTTCGATGTCCGTGATAAAACCGTACTTGTACTCGCGTCGGGTTAGATCTTCTACCGCATTATTACCCGTTTTCATGATCCCACTTTCTGTAACGCTCGCTGCAAGCCGCGCGCGTCCTAGACTGTGAAAGAAGCTCCGCAGCCGCAGGCTTTTTTGACATTCGGATTCTGAAAAACGAAACCTGACTGCATGAGTTCATTTTTGTAATCAAGCTCTGTACCCGTCAGATAAAGCAAGCTCTTCATATCGACCAGAACCGTGGCTCCATCCTTTTCAAAGACTTTATCGCTGCCTTTGGGAACATCAAAATCTACCTTGTATTGCAGCCCTGAGCAGCCGCCACCGACTACTTTGACTCTTAGACCCTGCCCCTGGCGGTTCTCCGCAGTGACCAGCTCTCTGATGCGTGCTGCTGCACGCTCTGTAACGTTGATTCCCGTAGCCATATTCGTTCTCCCGTCCAGCGATACGATCAGGAGACAGTCTCCTGTAGTTTACTCTTTGCTCGCGGCCTCTGGACGTTGGCCCTTCTAGCCCGATAAAGCGGCGACAACTCACGTAACCGGCGCACCTCTTCGACTACTCGGCGCACGGTATAGTCCACTTCCTCTTGGGTGTTAAACCGTCCCAATCCAAAACGTATCGAAGCGTGGGCCAAATGTTCCTCCAAGCCAATCGCCTTCAGAACGTGCGAAGGCTCAAGGCTGGCAGAGGTGCAGGCTGAGCCGGTCGACACAGCGATATCCTTTAGGCCCATTAACAATGACTCCCCTTCTATGAAAGCGAAGCTCAGATGCATGTTCCCCGGTAGGCGTTGCGACGAATGGCCATTCACGCTGACTTGGTCGAGTTGGCTCATGATTCCGGACTTCAGACGCTCGGTTAGTGCCGTCAATCGCTCGCCATCAACCAGCACTTCTTCTCGCGCGATCTCACATGCCTTCCCCATACCGACGATTCCCGGAACATTGAGCGTGCCCGAGCGAACACCGCGCTCCTGTCCCCCTCCGTCAATAAGGGAAGTAATCTTCACCCGCGGCTTGGATGAGCGGATATAGAGCGCTCCAACCCCCTTGGGGCCGTACAGCTTGTGGGCTGTCAGCGACAGCAGGTCAACGCCCCATTCTTCAACATTCACGGGAATCTTGCCGACTGCCTGAGTGGCATCCGTATGAAACAAAACGCCCTTCTCTTTGGCCACTCGGCCGATCTCGTGCACCGGTTCGATAGTGCCGATTTCATTGTTGGCTGCCATGATTGAGATCAGAACGGTCCGGTCAGTGATAGCACCGCGCAGCCGATCTAAATCAACCAAGCCCTCCCGCGTCACCGGCAGATAAGTCACCTGATAGCCTTTCTTTTCCAAAGACTTACAACTGTCCAGAACCGCTCTGTGCTCAATCGCGCAGGTGATAATGTGATTACCGCGCTCGCGGTATGCTTCGGCAACGCCCTTGATGGCGAGATTATCTGATTCCGTAGCACCACCGGTGAAAATAATCTCCCGCGGCGACACAGCGTGAAGCAGGGCTGCCACCTGCTCTCGCGCACTGTCGACTGCTGCTTCGCTGTCCCAACCGAATACATGATTTCGGCTCGAAGCGTTGCCGAATTTCTCTGTGAAAAACGGCAGCATTGTGTCCAAAACCCGCGGATCCACTGGCGTCGTCGCGTGGTTATCCATGTAAATAGGCAGTTTCATAGGCCTTTTTGTCGGATGAATTCAGCTATCCGACCAATCCAGTCTGATTTAAACATACCGAATAGTGTATTCGCAGTCAATGACGGTTTTCTGAGAACGTTCCACCGAACGGATCGGGTAAGTGTTAAAGCCGGACAGACTTTTAATGCCCGGAGATCACCTTACGCAAATACCGGCCGGTGTGAGAATCGCTCACAGCGGCCACCTCTTCAGGTGTGCCTCGTGCCGTCACCCTTCCGCCATTTACACCCGCTCCGGGGCCTAGGTCGAGCACGTGATCTGCGTTTTTGATGACGTCGAGATTATGTTCGATAACTACAAGCGTATTACCAGCATCGGTTAGACGATGGAGCAGATCTAAAAGTTGCTCGACATCGATAAAATGGAGACCTGCTGTGGGCTCGTCCAGGATGTAGAGAGTCCGCCCGGTTGATTTCCGAGCCAGCTCTTTGGCGAGCTTGAGGCGTTGGGACTCGCCACCCGAGAGCGTTCGTGCTGGCTGCCCGAGCTGAAGATAGCCCAACCCGATATTAACCAAAGTATGTAGCCGATCCGACACAGAGGGTATGTTACGCAGGAGCTCCAGCGCTTGAACGACGGTTAACTCCAAAACGTCGGCGATGCTATGGCCTTTGTATTTAACCTCAAGTGTCTCACGGTTATAACGGCGACCGTTACAAACATCACAGGTGGCATAAACATCAGGAAGAAAGTACATCTCGATGCGCATGACGCCATCACCGCCACACGCTTCGCATCGTCCTCCCTTGACGTTAAACGAGAACCGGCTGGGTTCATAGCCTCGGACCCGGGCGTCGGGCAATTGCGCAAACAGATCACGGATGACATCGTAAAGGCCGGTGTAGGTTGCCGGATTCGATCGCGGGGTCCGCCCGATCGGACTTTGGTCAACGCCGACGACCCGATCAATACGTTGCCATCCAAGCAAATCATCGAGCGCACCCCTCTTGGCGCGCGAGCATCGCAGGCGCCGGGACATTTCGTCATAAAGCACATCCATGACAAGGGTGCTTTTTCCCGAACCCGAGACTCCGGTAACACACGTGATCACTCCAAGCGGTATATCAACCGTCAAGTCGTGCAGATTATTCTGCCGCACGCCTTTGAGCGTCAAAAACTCTCCTGTCCCTAGCCGCCGATGTGACGGAACAGGGATTTTCCTGCGGCCGGACAAGTATTGCCCCGTAAGCGATTGCTCCTGTGTCATGATCTCATCGGGGCTTCCATGACCGACCACCCGGCCGCCCTGGAGTCCAGCGCCAGGACCCATATCGACGACATAATCCGCGCGTAAAATAGTCTCCGGATCGTGCTCGACGACCACCACCGTATTACCTGCGTCGCGAAGCTTGGTCATTAGCTCCAGCAGTTGCGCATTGTCCTTTTGATGCAATCCGATACTGGGCTCATCGAGAATGTAAAGAACACCGGTGAGGCTCGATCCAATTTGAGTCGCAATACGGACCCTTTGGGCTTCACCGCCGGAAAGAGAAAGCGACGGCCGGTCAAGTGTGAGATACTCAAGTCCTAACTGCGACAGAAAACGCAGCCGAGCAATAACGTCCGCCAGTACCCTTCCCGCAATCACTTGCTTTTTACCGGCAAGCGGCAGATTTTCGAAAAAGTGCCTCATCTGATCAATGGGCAATGCCGAAACCTGAGCGATGTTCTTACCCGCGATGGCGACTGCCAGAGCTTCTCTCCTAAGGCGCTGGCCTTTACATGCACTGCAAATCAACAAGCCACTGGTGCCATCGCGGCGTCTGGCTTTACCAGGCGGTTTCTGGCGGGTTCCCAATCCAGCGCACACCGGACAAGCCCCTTGCGGACTGTTGAATGAAAACAGACTTGGAGTGATCTCCGGAAAAGACCCGCCGCATTCGGCACAGGCGAATTTTTGACTGAAGCGAAGTTCTGCAATTGGCGTTGGCGTCGAATCGGGTTGCACCTCAACCTTAATAACTTGCTGTCCCACCCGAAACGCCACCTCCAGCGAATCCGCGAGTCGCTTTTCCAATCCCGTTCGGACCGTCAGCCGATCGATAATCAGGTCCATTTGAAACGTGCGGTGTTTTTCCAGTCGGACTTCTTGGTGGAGATCGTGCATCTCACCGTCAATTCTAACGCGGGCAAAGCCTTGGCGAGCGAAGTCGCGAAGCATTTCAGCGGGATCGTTTTTACCTGTGCTTGCCACCGGCGCCATGATAATTATTCGCATACCGGCAGGTAGGGACGTCAGCTGATCGACAACTTGCTCGGTGGTGTGGACCGAAATCCTTGCGCCGCATTCGATGCAAGACGGCTCCCCGACACGGGCGAACAGCAATCGCATAAAATCATGAATTTCGCTGACGGTGCCGACCGTCGAACGTGGACCAAAGTTTGTCGGCCTTTGCTGAACGGCTATTGCAGGGGAAAGTCCGTCGATGGAATCGACGTCCGGTTTGTCGAGTTGGCGAAGCAGTTGGCGCGTATCGGCGGAAAGCGATTCCAAGTACCGCCGCTGACCTTCAGCATAAAGCGTATCGAAGGCCAGCGAGGACTTTCCAGAACCGGAAACCCCGGTAATAACGACGAATTGCTCGTGTGGGATCGCCAGGTCGATGTTCTTGAGGTTATGAACCCGCGCCCCTCTGACGACGATTGCACCGCGCATCCTTTGCTCTTCTAGATGTCAAAGTCCTTGAGCTTGTTTTCCACAATCGCGCGATATGCATTCAACTGATCCGCCGTTCGAGCTTCGAAGCGAAGTACCAGCGCAGGCTGAGTGTTGGATGCACGGATCAGTCCCCAGCCATCGGGAAACTGCACACGCACGCCGTCGATATCGATAATGTCGTAGTGCTTGCGAAAATAGTCCTTAGCAAGGTCGGCGATGATAAATTTCCTTTCGTCGGGACATGCGATTCTGATTTCCGGTGTAGACACCGTTTTGGGCAAGTCCGCCAATAAAGCCGACAGAGGTCGATCGGAATTCGAAAGAATTTCCAGAAGGCGCACTGAAGCGTAGATTGCGTCATCGTAGCCAAAGTATCGCTCTTTGAAGAACATGTGCCCGGTCAGCTCGCCGGCCAACAATGCCCGGGCCTCGTTTAACTTCGCCTTAAGCAGCGAATGCCCTGCTTTCCACATAATCGGAACGCCACCCCTTTTCGCGATGTCATCATAAAGTCGTTGGGAGCATTTGACCTCGGAGACGATTGTCGCGTTGGGATGACGCTGAAGCACATCGCGGGCAAAAAGCACCAAAAGTTCATCGCCCCAGATAATGCCTCCTTTTTCGTCGACCACGCCGATGCGATCGGCATCGCCGTCGTACGCAAATCCCACATCCGCGTTTTCTGCGCGTACTTTTTCGATCAGAATCTGGAGATTTTCAGTAACCGTCGGATCCGGATGATGCAGTGGAAAATTACCGTCCGGTATGCAACCAATCTCCCAAACCGTGCACCCCAACCGACGAAAGATCGCCGGTGCGACGGGACCGCCGACGCCGTTACCGGCATCCACTACGATCTTGAGGGGCCGCTTTAGCTTGCGAACATCCTGCAAGAGGTGGCGCTGGTACGGCGGCACGATCTCATATCGTTCTACCTTGCCGCCGGTCTCTTCGGCAAAATCGTTACTCTCCATTTTGCTTCTGATTTCCTGAATTTGCTCTCCGTACAATGTGTCTTTACCCAGGCATAGCTTGAATCCATTGTACTCTGACGTGTTGTGGCTCGCCGTGACCTCCACGCCGCCATCAAGATCCAGATGAAACAAAGAGAAGTATAGCAAAGGCGTGGGACAGATACCGAGGTCGTAGACTTGTAGACCGGTCGAGGCGAGCCCGGCGATCAGCGCTTCTGCGTATGCGTCCGAAGTTAAGCGGCAATCACGACCGACTGAAACGCGGGCGCCGCCTCTGCGGCGCACCATAGTGCCGAGGACTTTGCCGAGCAGAAGCGCAAAGTCCTTGGCAAAGTCCCTCTCAGCTAGGCCACGGATGTCGTATTCTCGGAAAATCGATGGGTTCACCGGCTATCGGCTTTCACATTCATTCTGAGCCTCGCCAGCTCCGCTGCTAATAAGATGGCCTCTTTCATGCTAGTAGCGTCGGCTTTGCCGGTGCCGGCTATGTCATACGCCGTGCCGTGGTCGACAGAGGTTCGAATGAAGGACGGTCCCAGAGTCAGCGCCACTCCACCGAAGAAATGATGCAGCTTAAGCGGTATCAGTCCCTGGTCATGATACATACAAACGATCGCGTCGTACTCGCCGCGGGCTGCCTTATGAAACAGGCTATCGGCCGGAAAAGGCCCCGATGCGGGGACCCCTTTTCGTCTGGCTGCTTCAATCGAGGGCGCAATGACCTTTCTTTCTTCATCCCCGAAAATGCCCTCCTCGCCACCGTGCGGGTTCAACGCCGCCACGGCGATGCGCGGTCGCGCAATTGCGAAGAAGCCTTTTAATGCTCGATGCGTTAATTCGAGAGTCGTTCGAATTCTGTCGCGTGTAAGCTCGCCCACCACTGCCGTATAGCCCACGTGGCCGGTGACCAAAACGACTCTGAGCTTTTTTCCGATAAGCATCATCCTGCACTCGGGCGTGCGGCTGAGCTCAGCCAAAAGCTCCGTATGACCCGGATAGTTATATCCGGCGTGGATCAGAATGCTTTTGCTGATGGGCGCAGTCGCGATGGCATCCGCCACTTTCGACAACGCCAATCTCGCCGCCACGGCAATGTAACGGTAGGCTGCGTGTCCTCCGGCTTTGGTCGGCCGCCCCGGGCGGCACTCGGCTCGGCGAAGCGCAGAAAGTGGACACACCACAAAACCGCGATGCCCCTCTAACAGCGGCAACAAAGGCACACCGGGTTCCCAGCAAACGAGCTTTACCGAATTCTTGGTGCTTCGAAGGGTTCGTTGCAGAACCCCCCAATCGCCCAGGATGAGCGGCTTACAGGCGCGCTTGACCTTCTGATGGCCCAGCGCCCCCATAATGACCTCAGCACCTATCCCGGCGGGATCGCCCATAGTAATAGCGACGATCGGTTTGCGCGACATATAGTGGATACGGGGCGGACTTTTGATTGCCCTTATGGGGCGGAATCGGAATTCGGAAACAGACTAACGCTTGAATGGATTCAAACGATTGAAAAATCCGCCACCGGCTTCTGCGGAGCCTGATTTAGTGTCCGCATCGGCAGCGGGAGAAAGAACGTCAGGAACGTCGTCAACTGCCTCCGTCGTAAAAAGCGGCACGCCAAACACGCTGACGATATTTTTTCCGGCTAACGGCCCCGTTTGATCCTCATCTTCGCTGGGCGTTTCCTTGAGAATATAGGAGAACGGATTTAGGTAGCTTAGAAGAGTGCGGTCCTCCCGCCTGCCAAGCCGCGTCGACTTTGCCATCAGAGCTCCCATCGTATCATCAGGGGAGTCCTCCGGCTTAAAGACGACGCCAGCGATTTTTACATCCACGCTGTGCTTGCGCCGCAGATCTGTCTTGAGCCATTTGGAGTAACGTTCTTCCAAAGCTTTGCTGTATAACTCTTGCTTGATCTGGGGCCCCACCACCGACAACGGTAAAACCGCACCGCTGTCTCGATTCTCCAGCTTCACCAGGTGCAGGCCCATGCTGCTACGCACCGGACGGCTGACATGACCTACCGCAAGCTTCTCGAACGCCACTTCCTCGATGGGCTTGAGCAACGTTCCACGTTTAACCCAACCGATATCACCGCCTGATTCCTGACCGGCGCCATGCGAATATTTTCGCGCCAGCGTCGCAAAATCCTCGCCCGCGATAACCCTTTTATAGAGTTCGTTCGCCTTCTCAGTCACCGCCTGCACATCTTCGGGAGACGCTTTCTCGGCCAGGGGTAAAAGGATGTGACGAATGCGGGCGCGATCATCGGCGCGATAATTCTTCGAATTCAGTTTATAGTAGCGCTCGACATCGTCGTTGGTGATGTTGACTTTTTTTCGCACCTGCCGATTAATCAACTCACCCTTCTCAAGCTCGGCCTTCACCGAGGTTTTATACGCCTGCAGAGTCTGGCCTTCTCGAGCCAGGGCAGTTTCCAACTCCGCGTCCGTAAGACGATTTTTCTGCTTGATTTGACTGATATAAAGTTCGACATCTTCGGCCGTGACTCTTATTCCCGCCTCACGAATTTCAGCATCAAGGAGCCGCTCGGTGATGAATTGCTCCAATACCTCACGATCGCTGGCGTTGATCCTGTCCAACGTCCCAGTGGGAAAATCACGCGCCATTTTGCTCTTTGCATAGGCGCTCAGGTTAGTGAGCGTATAAGGCTCACCATTGATGACCATGACGATCTGTTCGATGACTCTGGCATACGCCGCTGATGGCGCCAACCACATCACGAGAAGCAAAAGAAGAAGGGAACTCTTGATTAGATGCCTCAGCATAAGAAATCTTACCTTGGCAGATGATTTTCGCAAACCAACTCGGTTACCGATAACACAGACGCCGCAAGAAACCAAACCTTCTTCTGATTATAGCCTGCTCCCGTGCAGTATTTCCTCAGGTGCCGCCGCTTGGCTGTCACGGGCGCTGATAGCGTACAATAACTGTATCACTTCCGCGATCAGCAATTCCCAGTCTTGATGTTGCGGGGAAAAAGAGAACCGGCCATCCGGAGAGAGCCGGCAGCCGCTCTGACGCAATTTGATCAGATCTAGAAGCTTTTCGACTTTCACGGGCGATTGAGGATGGAACAACAGAAAGACCTTGCCATCCGACACGCTCATCTGCTGGACGAGACACTCTTTGAGCACGCGCCGCAGGTTCATGACCAAAAAAAGGTTTTCCACTGCGGCGCCATAAGGACCGAAACGATCGCGGATTTCTTCTTTGATCGCCGCCAACTCCAGAGGGTCGCGGAGACTGGCCAGTCGCTTATAAAAAAACAGTCGCTGATTGGCCTCGGGCATGTAGTCATCCGGAAAATAAGCAGCGATTCCCATGCGGATTTCCGGCTCGACCTCCGGCGCCACCTCTTCACCTTTGAGCTCACGCACCGCATTCTCCATCATCTCCGTATAGAGTTCGAAACCCACCGCGGTAATGTTCCCGGATTGCTGCTGTCCCAGAAGATTACCGGCGCCGCGAATCTCAAGGTCGTGCAGTGCTAGTTTGAATCCGCCGCCGAGGCCGTCGATTTCTTGAAGCGCACGCAGTCTTTTCTCCGCATCCGGTGTGATTGCTTGTTCGCCCGGGATCAACAGATACGCGTATGCATGGCGGTGCGAACGGCCCACTCGTCCTCTGAGTTGGTAAAGCTGCGCCAAGCCGAAGCGATCGGCGCGGTTGATGATGATGGTATTAGCGTTGGGAAAATCCAGGCCTGACTCGATGATTGCCGAGCAGATCAGTACCTGTGTCTTCTTCTCGAGAAACTGAAGCATCACCCGTTCCAGCTCTTTGGGTCTCATCTGTCCGTGGGCCACAGCCATTTTAGCCTCAGGGATCAGATCAGCTAGCTTCAGCGCCACACGGTCGATGGTCTCCACGCGGTTGTGTAGAAAAAACACCTGACCGCCGCGCTCAAGCTCGCGCAGGATAGCGTCGCGAATCACTCGTTCATCGTACCTTGTAACATACGTTTGAACGGCGAGACGATCCATCGGCGGAGTTTCAATGATGCTTAGATCGCGGATTCCGACGATCGACATATGCAGCGTGCGCGGGATAGGCGTGGCCGTCAGACTCATTACATCCACCATCTGACGCAGTTTCTTAAGTCGCTCTTTGTGAGCCACCCCAAAGCGGTGCTCTTCATCTATAATCACCAGGCCCAGGTCCTTGAACTCGACGTCTTTTTGGAGCAGCCGGTGCGTACCAATAACTATATCCACGCCGCCCTTGGCTGAATCTTTAAGAACTCGATCGACCTCTTTACCGGTTAGGAAACGGCTGACCATTTCGATGCGCAACGGATGATTACGAAAGCGGTGACGAAAGGTCTGCAAATGCTGTTGCGCCAAGATCGTGGTCGGCGCCAGCACAGCCACCTGCTTGCCACCCTCCACCGCCAAAAACGCCGCTCGCATGGCAACCTCGGTTTTGCCGAAACCGACATCACCGCACACCAGCCGATCCATCGGCTTCTTTCGCTGCATGTCGATGAGCGCTTCATCGATGGCGCGTTGTTGATCCTGTGTCTCTTCAAATTCAAAAGCAGCTTCGAATTCCCGATAGAGCGCATCGGGCGCCGCAAAGCCATAGCCTTCACGGGCTTCCCGCGACGCATAGAGTTGCACGAGTTCTTCCGCCATGGCGAGTATCGACTTCTTGGCTTTTGATTTGACCCGCTCCCAGGAAGTGCCGCCAAGTTTGTCCAGCGCGGGTTTCACACCGTCGCCGCCAATGTATTTTTGCACGACGTTGATACGGTCCACTGGCAGATAGAGCCGGTCACCGCCATCGTACTCCAGATGCAAGAATTCGCCCTCGACCCCGGCAACTTTGAGAAACTTCAGCCCGCGATAGACGCCGATGCCCAGATCGAGATGGACGACGAAGTCGTCCTGCTTCAATTCACTCAAACTGGTAAGGAAGTGACTTGGATGCGTTTTGGCGGCGCTCGTCGGGCGTCTCTTCCGCGTCCCGAAGATTTCATCGAATGTCACCGCCACAAGTCCTGCGGCCGGCAGACGAAATCCCTGTGTCAGGTGGCCCAGCACCACGGCGCGCCCAGGTTCAGCGACATTGAATGCGGCGACCGCCGGCTTATCGATGATCGGGACGTCGATTTCATAATGACCTAGAAGTTCCCGCAAGCGCCCGGCATCGCCTCGGGTGGGCGCGACCAACAGGACCCTTTGTCCAGCCCAAACCCGCAAACGCTCAATCAGCGGCGCCAGTGATGGCTCCTTGCCATGTCTGGCTAAGGTCTCGTGGTGGATATCGTTAGTGAGAAATGACTCGATCGTGAGGGTCGACTCCTGTGCGCGCTCGGATGCAGCCATAATCGTCAACGCCTCGCAATGCAGTTGAGCGAAAGGATCCATGGCAGCGCGCCACTCATGCTCGTTCAGGTAGAGCGCGTCGGCAGGCGCCACCAAACGGCCGTCTTCTTTGGCTCTAGTATTACGGTCCCACGCCAGCCGCCCGAAGCGCTCGACCTCTGCCTCGATCCGATCGGCTCCCGCCAAAGCAACCAGCGTCTGCGGCGGCAAGTAAGAAACCACCGGCACCAGGGTTGGATAGAAATACGGTACCAAAAATTCCATGCCGGAAAACGGAATGCTCTCTTTGACCGCATCGAGCAATGTATTTTTCTCGCGCCGGTCGATATCCAACTCCATCGCCCGCTGATCGAGTTTGCGGACAACCTCTTGGGTGGCCGCTCGCTTGAATGAAAACTCCTTCATGGGCAGAATCAACATATCTTCCAAAGCCATCCGGGAGCGTTGATTGGCCGGACTAAACTCGCGGATCGATTCCAAGCAGTCGCCGTCAAATTCGAGTCGCAGCGGTAAGGTATACCCCGGAGAGAACAAATCGATGATGCCGCCACGCACGCTAAAGTCGCCGTATTCCTCCACTAGCGGAACGTTTTGAAAGCCCCACTGGATCAGATGTTCGGTCAGCACCTCGCGCTGCAACTCCTGCCCAGCGACCAAGTACAGGTAGGATTGCTTCAACGACTCCCTGGGAATCACCTTTTGCATCAACGCGGCCGGTGTCGAGATGAGGATTGGCGCCGGCTCTTCGATCAATTTGTAAAGCCCTTCGAGTCTTGCGGCCAACGTTTCTGGATGTGGCGATAGTTTTTCAAACGGGAGAACTTCCCAGGAAGGCAGGAGATGCAGCCTTCTGCGCAGCGGTGGCAGCGTTTGATCCTCGCCGAGAAAAAGCGTGAGATCGTCGTACAGATTCTCGGCATCCTGCGCGGTGGCGGTTACGACAAGGATCGGCCGTTGTCCTTGTTCCGCTACCAGCGCCAGTAGATACGGCAAAGCGCCGCCCTGAAGGCCCTGAAGCCGCTTCGCGCCAGTCCACTTACCATCGAGGAAGCGGCTAAGGGTGAGTTTTAGTTTCGCATCGTCCATTTAAAAAAAGATAAATCGCCGCAGCGGGATGGTGGGAACCGCCGTCGGGTCTGGGTCGCCGCCGGCCTCGAGTTTCTTCGCCCAGGCTTCCATAGTCCGAGTTAGATCGGCGACTTTAAGGTCCATGTAGACAGGTTGATAACTCTCAAAACGAATGAGGGCTTGGTAGATCAGCTTTACAGGTCCTTTAGTCTCGCCGAAGTCCGCGATCATCCGGCATGCTGCCGAAAGTTGAATCAACCCCTCCACAAAAGGCTTGTGTTGTTCCTCGGTATCCCTGTAGAGAGTCTCCCAAACTTCGTGTGATTCAAAGAAACGGCCTTCATTAAACAAGTTTACGCCGTCTCGTAACCGCGCATCCATAAAATACTGCAGACTAACAACTTCCCAACACGCCCTCAAGGTTGGAGAGACTTCAGTTGCTCAAGTGACCATAACTCGCGTGGGCATGGTAGGTGTTTCTCATCTGCCAGGCCTATCCTCTTGACCAAAGTCGCTTGTCATAGCTGGCCACCGATGGGACCGCCGCCAACCAGATGCAGACGTCTGAACATGCCAGCACCAATGCCGACAATCCAAACGAAACACTATAGCTGCCGGTCCAATCATAAAGTACGCCGCCGAGCCACGAACCCAAGGCACCACCAACGCCGACAGCCACGGTGGAGTATCCCAGAATTGAACCAAAGCCTTTTCCGGAGAAGATATCGGCCGTCAAGGCCGAAAAGATGACCGCCCGGGACCCGAAACCAATGCCAAAGAAAACGACGTAGATATACAGCAACCAGTTTTGGCTGGGACCGCGTAGAAGCATGAGCGCTCCGACGCCAATAAGCGTCATCACGATATTAAGCGTATACGCCGCTTGTCTCGATAGGCGGTCGGCGATGAATCCGAAAACCACCCGGCCGAAGCTGCTCATAATCCCCGCCAGGCCAAAAATAGAGGCGGCCATTAGCTGGCTATAGCCCACTTCAACCACATGAGCGACTTGATGGGTAACAATGACGGTGGTCCCCGAAGCAGCGCAGACGCGGGCGAAAAATAGCAGCCAGAACTGAAGGCTTTTCAGAGCGAGCTTGGCCGTCCATTGGTTTTCGTCGTGTTTTCTGGGGCCATGGTGGCGCAGCTTCTCTCCGAAAGGGCCATACTGGTAGAAGGCCCAGACCAGCGGCAGCAGCGCGATTAACATCACCGCGGCATAAATCTCGAAGGCCCGAGTCCAGCCGTAGGTCGCAATCAACCAAGCGCTAAGCGGCGCTAGGATCATGATGCCCACACCCGACCCCGCATAGACTACGCCAATGGCGGACGCACGGTTGGAAGAAAACCACTCCGAGACCAAAAACACGTGCGGCACCATACCCGTGAAAGTAAAACCGAACGCAGTAACCAAGCCAAAGAAAATGTACAGTTGCCATAGCTCGCTTACCCGACTGCTCAGCAGCAAGCCTAGCGCCAGAGTGAGACAGCCGGCGATTACAACGCGCTTGGTTCCATAGCGATCGAGAAGATATCCGACTACCGGTGACAGCATCGCATCGACCGTTAGAACAACGGAAAAAATGCCGGCGGTGGCCCCCCTGCTCCAGTTGAAGGAGTCGAGCAGTGCGACGTTGAAAACTCCGAAGGAGGAGTGCAGCCCGCGAGAAAAGCCGAGAACGACAAACGCAAGAGCGGCGACTAACCACGGTGTTGGAGAAAAGCGCATGACGATAACCAGGCCTGTCTTTAGCAAAGAGCTTTATGGACGACAACTTGAATTACCGAAAACGGATTGGAGACAGAGATTTTCACAATGTCAGGATGATTCCGTCACTTAGTCGACCATTGGCGCGTTTGCGGAGTGGGACCTACCGATATGACAATCGTGATGGGCCTTCGGCTTTGCCGGTGACATGATCAAGGAGTTGCGAAACTGCGCCGCTGACGTTGCCCCTCGTTCTTGGCCGCGGTTCGAGAAACCCCGCCCCGGGTGCTGATCATCTAGTGTAGTGTCTCACGCTGTTTGTAGTTTATCCAAGACGGCCTGAGCACGGCGATACTTAGCGATGAGGTCTTCGGCTTTGGCGGTCCAAACAAAGGGTTTGGGATTTTGGTTGTGGTGCTGAATATAAGCTTGGAGGGCGGCTATTAAATCAGCGACCGATTTGAAAACCCCGCGCCGAATGCGCTTATCGGTCAGATCGCGGAACCAACGCTCGACCATGTTGAGCCAAGAGCTCGAAGTCGGCACAAAATGCTGGTGGAATCTTTTATGGCGTTTGAACCACGCTTTGACCTTAGGATGCTTATGAGTGGCGTAATTGTCCATAATCAGATGCAAGTCCAAGTCTGCAGGGGTTTTCTGATCAATC
>CAYZXN010000327.1:0-5293 GCA_964482425.1 uncultured Syntrophobacteraceae bacterium | reverse complement strand
TTGCGCTGTCAGTTGGCTGCGCAAACAACAAGCGCGGCCTTGGTCGATCTCCCCTTTGTCTACGCCGTTCGACACAGGGTCTCAGATTGAACGGCTGGCCAATGTGAACCTGCTTCTGTATTCGTCTGTCGTTGAACATTTGAACTAATAAATTATTGAACCGGCCTTCCGACGTTAGAGCTCCTTAACCAACTGGAACCATTGAAGCTGCTGGACCACTCTTCGCCTGATTGGAACCGCTGCTACGAGTGAAGTAGTGACGCCTTCAGCAAAACAAAAGCAGATCCTCCGCCAACGCTCAGGATTACACGGCGGAGCGAATTGCCACTGTCCTCCTTACTGTCGGCGTTCGCGACTCATCAACCGTTGAACCACGCCGATTCCTTCGGACCATGAACGGCGCGAAGCGCCTGGAACGATTGGAACTTCTGAAGCTGGCTCCGGTATTCCTCCGTCGTTGAACCTTTGAACTATTGAACTGTTGAACAGCCGTCTTCGGCGTCTTTAGCTCCCGCGGATTCGTAAACCTCGGCCGGACATGGAACAATCTGCGGCGCATGCGGATTATCGTTCACGTCGATATGGATGCGTTCTATGCGGCGGTCGAGGAGCGGATCAACCCCGCGCTCCGAGACCTCCCGGTGGTAGTGGGCGCCAACCCGAAGGAAGGCAAAGGCAGAGGCGTCGTCACGACAGCCAATTATAGGGCTCGGGAATTCGGCATTCGCTCGGCTCTGCCGATATCTCGCGCGTGGCGGCTCGCCGAAGCGGCGCGCAGTCGTGGAGAGCCCGCGACGATCTTTCTTCTGCCGAATATGTCTTTGTACCGCGAAGTCTCCGGCCGTATTATGCAAATCTTGCAGCGCTATGCCGACGCGTTTGAGGAGGCGAGCATCGACGAAGCGTACCTCGATGTGTCGTCCCTGGAAAACTTTGCCGCCGTGAGAGAGCGGGTGCTGGTACTCAAAGGCGAAATCCTCGTTCGCGAGGGGCTCGGCTGCTCCGTCGGGATTGGTCCCAACAGGCTCATTGCGAAGATTGCCTCCGGCCGGCACAAACCGGATGGGTTGACTGTCGTCGAGCCGGAACAAGTCGCGGTTTTTCTCGGTCCGCTTCCGATTCGGGTGATTCCGGGTATCGGCCCCAAGAGCGAACACTTTCTTCGGGAAAAGCAAATCCTTCTTCGGGAAAAGCAAATCCGAACTATTGACGACCTGCGCCGGCTTCCCGAGGCCGTTCTGGTCGAATGGTTCGGCAAATGGGGCATGCGGCTGTTCGAGAAAGTCCGCGGCGTCGACGACTCTGACGTCTCCAACAAATGGACGCGAAAATCGCTCGGCGAGCAGGAAACGTTCGAGGAGGATTCTCGAGATCAGGCGGCCGTCATCGAGCGTCTCGACCGCATGGCGGAACGGATCATCACCAAGCTAAAAGGAAAGGAGTTCAAGGGCTTTCGCACCGTCACGGTGACCGTTCGGTTCGGCGACTTTCAAACCAGCAATCGGTCGAAAACCTTAAAGGACGGCATCCGCATGGACGAGGATTCCTTGCCCCGGCTCAAACAGGCCGCGTTGTCGCTGATCCTGCCTTTTTTCGACGCCCGGGAAAATCCCCGCGGCAAGGCATTCCGCCTGATCGGCCTCCGCGTGGAGAAACTTTTCTGAACGGCCGGTCGTGGTACGGCGACAGCGATTCATCGTTGGAACTTGTTGAACCACTTGTATCTTAATTCTGAGGATGGTGGTTATTACCGAGGACGGGACAGGCCGTTGAACAGCGTTTTCTTTTGAATTCCAGGAGCGACTGGACGCTTGGAACTTCTGGAACTAGTGGAACGGGCGCGTATTCCCTCTGATATTGAACCTTTGAACTATTGAACCTCTTAAGGTTTGCCGTGCAGCGTCCTCATCATGATCGCGTAGCGAAGCTCCTTCACCGGCGGAATTGAATGCTGCCAGGTCTCGCGCGAAGCTCCGCTCATTAAATAAATGGAGCGCGGCTGTAGATCGATCGATAAAATCTCATCGCGCTTTCGGTCCTTCGATCGGCCGCGTTGATACTTTCGAAACCTTATCGGGCATGTCGCGCCAAGAGAAATGCCCGCGACAACGCCAAAATGCGGAATGTCCCGGTGCCAGCCGATCGGCGATCCGGTGGAATATTCAATGATGGATGTTTGAACTAGACTGTCCGGATCAATGTTGAAGAGGGTTCCGGCGCGTATCCGAAGCGGTAAAAGAAACGCCGGAACTTCCGGCGCTGTTGTGATTTCACTGTCGCCGAACTCGTACTGCCAGCCAAAGCTCGCTGTTCGCCGCTTCCCGGTAAATTGATAATATTTGAACGGCGTAAGCTGAATTTGCTGAACCTCCCGGATGAGTTCCTGCTCTTCGGCTTCCGAAATAAACTCCGGATGATAAATAAACCCGTCTGGAACGTTGGCCGTGAATTCGAAAAGATTCAGATCTCCATTTACTCCGGGCATACCATCATAATGCCACGACCCAGAAAAAGATTCACCGTCCTGCTATGAATTTTTTCGTTCGGAATTCATGAAGCTTGAACCCAGGTTGCATCTGCGCCTGGGAACCTTGGAACCGCGTGCGCTTCATCAATGCTTTGACGTTCTCCGCCCCTTAATCGTTGAGACCTGTCTTGGGCTCGAGACAGAGAAATGGTATGGATAGATGCTTGCAGCAGCGGACGTATAGGGACGAAGGGAAGCTCATGACCGAGGCGCAAAACGTCTCGACTATCAATCAACCTCGCCGGTGGCCAATTGGACCCGACTCGCGCAAGTGCTGGGCAACCTGCTGCACAATGGCTGGAAGTTTACAGAACAAGGCGGCACAATCGCGGTGAAACTGGAAGGGATGGGCGGCGAAGCGGTTCTTTCGGTGCGTGATACAGGGATAGGCATGACACCGGACGTGTTGCACCATATCTTTGAACCGTTCAGTCAAGGGCATACAAGTCTCGACCGAAGCCAGGGTGGTCTCGGATTAGGGCTGGCGCTGGTGAAAGGAATGGTTGAGCTTCACAGCGGCGCAATAGACGCACGGAGCGAAGGTGCAGGGTGTGGCTCGGAGTTCATCGTGCGGCTGCCACTGGCAACGGCACAAGCCGTATCAGGCAGTTCCGCGCCCGACCAAACAAAGATAAGTTGTCGCTACCGTATTTTGATCATTGAAGATAATCGCCTTGCAGCGCGCAGCAGTCAGATGATTCTAGAGCAGAGCGGCCACACGGTAGAGGTCACGCATAGCGGGCCGCACGGCATAGAAGCGGCCCGCAGATTTCGGCCGGAGTGGTGTTGTGTGATATCGGGCTTCCAGGTTTAGATGGCTATACCGTAGCTCGAGCGCTGCGGCAGGACGAAGGGCTTCACGGCTCCTTTTTGATCGCGGTGAGCGGCTACGCGGAAGACGAGCGGCGATTGTGCGCGGCTGGATTTAACGCTCATCTGACAAAACCCATTGACTTTGCTGATCTCGAACGATTGCTGGCGACGCTGGCTGCTGAAAGTTCAACGCTTGCAACTCCTGCCGAAACGCGGGCCAAGAGCACCACGCAACCGCTTTAACGCCAATATCTCTTGCGGTTGTGCGATCAAATTGTGGCTAAGTCTTCAAACCCTGCCTATTCTTCCCTTCTGTATCGGCAGATCAACCTCTTACACCCGACCCCGTGAAGTTCCCACTCTTCATTGCGAACTTGTACAATGGACTGCGCGTTCCCTTCTCTGTGTCCTCCTTCTCCTCCCTCAGAAGCGATACAGGCGCTCAGGAAGTTTTTTGAAATGCTGAAGTCGAGCTGCCGGTAGCCCAATTAAACTCTTGCTCATCGCCCCTGGTTCAAATAGATTGCGCTTCATATCCTAAATTAAAAAGGGAGTATCGCTATGACGCCTTTAAGCCGCTTCGTCATGTTGAGTTTACTCGCATTCATTTTCATCCTCCCTCAGGCTCAGGCGCAATCGGTTGATGTGGATGCAGCCAAGAGGGAAGGCAAGATCGTCGCGTACGGCACGATCATACCTAAAGTCATGGGCGCACTTCATCAAGGCTTTGAAAAGAAATACGGTATCAAAGTTGAGTATTGGCGCGCTTCGGCGACCAAGGTTATGGATCGAGCGTTGACAGAGTGGCGCGCCGGAAAACCAGCTTTTGACGTGCTCTTCGCCATTCACGGCGCGATGCTACTGATGAAAAAAGAAGGCATGTTCATTCAGTACACCCCTTCCTCTTCAGAAAAGTTCCCGGCCAAATACAGGGACCCAGATGGCATCCTTACTTCCTGGCGCGTCACTCCAATAGGCATCCTTTACAACACAGAGCTGGTCAAGCCTCAGGATGCTCCCAAGAGCCTTGACGATCTTTTAGACCCCAAATGGCACCGCAAGATCGGCATGCCCGATGCCTCCCGCCACACCAGCACCGCGCAGTTTCTTTGGAACCTTCAAAAAGTCAAAGGAGAGAAATGGCTCGATTTTGTTAAGGCTCTGGCGAAGCAGGAACCGCACTTGATGGAGTCGATGGCACCGGTACCGAATGCCATCGTCCGGGGGGAAATCCAAGTGGGCATAACCTACCTTCAGTACGTGATTCAACAAAAAGGGCCGCTGGGATTCGTTCCGTTGGACAAGTTTCTGACCGATTCCAATGATCTTGCTTTAAGCGGTAAGGCATCTCGTCCAAACGCGGCAAAGCTCTATATGGAATATGCCTGTTCCCCGGAGGGGCAGAAGACGTTGGCCGAGCTAGGAGAATTTGTCCTGTCGCCGGCCGCTCCTCCTAAGATTACAGATGCTGAGAAGGTGCTCGCGAATCTTGTCTTTATGGATGACCCAACTCCGGACCAATACAAGAAGCTTTCGGTTCAGTTCCGGCAGATCTTTTTTGGGAAATGAACCCGTGTGCACAGATCACGGATGTCGCAGACTGCCTCGAGGCGGATCGGCTTAACGCGATCGAATGACTCTAGTGCTTCACGGCCACCAGGCAATCAACGAATTTCTTGCCCAGAAGATTAGAAGAGTATGGGCTAAGATACCTCGTCCCCTTTGAGTCGCGCAGAACCTCGCATTTGCTTGTTGCGCAGTACACTCAAAAAGCATTGCGACCTGGTGCTTCTAAACTATGGCATACTTCGATGTTCCGAGAATTCCCGAGACGTGGAAGCATTCTCTGACATTGAACCTTTGAACTATTGAACAGCTTTAGGCTTCAAGCGCCTGGAACTATTGGAACATTTGCAACGAGCTTCCGTTTTCATTCTACCGCCCGTCCACCGC
>CAYZXN010000326.1:0-6673 GCA_964482425.1 uncultured Syntrophobacteraceae bacterium | reverse complement strand
CTCGCCGGTGAGCGAAACTTCCGCGCCGTTTTCACCGCGCCCGAGGAGGTCGGCGGCCGCTACTCGGCGCTGACGGTTTTCGGCCTGGTGCCGGCGGCGCTCGTCGGTGTCGACGTTGCGGCGGTTCTGAGCCGCGCCGCCCGCATGAGCGAAGCATGCGGCAGATCGGTCGCCGCCCCGGACAATCCCGGCCTGGTTCTGGGCGCCGCTTTGGCTGAGCTGGCCGCGCTCAAACGGGACAAAGTGACGTTTCTCTGCTCGCCTTCGCTGGCGGCATTTCCGGCTTGGGCCGAACAACTGATTGCCGAGAGCACGGGAAAGAACCGTAAAGGCATTGTCCCGGTGGCCACCGAAAAGCTCGGCGCGCCGGAGAAGTACAGATCCGACCGTGTATTTGTTTATCTGCGAAGCGCCGACGATGACAATCACAACCTCGACAGGCAGGTGGCGGCGTTGCAAGCCAACGGCCATCCGCTGGTTCGAATCGATGTCAATAAGAAAGCCGACCTGGGCCAGGAATTTTTCCGCTGGGAAGTCGCAGTCGCCGCCGCGGGGGCGGCGCTTGGCATTCATCCTTTCAACCAACCCGACGTTCAGCTGGCAAAGGATCTCGCCAAGCAGGCCATGAGCGAAGCGTCCGATGGCGGCAAGAAACGAGCGAAGCTGAAAGAAGAAGTTGCTGCGTCGGATGCGGCCGGGCTCGAGCGAGCGCTGGCAGCCTGGAGCGGCAAAGCCAAATCCCGCGATTACGTATCGATCCAAGCCTATATCGAGCCGGCAGTAGAGCACGACGAGCAGTTGCAGCGCATCGGCGGGTCTCTGCGCGACCGGCTCGGCGCCGCTGTGACGATCGGCTACGGCCCGCGTTTCCTTCACTCCACCGGACAATTGCATAAGGGCGGTCCGAACAGTGTCTTGATTCTCCAGATTGTCGATCAGCCGGCTGAAGATGTAACGGTGCCGGAAACCGACTATACCTTCGGCGCGCTGATTCAAGCCCAGGCGCTCGGCGACTTCAACGCGTTGAAGCAGAGGCGCCGCCGTGCGCTGCGCGTGCACCTCGGCAACGACACTCAAGGCGGCTTGGAACGTCTGGCGCAAGCGTTGCAGTAGTGCGCGCACATCCCGGCGGCAGCGAAGCGAACGATGCGGTGAGCTCGGGTATCGCCACGAATTAAGGGATCGGGGAACGATCATCTTTGTTTCGTTCTATGTCCCGGCGCTTTACAACTCGAGAGGAGAAAAGATGGAACTAGGCATGATCGGGCTTGGTCGGATGGGCGCCAACATGACCGAACGGTTGGTCCGCGGCGGCCACAGCGTGGTCAGTTACGATCGTGACCCGGAAGCGATTCAGCGCTGTGTCGATAAAGGCGCTCTCGGCGCGCATTCGCTTGCGGATTTTGTCAAACAGCTCAACACGCCGCGGGTTATCTGGTTGATGGTGCCGTCGGGCGATGCGGTGGACAGCACCATCGAGCAGCTGCTGCCGAATGTGTCGGCCGGCGATATCATCATCGACGGCGGCAACTCTTACTACAAAGACTCCATTCGCCGAGCGGAAAAGCTTAAGCCCCAGGGCATTCACTTCGTCGACGTCGGCACCAGCGGCGGCATCTGGGGGTTGACGGAAGGTTACTGCTTGATGATCGGCGGCGAAAGTGCCACTACCACTGCGCTTGCACCTATCTTTGAAACTCTGGCGCCGCCAAACGGCTATGCTCATGTGGGCCCGAGCGGCGCTGGCCATTTCGCCAAAATGATTCACAACGGTATCGAATACGGCATGCTTCAGGCTTACGGCGAAGGTTTCGAAATGCTCCAGGCTTCGCAATTCGATTTCGATCTGGCCCAGGTCTCTCACCTGTGGAATCAAGGCAGCGTCGTGCGCTCATGGTTACTCGAGCTGGCCGAAAAGGCTTTCGCCGAAGATCCGAAGCTGTCATCGATTCGCGGTTTTGTCGAGGATTCGGGCGAAGGGCGCTGGACAGTGCTCGAAGCGGTCGAGCAAAACGTGCCGGCCTCGGTGCTGACGCTTTCTCTTTTTTCCCGCTTTGCCTCGCGGCAGGAGGACTCGTTCTCCGCCAGGGTGGTGGCGGCGCTGCGCAACGGATTCGGCGGGCACGCGGTCAAGCGGGTCAAGGAATAAGCCGCCTATGTATGGCGATCCTCATGACTATGCGACCACCGGGCTCGGTCAAGGCAAGCGGCCGCACGCTGCTGTGGTGGTGATCTTTGGAGCTTCCGGCGATCTCACCAAACGCAAGTTGATTCCGGCGCTCTACAATCTCGCCCTGGAGAAGCGCCTGCCGGAGCGCTTTGCCGTGATCGGCTACGCGCGCAGCCCGATGAGCCACGAAGCCTTCCGGGAAAAGATGCGCGAAGCGGTAGTTGAATTCTCTCGGACCGGCCTTCAAGACGAACCGGTCTGGGAGCAGTTCGCCGCCAACCTCTATTACGTTGCCGGCGGCTACGAAGATCCCCGAGCGTACCAGAACTTGAAGAAGTTCGTCGATCAGTTCGACCGCGGCAGCCGTGTTTTGCCGGCGCGCGTTTTTTACCTGGCGATTCCGCCGGATCTCTATGCCCCGGTCATCCAGCGCATTGCAGCTGCGGAATTGGCGACCAAGGAATCGGACGGAGAGCCGCGCACGCGGGTGGTTTTTGAAAAGCCGTTCGGCAGGGATCTCGAAACCGCCCGGGAGCTCAACCGGCGCGCGCATGAAGTGCTGGATGAAAAACAGGTTTACCGCATCGATCATTACCTCGGTAAAGAGACGGTGCAGAACATCATGGTGTTTCGTTTTGCCAATTCGGTGTTCGAGCCGGTCTGGAACCGACGCTACGTCGACCACGTGCAGATCACCGCGGCCGAAACAGTGGGAGTGGAGAGCCGCGGCGGATACTACGACGAGGCCGGCGTGATGCGCGACATGGTGCAAAACCATTTGCTGCAGTTGCTTTGCCTGACCGCCATGGAGCCGCCGGTGGGTTTCTCGGCCGATGCCGTGCGCGATGAAAAAATAAAACTGCTGCGGGCGGTCCGGCCGTTGACGGCGCAGGATGTGGCGCACAGCGCGGTGCGCGGGCAATACGGCCGTGGCAAAATCGACGGCAAGGATGTTTCCGCTTATCGCGAAGAGCCGGGTGTCGATAGACACTCCGGGACGGAAACCTATGCCGCAATAAAATTTCTTGTCGATAACTGGCGCTGGCAGGGCGTGCCGTTTTATCTGCGCTCGAGCAAACGGCTGGCGAAGCGGGTCACCGAAATCGCCATTCAGTTCAAACCGCCGCCTTTGCTGATGTTCAAAGCCTGTGCCGTCGATGAAATCAGTCCCAATGTTCTGGTCATGCGTATCCAGCCCAACGAAGGGATATCCCTTACGTTCGATGTAAAGCCTCCCGGACCCGACATTTGCGTCAGCCCGCTAGGCCTCGATTTCCGCTACGAGCAGGCGTTCGGCAGCAGCCCACCGGAGGCTTATGAAACTCTGCTGGAGGACTGCATCGAAGGGGATTCGACGCTTTTTACTCGCTCCGACTGGGTGGAGCTGGCCTGGCATTTGGTGGATCCCATCATCAGAACCTGGGGTGACAGCAAGCCGGTCGGATTTCCCAATTACCAGGCGGGAAGCTGGGGCCCGCCCGAGGCCGATGAATTTATCCAGCGTGACAAAAGGCGTTGGCGCCGGCCGTGAGTGCGGATGACTTGCGAGGACAACCATGGCCGCTAACGACTTGATCATCGCTGGAGACATCGGCGGCACCAAGACCCATGTCGCGCTTTTCTCGCTACAGGGCGAAAAGCTCAAAGCCGAAGCAAAGGAAACATTTCCCAGCCAGGAATACTCCGGACTGGAAGCGATTCTGAAGAAATTCCTCGCCGGCGCCCGGCACGGCGTCGATCGCGCCTGCTTCGGTATCGCCGGTCCGCTGGTGGACGGCAAAGTGAATCCGCCGAACCTGTCATGGGTCGTGGACCCCACCAGCCTGGCCGACACGCTGAACCTGCCGTCGGTGTCTCTGCTCAACGATCTTCAAGCCGCCGCCTATGGCATCTTCACCCTGGAACCGGACGAATTCCTGGCGTTGAACGAAGGGGTAACGCGACGGCCGGGCAACAAGGTTCTTATCGCCGCCGGCACCGGTTTGGGCGAAACCATTCTCTACGACGACGGGCGTAATTATTATCCACTGGCGTCGGAAGGCGGTCACGCTGATTTTGCCGCGCGCGACGAGCTCGAAATCGAGCTGCTGCGCTACCTGGCGGACCAGTTCGGCCACGTGAGCTACGAGCGCGTCGTCTCCGGTCCGGGCCTGTTCAACGTTTATAATTTTCTCAAAGACCGCGGCGTTGTCGATGAACCAGGCGAGTTCGCCGAAGAAGTCGCCGCCGCCTCCGATCCCAGCGCTCTGATATCGCAAGCCGCGCTCGCCGGCACGCCGCCAATCGCTGTCAAAGCGCTCGACATGTTTGTCTCATCCTACGGCGCCGAGGCCGGCAATTTGGCGCTGCGCGGAAAAGCCATCGGCGGCGTCTACATCGGCGGCGGTATCGCCCCGAAGATTCTAGACAAGCTGCGCGACGGCACGTTTATGCGGGCTTTTATAGCCAAAGGCCGCTACGAGGAGCTGGTTTCCTCGATTCCCGTCTATGTCGTGCTCAATGACAGAGCCGCGCTCAGGGGCGCGGCTTACTACGCTTCATTGGGCACCAATGGCTGAGCGCGAAGTTTTTATCGTCGCCGATGACGCCGAGCTCGGCCGCAAAAGCGCCGAGCGCTTTATCGAACTGGCAAGGCGGTCGGTGAAAGCCGCCGGGAGGTTCTCCATCGCGCTTTCGGGAGGTTCGACGCCCAGGCATCTTTATTCGCTGCTCGCGTCGCCCGGCTATACGGAGCGGCTTCCCTGGTCGGAAGTCCGGCTGTTCTGGGGCGATGAGCGCTGCGTGCCGCCGGATCACGCTGACAGCAATTTCCGCATGGCGCACGAATCGCTGTTATCGAAGATCGCTATACCCGGCGAAAACATCCATCGGATGGTGGGCGAGCTGGAGCCCGAGGCGGCGGCAGCGGCGTACGAACAGCAGTTAAAAAATTCCTTCGGCCTCGAGAATGGTGAGATGCCGCGCTTCGATCTGATTCTGCTCGGCATCGGCGAAGACGGCCACACCGCATCGCTCTTTCCGGGGAGCGACGCGCTCGAGGAGACGCAACGCCTGGTCGCCGCTCCGTATGTAGGAAACTTAAGGACTCATCGCCTGACCCTGACCCTGCCGGTACTCAATCACGCAAACGAAGTCTGCTTCCTGGTCAGCGGCAGCGCCAAAGCGGCGGTCCTAAGAGAAATCCTCAGCGGCTCCGCCGATCTTCCCGCAGCAAAAGTGCAGCCGGTTAGCGGCAGAGCCACATGGTTCATTACCGAGGATGCAGCAGCGGAGTTGTAGCCGCCTGCCGGCCACGAATGCCGGCACGTGAAAGGCAATTTTCCGAATGGGCTCCTTATCGAGGCAACCGGTTGGCCGGTCGATCCCATACGCCAAAGGTTGAGCCCGCCGCCTGGATGAGTTAGGCTTCCCCCATGGCGATCTTCTATCTACTCGAATTGAGCTCTACGGCAGTTAAAAGGAGAAAGTTATGAACCCTATGTTTATAGTTGCCATTCCCATTGTGTTAGTGATCATCGGCATGGTGCTCAATAGCATGGGACTTTCATTCGATCAGCCGCCAACTTCATCCGAACAAGATCCTGCAAAGAGAAGCGCCGCGGAACTAGATTCTTACCGCCGGTTCTTCGATATACAGAGAAAGCAAGCCGTCAAAAGGCAGGCAAGGGTGGGCCAGTATGCCTGGCTGCTGATGGCCGCGATTATCGGTTCCTTCATCTGGCTGTACATGTATACCGTAGATAAAACCAGCCTAGCTACACAGATCGCCACGGTTCAAACTTTACCGACTGAAGAGGGCAAAGAGACGGTTCTTTCGATCACTCTGAAGGACGGCAGCAATGTCAAATATCTGATCAAACCACCCACAGCCGATATCTTGGAAGCCAGCAAGAAAGACGGAATCTCGAAGGAGAAAGTCTCCTCCTGGGAAATGTCGCAACTAGGCACCGCTTTTAACGTCGGCGAAAGTCCGTTGTCGCCGGGCATCACGTTGAAGGTTTCCCAGTGACGAGAGCAGCAATCAAGTTTCGCTTCGTCATTCAGGGACAAGAAGCACGTGTGCTAAAGGCTTGATGTCGGCTCTGCTGATGCGGGCTCGAGCGAGCCGTTGTTGAATACGTATTCTGTTTTTGCCCATCACCGTGAAACTAGCGCCGCTAGTTTGCCAACAGTTTCTGCATCCGCTCGATGACGTCCGGCGGCTGGTCGATCACCTCTTTGGCCAGGTCCGCCAGCTCCTCGCCGCTGACTGAGTCCACGACCCAGCGGCGCTTCTTCAAGTCTTCCAATAAAGCGGGATCTTTGAGCGACGTGTGATACGCATCGCGGAGGATGTTCACCCGGTCGGGCGGTATGCCCGGGGTCGCCACCATCGGCCTGCCGAAAACCGCCGGAGCCAGCAGCACCGTGGCGACGCGCCGGGTTGCCTCCGGCGTTTTCAGTTGGTCCATCAATTCATGAATGGTCGGGACATCGGCCACTCTGGCGTCTCTTTTCTTGGGC
>CAYZXN010000325.1:0-8705 GCA_964482425.1 uncultured Syntrophobacteraceae bacterium | reverse complement strand
GAAGGAAGGCAAGCTCGTGACTTTGGACTTCGATCAAAAAACCAAGGTTACCAAAGTAACTCCGACGCCGGGGAAGATCGCTGACATCGGGCTTGGTTCGTCCGCGACCGTAACCTACACAAAGCAAAATGACAAAAATTTCGCCAGCGGAGTTGAATACAAGGCCGCAAAAGGTGGGGATTGAGCGAATCTCGTCAGTGTACGTTCTATCTATGCATCATCAGGAGGATATGAATCTATGAACACGGGATCGAAAGGTTTAACTGGTTTGACGGTACTGTTGGCGTTCTCATTGGCTTCGCCGATAATGGCGCAAGAAGAGAAGAAAGCAGAAAAGGCGGAGAAAGCCAAAGCAGAAAAAAGTGAGAAGGCCAAAGCGGAGAAAGTTTCCGGCGACGTCGGGTTGCTGGATACCGAAAAGAATTACATGATCGTCGTTACTAAGGAAGGTAAGCTGGTGACGGTGGACTTCAACCAGAAGACCAAAGTGACGGAATTGAAGCCGAGCAACGCCAAAATGTCGGATATCGGTCTGGGTTCGTCGGCGGCGGTGCAGTACACCAAAAAAGGCGAGAAGAATTATCTAAATAGTGTTGAGTTTACCCCGGCCAAAGGTGGCGACTGAGTCAGTTTCCTTCAAGCACCAATCCCAACGCAAGAGGGCCTGGCATATGCCAGGCCCTCTTCTGCTATCTATCCAGCTTAGCGCGATTATCCGGTTGCGGTCAGGAGCCTTCTTCCTCAAAGTCGGTAAGGACGAGCCGGCGATAACCGCGCTCCTCCTCTAGAGTTTTCTGACGCTTATTTTCCTTTTCATTCTCCTCCTGGCATTTCACACAAAGCCGGGTGAATGGAAGAACTTTCAATCGCCCTAGGTGGATTTCACCTTCGCAACTCTCACAAATGCCATAGGTTTTGTCCTTGATGCGCTCCAGAGCCTCATCGATGGCGTGTAGCTTCTCGCGCTCGCGGTCGTTAAGTATGAAGTTGATCTCACGTTCCCTTTCGTCGCTAGCCAGATCGTAAGTGTCCCGACCTTCGTCCTTTACGCCTTCGGTTTCTCCTTTTACTCGACCCTGCATCTCTCTATGAAGCTGCTTTTTCGTCTCCAGCAAGGTTTCCGCGGCGCTCTTGAGAAAATCTCTTCTAGCTTTGGCATCTTTGGGGGATTCGGATTTAGCCATGTTGTATTTCACCAATCAAATCGTAATCGTAAGCCTGGGTTACTCTCACATCGACAAATTGCCCCGGCTGCAGCAGCCTACTGCCCTCAATTGCCGCCGGCTCGTTCACATAAACGACGCCGTCAACCTCCGGTGCCTGTGCTTGCGTGCGTCCGGTCAAATCTCCTTGATCGTCGACCGGGTCAATCATAACGCGCTGAATTGACCCAATCAAGGCCTCGTTCTGCGCGCGCGAGATTCCGGCCTGTAATTCCATCACTTCCTGCCAGCGCCGTTCCTTCTCTTGATCGGAAACATGGTCGCGCAAGCCCGCTGCCGCGGTCCCTTCTTCGACTGAGTATTTAAAAACGCCGAGCCTTTCGAACCTTGTTTCCTCGACGAAGTCCAGTAAAGCCTGAAAGTCCTCCTCGGTCTCACCGGGAAATCCAACGATAAGCGAGGTTCGCAACGTCAATCCTAAAATCGACCCGCGCAGTTTCTCTACCGCCTCGGAAACGGCGCTGCCGGTTTTACCGCGGCGCATACTTTTGAGAATTCGCGGACTGACGTGCTGAAGAGGAATGTCGATGTATTTGCAGATCTTTTCGCTCCCGTTGATCAACTCCAAGAGCGGCGGCTCAAGGAAATTAGGATAGGAGTACAGGAGTCGAAACCAGACAATGCCGGGTACTTCCACCACCTCCTTGAGCAACCGATAGAGGCTGGCGCCGTCCTGGCGATCCCTGCCGTACGCGGTGAGATCCTGGGCGATGAAATTGATCTCCTTGACGCCGTTCTCGGCTAACGCCGTGGCTTCGCGTACAACGGAATCGATGGACCGGCTGCGATGGGGCCCGCGCAGCTTCGGTATGATACAAAAAGCGCACTTATGATCACATCCCTCGGAGACCTTCAAGAACGCGCTGTATGACGGTGTGCTGCGAACTCGGGGCGTCGTATGATCATAAAGGTACTGTGGAACGCCGACGTACTGTCTGCGGCCAGAGTTTGTTTGATGATCGCGCAGGATTTCGGCAATGCGAGGGATTTCGCCGGTGCCGATGAAAAAATCGACTTCGGGCAATTCCGCCGCCAACTCATCGGGATAGCGCTGCGACAGACAACCGGCAACGATGAGTTTTGCTACTTTGCCCTCCTGCTTGAGTTGGGAAACAGCGACGATGGTATCAATAGATTCAGCTTTTGCCGCATCGATAAACCCACAAGTGTTCACCAGCACGATGTCTGCGCCAGCGGCTTCTTGCACCAGCTCGTAATCGTTCTGCTGCAGCAATCCGGCCATAACTTCAGAGTCGACCAAGTTGCGCGCGCAACCGAGACTGATCATATTTATTCTCGCCTTGGTACGCTTCATTGCCCGAGCTCCACCACGTCAAAGCCCTCCGGTATCTCGATTCGAAATAGCGAGTCGTGGAGCCCAACGCCCTTTTTCATGTTGGAAAAACGCAGCGTTGTCAGATTGTTGGCGGCGTCCCGGACGCTCACCCAGAGAATGTCGGCGCTGCTTCGGCTTACGCCGAGAAGAATTTCGCTAAAGCCGCCGGCCTCGCCCTTGGGCTCGAGACGGAGAACGTACTGGTCGCTCTCGGTTGTCTTAAGGGCTGCATTGAAATCTTTCTTCAAGTTACCCAAGCCGAGCAAAAACGATAGCGGAACGTCGGAACGAAAGGCGTTTTTAAGAGGGCTCTTGATGACTTGCTTCTCTTCAGGCTGTAAGAAATAGAGGTGGTTTCCGTCCGCCAGCACCAATTGGCCCTTAGGCTCCTCATAACGCCAGAGCATTTTTCCCGGCCTTTTAAACGATAGTTTGCCCCACGCCTTCAAATGGCGATTAAGAGTTTTAACCTCGGTCTCCTGTTGAAAATCCGCGACGAAATCTGCCGTGGCGTCATAATTTTTTTGCAGCGCGTCGACAATCTGATCGGCGCTTTTGCCTTGGGCCGCAGAGCTCACTGGGGACACAATCATGGAGAGGGCGAGTATGGCCGCGAACAAAAAGACGCCGGTCTTTCTAAGCTTCGATTTTTCTCGCATAAACTTCACGTGGCTTGGCACCGTCTGCGGGCCCAACAACGCCGTCGCGCTCCATTTGTTCGATCATGCGCGCGGCACGGTTGTATCCTACCCGCAATCTGCGCTGAATCATAGAGATCGAAGCCTGCTGGGTATCGGTAACAATGGCGACCGCCTGGTCGTACATCTCATCGTGTTCTTCATCTGCCGCGGCGCTTTCGATTTCTTTTTTGCTTTCGAACACTTCGGGGCGGTAACGGGGTTGGCCCTGCTGTTTGATGAATTTCATAACTTTGCGCACTTCCTGATCCGATACGAATGCACCGTGGATGCGCGTCAGCCGTGCCGTGCCGGGAGGCAGAAAGAGCAGATCGCCGTTGCCGAGGAGCTTTTCACCGCCCATGGAGTCGAGAATGGTCCGTGAATCGATGCGCGACGTCACCTGGAAGGAGATACGTGCGGGAAAGTTCGCTTTGATAAGACCGGTAATTACATCGACCGATGGTCGCTGGGTAGCCAGGATTAAATGAATACCGGCGGCGCGGGCCTTTTGCGCCAGTCTGGTAATGTACTCTTCGATATCGCGGCCCACCGTCATCATCAAATCGGCCAATTCGTCGATGATAATCACGATACGAGGTAAACGCTCGTGCACGAGCGGCACCTCTTTAGAGAGACTTCCTCCCGCGTCGCTCGGCTCTTCGTCGGTCTGCGGCTCGGTCAATTCGATAACCGGCTTGGGACCTTCCTTTTCCAGTGTCCTATTGTAGTTGTCGATATTTCTTGCGCCTTTGTCTCGCATCAAGCGGTAGCGACGATCCATTTCGTCCATCGCCCAAAAAAGCGCGGCAGCGGCTTTCTTGGGATCCGTGACCACCGGCACCAGAAGGTGCGGGATATCCTCGTAAACTGTGAGTTCAAGCATCTTGGGATCGACCATGATGAACTGGACGTCCTGTGGTGTTGCTTTGTAAAGAATGCTCAGAATCATCGCATTGATCGAGACGGATTTGCCGGTGCCGGTTGCCCCGGCGACCAGTAGATGCGGCATGCGTGCAAGATCGGTCGCGAAGGGTGTTCCGCCGATGTCTTTTCCCAAGGCCAAGGTAATTTTGGAATCGACCGAATGATAGCTGTCACTCTCGATTATTTCCCGCAAGTAGACCGTTTCGCGTCTTGTATTGGGAATTTCGATGCCGACCACCGATTCCCCCGGGATCGGCGCCAGGATCCTTACACTGACAGCGCGCAGAGCCATGGCCAAATCATCGGCCAGCAAGACGATGCGGCGTACTTTGACACCGTCGGCAGGTTTGAATTCAAACATGGTGATGACCGGTCCCGGACGGACGGCGACGACTTCTCCTTCGACGCCAAAATCGGCCAATTTTTTCTGCAGAATAAGCGAGCTCGCCTGCAGGCTGTCGGTGTCCACCTTCACCGACTGAGCCGGATCGGGAGGGTCCAAAAGATCCAGCGGCGGCACACGGTAACCTTCTCCAATGGCCGGTAGCTTAAATTGCTCGTGCGGCGTGGCGGGTTTCTTTTCCGGCTTTTTGATCAGCTCGTCACTTGGTTCAGCCTTCACTACAATCGGGGGCGGCACGTAGTCGCGCCGGTCTTTCCGGGTATTTTCCCCTTTGCGTTTCTCGGTTTCGTGTTTCAGTTGTCCGAGGCGCGAGCTGATCTTTGGAATAAAAGACTTTTTAATCTGCACCAGCCGCTTACCGCCGTGACCGAGGAGATCCGCAAGCGATATCTGCAACAGCAGCATGGTTGAGAGGAGCAACGCGGCTAGCGTTATCAAAGTAGCGCTGATACGCCCGAACAGAGGCACGAGCACGCTTTCTTTCAGGAAACCGCCCACTATACCGCCGGATTCGCGTGCATTCTCGGACTCTATGATCAGGCTGATCAGAACGGCTATGCCAACCAGAAGAACTCCGTACCCGACCGCTTTCCGTCCGCGAATACCGTTGTATTGCGCGCGAAACAATTGGTAAGCGGTCAGCCCGAGAAACAACGGCAGCAAGTATGAGGATAAACCGAGCCCTTGCAGTAGAATATCGGCCAGGAAAGCGCCGACAAAGCCGCCCCAGTTGTGGGTCTCCACGAGCCCGGAGGGAGTATTCAAGGAGCGATCGTGGGGACTGTAAGAAAGTAGGCTGATGATGATCAAAAGAGCCGCGAGGCTGATGACCACCCCCCACACTTCCCGATTGAGCCGGCTTTTTTCCATAGATCAAGTCTCGACGATGTACGGTAAAACCATCGGCCGGCGCTCCAGTTTTTTGCGGAAATAGCGGCGCAGGGCTAGGCGAATTTCTTCCTGAAGTTCCGCCCGGTCCGCACGGGTTTCCCGATTCATGCCGGTGATCGTCTGCACGATAATTTTTCGGGCCTGCTCGAGGATTTCTTCGCCTTCTTCGTCACGCACGAAGCCGCGCGAAATCAGGTCTGGTCCGCTGACCAGTTCTCCCGATTGCTGATGGATCGCCATAACGGCGAGCACCATGCCGTCCTCGGACAAATGACGGCGATCTCGAATCACGATTTGGCCGACGTCGCCCACACCTTTGCCGTCGACGAATACTTTACCGACGTGAACCGGATCCGTTTTACGGGCACGGTTGGCGGTCAATTCCAGTACATCCCCATCCTCGAGAATAAAACAGTTTTCCTCGGGCACTCCGACTTGCTGAGCCAGTTGACGATGGCGCACGAGATGGCGGTACTCGCCGTGAATCGGCACAAAATAACGCGGGCGCGTGAGCTGGAGCATGGTTTTGAGCTCCTCTTGGCTGGCGTGCCCCGAGACGTGAATCTCGGAAACTTTCTCGTAATGAACCTCGGCGCCGCGTCGATAGAGATGGTTGATCAGGTTCGAAATGGTTTTCTCATTGCCGGGAATAAATTTCGAAGACAGTATCACCGTGTCTCCGGGTTGAATTTTAATTGACTTGTGGTCGTCTAGAGCAACCCGATGCAGCACGGAAAGCGGCTCACCCTGGCTGCCGGTGGTCAGAAAAGTCACGCCCTCGGGCGAAAGATCCTGCCAACGATCGCTTTCGGTCATGAAGCTGCGAGGCAGATGAAGATAGCCCAGATCGGCAGCGATCTGGCTGTTGCGCACCATGCTGCGCCCGCTCAAAACTACTCTGCGGCCACAGCGTTCGGAAATCTCCATGACTTGCTGAATCCTTGGAATACTCGACGCGAAGGTCGACACCAGCACTCTGCCGGTGCTCTGCTGAAAAATCTGCTCCAGATTTGTTCCGACTTCCTTCTCGGAGCCCGTATGGCCCCTGCGTTCGACATTGGTCGAATCCGACAGAAGTAACAGGACACCCTTTTCACCGTAGGCGGCAAATCGCTGGAAATCGAACATCTCGCCTTCCATAGGCGTATTGTCGATTTTGAAATCACCGGTGTGAATAATCGTGCCTACAGGCGTTTGGATCGCCAATGCCAGGCAGTCCATCAAGCTGTGGGTGACGCGAATTCCCTCGAGAGTGAAGGGACCTACATCCCACAACTGTCCGGCAGTAATTTCGCGAACATCGGCAACATCCTCGAGACGATGCTCTTTGATGCGGTTGCTGAGCAGTCCGAGCGTCAGGCGGGTGCCGAAGATCGGCACTGAAAGATGCTCGAGAACATAGGGAATGGCGCCCATATGGTCTTCGTGGGCATGCGTCAGAACGATGCCCACGAGCTTGTTTTTGTTTTCTAAAAGATAGCTGATGTCGGGAATTACCAGATCTATTCCCAGCAGGTCCGCGCCTGGAAACATGAGGCCGCAGTCGACGGCAATGGCCGCATCGCCCCATTCGATCAGCATCATGTTGAGGCCGAACTCGCCGAGACCGCCAAGCGGTATGACTTTTACCGGTTCCATATTGATTTTCAGATACTCCGTTCTTTAAGAAACTCCTTTTCATCAATCCTCTGCTGCGAATCCTGCGCAGGTTCCGTCGTATCCCGCCCGAGGCAAGAAAGATGGCTTTCGATGGCTTGGCGCACGAGAGCGGAGAGATGCCGAAGATTGCCAGGACGAAAACCTGCGATCTCAATGGGCCGGCCGATGATGACGTCTATGGTGCCGCGCTGCAAGCGCCACGCTCCGGCCGACAGCAATTGTCTGCTGCCGATTATGGTCACAGGGACAATAGGCCTGTTTGCCTTGACCGCGAGCAAGAAGCCGCCCTTCTTGAACCTAAGCAGACGTCCATCCCGACTGCGTGTGCCTTCGGGAAACACCACCACGGAAATACCGGCGGCGATGCGGTCTCTGGCGCGCTCAATACTTTTGACCGCATCCAGCGGATCGGCTCGATCCAACATAATATGTTTTGACGCCCACATGGCCCAGCCAAAAAACGGAATCCAAAGAAGCTCCCGCTTGGCGATCCAGCGCAACTGAAAGCCGGCAAGGCTTCGGACCAGTACCGGAATGTCAATGTTGCTCTGGTGATTCACCATGAAAATGTACTGCCGGCGAGGATCGATATGTTCGCGGCCGGCCACGTTTAGCTTAACGCCGCCCATGATCAAAATGAGCGCGCTCCAGACCCGGCTAAAACTGTAGGCAAGCTTGCCGTGCCTGTCGAGCAGGCCTAAAAGAACCGTCGCGACGGCAGCCGGCGCGGTAATCAAAATAAAAAGGCTTAACTTGAGGAGGTAAAACATCAAGATCAAAGTAAGCTTAGGAAGCCCAAGGCGGTGAAATCAGATAAAGAAGTCTAGAGCACAGCAAACGAAAAAGCAATCCGCTGCGAGCCCGTCGGGCATAGTCTGTTGTTGACTATGATCATGGCGGGCGTTAAGTTGGGCTCCGCTGTTTTTTCGATGCGTCTGCAGTCGCTTGGAGGTCTAGATGTCAGTCAACAAAGTCATTCTGATCGGCAATCTTGGCAAAGATCCCGAACTTCGCTTTACTTCGACCGGGAGCGCCGTGGCGCGTTTTCCCATCGCCACTTCCGAGGTGTGGAATGACCGTGAAGGCAATAAACAAGAGCGGACCGAATGGCATAATATTATTGTCTGGGGAAAACAGGGTGAATCCTGCAGTCAGTATCTGGCCAAGGGAAGACAGGTTTTTGTCGAAGGAAGCATCCGCACGCGCAGTTATGACGATAAGAGCGGCAACAAACGCTATGTCACCGAAATCGTCGCGCAACGAATCAGGTTTCTCGGCGGCGGCGGTGGCACGCGCATGGCACCGGAAGTTGAAGGTGGTGGCGGGGCGAGCGACGAAATACCAAGCGCGGGTGGACAGCCGCCATTCGATGACGACATACCCTTTTGATGATCGATTCAGTTGACCTACCGCATTGAGATGGATGTAGCGCGCCAGCTTCAACAGATAACTACCCGGTGACAGATAATCGCTTTGTAGCGACCCTGAAACGAATGCCCCGCTGGACACCATAATCGCGATGGTACATCTAAGTAAATCACGATCCCGTAGAACTCGGCGAGCCTTGGCACTTTCGCTCACCCGACGTC
>CAYZXN010000324.1:0-10057 GCA_964482425.1 uncultured Syntrophobacteraceae bacterium | reverse complement strand
GCCTGGGTGCCGAGAAACATGCCGCGGATGACCGCCGCCGTATGAGCGACGCACTCAAAGATCAAAATCTCCTTATCGAAATCCTCGTCGCTGAGTCCCATGGCGATGCCGAAGCGCTTCATCAAATCCGGATGCGACTGCTCTTCGGTAAAGAGCTCCTGAAATAAATTATAGAGGGGCGGGTTATTGGCGTTTCTGACCATACAGAACGCCAGTCCTTTATTAATGGCGTGATTGCAATGGTAGTGCTGCAGCGCGAAACCCTTGAGACGTTTGTGCGACAACTTACCTTCCCTGAGTTCCGAGAAAAAGCGATTGTTCAGCAGCCGATCGACACCCGGTTGCACGATTTCACCAATAACAGAGTCGACAAACTCCTGGTTTTCCATAGGTACCTTCCTTTTATGATGGATCTCCAAACGATGGAGGCAGCCGAACCCTCTCAAAGCGTAACCCCGCTGTCAAGCGGCAGAGTGCGTTGAGGAAGATTAACAAATACCTTGGCATTGCCGTGCGGCGATGCTCACCTTTCTTCAGAGCAGCCGCAAGCGTAACCGCCGGCGCTAGATTCCCAGATGCTGCTGTAGCAGCTCGGGCTGGCTGTGTAATTCTCTGCCGCTGCCTTCGAACACTACGCGGCCTTTGACGAGGATGATGTTCCGATCGCTGACGGCTGAGACGGCAGTAAAATTTTTATCGACAATAAGAGTAGCGATGCCGCTCTCGCGCACGATTCGGATCAGTTGCCAGATCTCTCTTGCGATCATCGGCGCCAGTCCTTCGGTGGCTTCGTCGAGGACCAGCAACGCCGGGTTCGTCAGCAGGGCACGCCCGATGGCGAGCATCTGTTGCTCGCCGCCGGACAGTCGCTGGCCGCCGTGGGACAGGCGCTCGCCAAGCCGGGGGAAAATTCCGAGCACCCGTTCGTAGGTCCAATCGGCTCGCCCGTTCGGTCCCGGCCGCGCCGCCATAAGCAGATTTTCGCGGACCGAGAGATTGGGAAAAATACCACGCCCTTCGGGCACGTAGGCCACGCCTTGCCGCGCAATCAGGTGCGGCGCCGCGCCGGTCATCACACGGCCATTCACCTTGATTTCGCCGCGGCGCGGCGCAATGTGGCCGATCAGAGTGCGGATCAGCGTCGTCTTGCCCATGCCGTTGCGTCCCATCAATCCAATGGCTTCGCCGCGCCGCACAGAAAAATCGATGCCGTGAAGAATGTGACTGGCGCCGTAATAGGTGTGCAGGCCTTTGGCTGCGATAATGGCGCTGCGGTCATCCATGTTCGTCACATGCCGAGATACGCGCGTTGAACTTTATCATTCACTCGGACTTCATCGGGGCTCCCCGACGCCAGGATCTTACCGTTGACCATGACCGTGAGCACCCGGGCGAGCCGGAAGACGGCGTCCATGTCGTGCTCCACCAGGAGAATGGCATGGTTCTGCGCCAGCCCTCCGATCAGTGCGATCATCTTCAACGATTCTTCCGTGGCCAATCCTGCCAGGGGCTCGTCCAGCAGCAGCAGTTTCGGTTCGGTCGCCAGCGACATGGCGATTTCCAATTGGCGCTGTTCACCATGACTTAGCATGAGGGCCGTTGCCGCAGCGCGACCGGCCAAGCCGACGTCGGCGAGTGCGCGTCGCGCCATGCGCATGGTTTCCGGGTAAGAGCCCGCTTCGCGCAGCCAGTGCCACGGTCGCGGATTACGCGACTGCGCCGCCAGACGGCAGTTTTCCAGGGCGCTGAATGCCTCGAAAATGTTGACCTTCTGGTAGCTTCTGCCGATGCCAAAGCGCGAGCGACGCTCCGGCGCGATGTGTGCAATTTCATTGCCGGCGAAAAGAATGCTGCCGGCACTCGGCTTCAAGTCACCGGAGAGCATGTTAATGAGCGTAGTTTTTCCGGCGCCGTTAGGTCCAATGACCGCGTGCAGTTCGCCGACCTTGACGTCGATCGACACGTCGTCTACAGCGGCAAGGCCGCCGAAGTGCCTGGACAGGCCGCGCACCTGCAGAATGGCCTCAGTCACGCGGTACTCTCCAATGTCCATCGGTTCGCCTGAGGGATTGCCTGTGCAGCAGGAAGTCGATACCGCCGGCCAGCCCGTGCGGGAACGCGAGCACAATGAGCACGATCAAACTTCCCATCGCCAGCTGCCAATGCTTGGCGTACGCGCCCAATAACAGCGGCGCGGAAATAACTTCCTGCAGCAATGTATAAGCCAGAGCGCCGAGGACGGCACCGTGGAGTTTGCCCATGCCGCCAAGAATCACCATCATTAAAACAATGCCCGAATGGTGCCATGCGAGAATCTCCGGGTTGACGAATCCGAACTGGCACGCGGCGAGATAGCCGGCGACTCCTGCCAGGGCCCCGCCGAGCACGAAAGCGCCGAGCTTGTAGGCGAATACCGGATAACCAATGGAGCGCATGCGGTGTTCGTTGGCTTTAATGCCGGCCAAGGCGCGTCCGAACGGCGCGTGAAGCATCTTGCTGAGAAACGCGTAGACGGCGATCATCAGCACAAGGACAAAGTAGTAAAAGTGTGTCGGGTTCTCGAGGTCCAGAGGTTGGATGCCGGCAAACGTGAGTTGCGGTCGGACGTGGATGTAGGTGCCGTCCGACCCACCGCCCAGATTTGTATCGTGGAAAACCGCATAGAACATCTGGGCAAACGCGAGTGTCGCCATAATGAAATACACGCCTGAGGTGCGCACGACGAGAAATCCGACGAGCCATGCAACGAGTGCGCTGACCGCAACCGCAAGCGGCAAGGTCAACCAGAGATTGGCTGCCTCATACTGTGGCGACACCAGCGCTAGAACGTACGCGGACACTCCAAAGTACGCCGCGTGCCCAAGGCTTACCAGACCGGTATGGCCGACCAAAAGATCCAGGCTCAAGGCGAAGATCGCCATGATCATGATCTTGGCGCCGAGCTGAATGTAAAACGTCGAGCCCACCAAAGGAAATAACGCAATCAGCGCCGCGGCAGCAATCAACGCCGTCCGGGGAAGAGTGATGGGATTCACGATGTCAGGGTGGGTTGGCTATGCCTTGCGGCCGCCAAAGGAGAATCGCCGCCATCAGCAAATAAACCGCGACCGTCGAATACTCCGGCGCCAGTACTTTGCCCATAGTATCGGCGAGGCCGATCGCCAGGGATGCGATCATCGCGCCGTTGATCGAGCCGATGCCGCCGATGACGACGACGACGAAGCAGAGAATCAGAATGTTATGACCCATGCCGGGAGAGACCGATGAAAGCGGTGCCGCGATGCTTCCTGCCAATGCCGCGAGTCCCACGCCGAACGCAAATACGAGCGCAAACAGCAGCGGAATATTGATCCCGAGCGAAGCTGCCATCTCGCGATTGCTGTTGCCGGCGCGGATCATCATGCCGATGCGGGTTCTGTGAATGACGAAATACATGGCAGCGGCAATGGCTATGCAAACGGCGGTGACGAACAGGCGATAGACAGGATAAGACAGCGTATCGGTCAGAGGAATCGAATAGTCGAGCAGCGGCGGCACCGCCACTCCATGCACGTCATCGCCGAACAGGATGCTGCGAAGCTCTTCAAACACGAGAATCAGACCAAACGTGAGTAGCACCTGATAGAGATGGTCGCGCTTGTAAAGCCGCCTGAAAATGGTGACCTCAAGCAGCAAGCCGAGAGCCAACGCAACGACGAAGCTTGCAGGTATCGCCAGCCACAAACTTCCGGTCATCCCGGCGAGCCCGTACGCCAGATAGGCGCCGATCATGTAGAAGCTGCCGTGCGCAAGATTGATCACCCCCATGATGCCGAAGATCAGGGTCAAGCCGCTCGCCAATAAGAACAGAAGCAAGCCGTATTGGATGCCGTTAAGGAGTTGGATGAGATAGAACATTGACAATGAAAACTACGGTTCCAGCCGTTCCAATGGTTCCAGACGTTTAAGACGCCCTTCGAGCTCGATCTGAAATTCCGTCGATAAATCGAAGCATGAGATAGATCTACCATTGGGGTTTAACGACTGGAACTTTTGAAACGATTGGAACTTTGAAAACCGCCACAGTCCGAACTGTGGCGGTTTTCACATCTTACATCCCCTTGCCGGATCGGCGAGCGCTTTATGGGCGATGCCGACCATCTTGTTTTCGCGGCCGACTACTTTTCGCAGATAAATGTCCTGTATCGGATTGTGCGCCTTCGACATCGCCCAGGCGCCGCGCGGGCTGTCGATTTTGACTTTCTCCATGGCCGTGATCATCTCTTTTCGTTTGCTGATGTCGCCCTTGACCGCGTCGAGGCCGGCATTGAGAAGCAAGCCGGCATCGTAGCCCTGCACGGCATAAACGTCCGGCTCGCTTTTGTAGGCCTTGGTATAGGCCGCGCGGAAGGCACGGTCGCGCTGGGTGTTCAGACCGTCGGCGTAGTGAAGCGTGGTCTCCAGCCCTTCGGCGGCGTTATCGACGGCGTCCAATACGCCGTCGGTCAGAAAGCCCGAACCAAATAGCGGGATTTGCCTGCGCAGTCCGGCGGCGCTGTAATCCTTTATGAACTTAGCCGCGCCGGCCCCGGCAAAGAATACGAAGACCGCGTCGGGTCTGATCGAAGCGATTTCGGTGAGCAGCGCTTGGAATTCGACATTCGGGAACGGGATCCAGAGTCCGCGCACCGACCCGCCGCCGGCTTTGATAAAGCCTTCATTGAACCCGGCCACCGCTTCTTCTCCGGCGCCGTATTTCCAGGCGAGAGTCACGACGTTCTTCATGCCCCGATCGGCCAGCACTTTGCCCATCGGATAGGAGGGCTGCCAGTTCGAAAAAGAAGTGCGGAAAATATTGGGCGCGCACAGCGCCCGCGTTGCGGCATCGAGCCCGGCATTCGGAATGATCAGCAGCGTGTTGTTTTCTTTGGCGACCTTGACGATGCCCATCTGCACGCCGCTGTGGACCGTGCCGACCAGCACGTCCACCTTATCGCGCTGAACCAGCTTGTTGGCATTCTCCGGCGCTTTGGCCGGTTCAGACTCATCATCCACCGAGAAATACTCAAGCTCCCGCCCGGCAAACTTGCCGCCGCGCTCGGAGACTGCCAGTTGAAGCCGTTGGTGATGGCGGTCCCGAGTTGGGCGTAGGTGCCCGTGTAGGGCAGCATCAGTCCGATACGGATTTTTCCCGCCTGGGCAAACGCCGGCACCTTGGGCAGCAATGCGCTTGCAGTGAGCAGACCGGCATGGGCGAGGAATTGCCTACGGCTCGAGTTGCCATCGAATCTCATGATTGCCTCCGTGACTGTTAGAGAGTGTTCTTTATTGCTCATCAGGCGGCGCCCGGCGCGCGCAGTTTGAACCGCTGGATCTTGCCGGTCGCGGTCTTTGGCAAGTCCGGGACGAACTCGATCCAGCGCGGGTAATTGTGCGGCGCCAGGTGGGTTTTCACGTGTTGCTGTAGCGCCGCGGTGAGCTCGTTTGTTTTGGCAATGCCGGAGCGCAGCACCACGAATGCTTTAGGCTTAATGAGACCATTATCATCCGCATGCCCGACGACGGCCGCTTCGAGGACCGCTTCATGGGAGGCGAGCACGGCTTCGACTTTGAACGGCGAAACCCAAAGGCCGCTTACTTTGAGCATGTCGTCGCCGCGTCCGCAGTAGGTAAAGTAGCCGTCTTCCGATTCTATGTATTTATCGCCGCTTCGAGTCCACGCACCCAGGAAGGTATTGCGGCTTTTCTCTCGATTGTTCCAGTAGTAGGCGGCGCTGGTCGGACCGCTGACCTGCAACTCGCCAATTTCGCCCTTGGGCACCGGTTTGCCGTCCTCATCAACAAGCCGCACCTGGTATCCGCCAATCGGTTTGCCTGAAGTGCCGTAGCGCACGTCGCCCGGCCGATTTGATAAAAAGATATGCAGCATTTCGGTGGAACCAAGCCCGTCGAGAATGTCGACGCCGGTATGTTCGCGCCATTTTTTGCCGACGTTGGGCGGCAGCGCTTCCCCGGCCGATGTGCAACGGCGCAGGTTAAGCTCCTCGCGTCCAGGCAGTTCCGGGCTGGCCAGAAGCGCGCCGAAAAGGGTCGGCACTCCATAGAATATCGTTGGCCGGTGCCTGCGCAGGATACGGCAAACGGCTTCAGGGGTCGGTCGTGCGCCGAGCAAAATCGTCATCGCGCCCACTGACAACGGGAAACTCAGGCCATTGCCCAGACCGTAGGCGAAAAATAATTTCGCCGCAGAGAATACCACATCGCGTTCCGCGATTCCCAAGATCGGTTTGGCGTAAAGCTCGGCGGTCTGAACCATGCTGGTCTGCACATGGACCGTGCCTTTGGGCCTGCCGGTGGAACCCGAAGAGTAGAGCCAAAAACACGCATCATCCGGACGGGTCGGTGCCACCGTGAAATTATCTTTGGCGGCCGCCGTTATGGCTGCGAGCATAGGATGCTCCGAAGTGGATCCTCCGGATACCACCACATGTTTTAAGAACGGTTGCCCGGCGAGAATCGGTTGAAACACGTTCAGCAGCGGCTGCGAAACGATCAATGCGCGGGCGCGACAGTCGCGCAGCATAAAGTCGTAGTCGTCGGCGGTTAGAAGCGTGTTCACGGCGACAGGAACGAGGCCTGCTTTGATAGCGCCGAGAAAGACTGTTGGAAAGTCGATTGTGTCGCTGAGGCAGATCATGATACGCGATTCCAGACTCACGCCAAGATCGCAGAGCGCGTTAGCGCAACGATTCACCCGTTCGGCAAGATCGGCAAAGGTGTAACTGCCCTGGTCGTCGATGTAAGCAATCTTTTCAGGCCGGACGGCGAGATTGCGTTCAATCAGGTCCGCCGCGGCGTTGTAGTGTTGAATGCTGTCGCTCGCCGCGGTTTCTAAGAGATCCGAAGTACTAACCATATTCTCTCCTCCCGGACCCCGACTGGTCACGCGACTAAATGGCGGCTGAAAAACTCCGTCGCTCGCGGCCAAGCCAAGGCCGCTGCATGGGGCCGGTAATTGGCCGAAGTCGCGTTGGCAAAGGCATGCGCGGCGCCGGAGTACGTATGAAACTGGTGAGGCTTGTTCCACCGCGTAAGCTCGCCATCGAGTTTGCGCATGTCTTCCGGCGATGGGTTTTGATCGTCAGCACCAAAATGTCCCTGAAGAGGACAGCCGATTTCTCTGGTTTGATCGAAAGGGGAGGGACCGTCGCCGAAAGGCACCATGGTGCCGCTGCCGTAAAACATCACAGCGGCCTTTAGATCGCGGCTGGCCGCTGCCATGAGATAAACGATACGTCCGCCCATGCAAAAACCGACGATGCCCAGGCGTGCGCCGTCAACCCGGCGGTGATTTTTCAAGAATTGCATGGCGCCGGTGATGTCGTTGATAATGTGGGTGTCGCGCACGCGCGACTTCTTGGTCATGTTGTCGTCTTTGCAAGCCGGACCGTCGCGGTGGTACAGGTCCGGAGCCACTGCAGCATACCCCTGGAGCGCCAGCATGTGAGTCGTCGCTTTGATGAAGTCATCGAGCCCCGATTGACCGTGCACAACCACGATGCCGGGAACCGGGCCGCCACGTTCCGGCAGGCTGAGATAAAGCGGCATGTTACTGTTATCGACGTTGGTACTTTCCCACGAGGCTGCCATGTTTTTACCTCTTTGGAAGACGCTTTTCGTGCTGATGCTTGAAAAGTGCTACTAAACACGACTCCGCATCGTGGTCAAGCACAAGAACCGCCCGGCAAAAAGAGGTATACAAGATCATTGGAAGCGCGATCGTCGCGAAGCAGAGCAGGTCGGCTGGGACTTATTCTTCAGGTCGGTAGCATCGCGGCCAGTAGCGTTGCGAGACCGAGGAAACTGAAAAAACCGACGACATCGGTCACTGTCGTTAAAATGATCGACGAAGACTGGGCAGGATCCTGGCCGAAGGCAAGTAAAATCATGGGAATCACCGCGCCCGACAAACCGGCGGCAACCATCGAAATAATCATCGAAATTCCTATCACAAGGGCGAGGCCGGCCGAACGGCTCCACAGATAGACGCCCAGAGATGTAGTCAGCGCCACGGCGATGCCGTTAAAGAAGGCAACGTTAAATTCTTTGAGAGTGACGCGGATCCAATGGCGCGGTCGAATCTCGCGCAGCGCGAGGCCGCGCATGGTTACGGCGAGCGCCTGCGCACCTGTGTTGCCGGACTGCCCGGCGACAATCGGAAGCAGAACCGCTAGGGCAGTAAACTTGGCGATGATCCCTTCGAAGATCCCGACGACGGAAGCCGCCAAAAACGCCGTCACTAAATTAATTTGGAGCCAGGGCAATCGTTTTCGAATCGCAAAGGAAACGTTCGATAAGGCTCGTTCTTCCTTGCTGGCGCCAACCATGGTCTGGATGTCGACGCTGGCTTCCTCCTGGGCGGCGGCGATCAATCTGTCGTGCCGGATGATTCCTATCACCCTGCCTTCGGTATCGATCACGGGCAGGCTCGAAAGCCGGTGCTGCGTCATTAAGTCGACCACTTCTTCGCGTGTCGCTATTGCGCCCACACTCGGCGGCGCCCGGTGCAAGAGCTCTTCCAAACGATCTTGGCTTGCCGCCACCGCCAGGTCCTGCAAAGCCACGGTGCCGATGAGGCGGCCTTCTTCATCCACGACGCAGACGTCATAGATGCGCTTCCGCTCAGCAGCGTGAAGGTAACTCAGAATCTCGCCGACGGTTGATCCGGGACGTGCCAGAGTTGTTCGAGGATCCATAAGATTTCCGGCAGTGCCGTGAGGATAAATCATTAAGGTCTGAAGCTCTCGGGCAAGCCGCGAATCCACGGCGCTCAAGAAAGCCGCCTGGCTGTCCTTATCGAGGCGCGAAAGCAGCATGGCGGCGCGGTCCGGTTCCAAACCAGAAAGGACTTGGCGCGCGGAATCGGGGCCCATCTGCTGCAAAGCCGCAGCCGCGACTCCGGGCAGAATGTGTTCGATAAGCGTGGTCACCCGGGCGGTAGGTTCCCGGTTAAACAATTCGGCGATTTCAGCGGACGGCAGGGTCTCCAGGACCCGAACAGCTTCAGTGGGATAGAGTTCCAGAAAAGTTTGCGCCAGGCCGGTAACGGCTTGTTCAGTCGTTTGCGCCATGCGTGGTTTCCTCCCGTTTGTTTCTCGGTAGCGCTTGCGGAAAAATGGTTGCAGCCAAGCCTGCGAGCATCCCGCCAAAGCCGATCCAGCAGAGTTCTCCAAGGCTGAGCACAGCCGTTAGGGACTCGTCCACCGGCCTTTGTCGCGCGTTTTCGAGTTCGAGTCGGCGCAGAGTTTTGGAGCGAAGCGCACCCAAAAACCTGCCTTGATTGTCTGTGACCGGCAGCGCGTAGAACTCCCGCCAGGCGTCATTTAGTAGAATCGCGGCAAGATTCGCGTTCGCGGATAGTCTCTCGACACGAGTATGCATAACCGATGAAAGGCGATTCTGCGGAGCGGCCAGCATCAGTTCGCGCAAATTCATAACTCCAGTGAGCGTCTGTTCCTGGTCGACGATGTATAGGTAGTAAAGGGTATGCTGAGGAAAACGCTGCACGCGCGCCAAGGCTTCGCTCACTAGGATGGACTGGGGCAGCGTCAGCGTCTCTGGGTCCATCAGGGCTCCAGCCGTTCCGAGCGGGTAATTCAGCAGACGGTTCAAAGGAGTCGAGCGCTTTACGGAGACCGCCGCAACCAAGCGCTCACGATCAACGGCGGAGAGACAGCGGAGCAGGCGAGCGGCGGCGTCCAACGAAAGCATCTCGATGGTGGCTCCGGCGAAATCGGCAGGCAAGGCAAGCAAACACTGTGCGCCTATCGCCGAAGTCATCCGCTCGAGGACGGCCGCAGCGGTTGGCAACGGAATCTGCCGCAGCAGCGCGGCTGCCTCCGCCGGGAGGAGTTTCTCGAGCACCAGGCCCGCTTCGTACGGATGGCTTTGCAGGAATGTTTGCGCCAGCGGCCAATCGGCGTTCATGAGGGTGCTTTCGTAATCAACATCGATGCAGTTTCGCTGAAGTCCTTGGCAGGGACGAGCACGCGGCTGTCGAGTCCTTCCAAGATCACGC
>CAYZXN010000323.1:0-6523 GCA_964482425.1 uncultured Syntrophobacteraceae bacterium | reverse complement strand
CCAGTCGGGCAAGCTCGATCATTTCTTGAACTGGATAGAAACCGTCAAAGCATAAACCTACGCGCATAAAGCCGCCTTTCCGGAGGGGTGTTGAAAAGTTTCACGCGCTTCGTCGCGTGGTTCGCCTGTGAGATATTGGCGCCGCCTGCCGACATGTTTGCGGAACCGCATTAAAAGCCGTGCTGCAAAATCGTCGCCAAATCTTCCGCGCGGATATTGGCCAAACCCATCCCTGCCAAAGTCAAACCTCGCGTTCGATAGTCAATTCCGTTGGCCACCGATGAGAGTGTGATCAGGGCATCGATCACGGGCGTCTTAACGGCGACAAGTTTGCCGATTTCCGCCATCGGCACCAGACCGTAACCGACGTCTTCGTGAAGGTAGCGGTGATCGAGCGTCGCCGGCGATTTTATTTTGAAGTTGGGCTCGCTTTCATGGATCGCGCGGAAGACCGACCCGCTGGCTTTCGCCTCTTCCGACGTCAATCCGGCCTGGTGAAAAATATCGACAAACCGAAGCGGCGGCAGCCCCAGGCGCCTGACAATCTCCAAGCGCTCGCTGTCGACAGCTTCGATCCAGGCCGCGATGGCTGGCGTCACTCCTTCACGGTAGTACAAAAAATCGCCACCGGTTTTTTCGATCCAACCCGCATTGCCGAGCATGCCTGCCGGATGCATGATGGCGTTGACATTGGAGAAACCTGTTTCCAGGACGTTCTGCGCTGCAACTATGTTCGGATAAACATCGCGGATCTGTTCGAACACCTCGGCGCTGCCACTAGCCGGAAACGCGGCGCAGCGCAGATGGGTGGTGCGCCGATAGATTTCCACCCGTGCCGGCGCAGGCATGCGGCAGATATAGGTCAAGGTCACGGTCTCGCAGAGTTTCACCCGCACCTTACAACCGGCGCGGCGCAGGACATTGGCGAAGTGGAGCGAACCGCCCGTATGGCCGGGATTGAGGAGAATTCGCTGGCCATCGGTGAGATGCGGCGCCATGCTTTGCGCCAGATACTCGTGCGCCACTGCCGGCGCGGCGACAATGATCAGATCGACGCCGTTGATCACCGGAGTGATATGCGGACTGTGAAAATACGGTGCGGCAAACTTTTCCTGGCCGCCCTCGGCCAGTGTAATGCCGCCGCGCTTGATGATCGGCAGAAGAGTCTTATCCGAGCGTGAAAACAAGCGCACCTGGTAGCCGCGCAAGGTTAAGTCCGCCGCTGCCGCGCACCCACCGTTGCCGGCGCCCAGAACCGCGATCTTATGAATTTTCATATAGTCTAGCCCGGATTGGTCATGCGTTGATGGGAAGTCGCGACAGGCGGTCATCGAGTGGTGAGTGCTGGAGGGGCGATGGCACAGGAGCACATAGGTGCAATGACTTGGAGGGTGCTTGGCCGGCTGTACGCTTTTTTCGGCCGTCGCTCTGTAAACGGTAGTTTAAGTCCGCTTCAAGCCGCAGGCCCACTGCCATCGTTCCGGAAGCACTCATCGGTCGACTTCCCAAGGTATCATCCATCGACCCGGTAATGCTTGAGCTTTTCTTCGTCGAGTTCGATGCCCAGTCCCGGCTTCGATGAAACGATAATATCGCCATTGTCGAAGCTGAAAGCTTCGGTGATGATATCGTCCTGATAGTAAATTCCGGCAATGCCGTTTTTAGCTTTTTCTTTGGGCGAGGAAACCGGCACCACGCAGCCGTAGGTGACCACTGCCGTGGAAGCGGCCAGATGAATATTAGCGGCATTGCCGACCCCGGTCTCCACTGAACCGTTAACGTTGCAAGGCAGTCCGGCAGCCTCGGCGATGGCGGCGACTTTCTTCGCTTTGAACATTCCTCCCGGCTTGGTGGTATAAATCGAAATCACATCGGCGGCTTTCTTCCGCACAATTTCCAGCACGTCCTGCGCCGTCCACGCGCTTTCATCGGCCATGACCGGCGTATCGACCCGGCGCGTCACTTCGGCCATCTGATCGATGCCTTCGACCGGCTGCTCCATGTAGAGCAGATCGTATTCCGCCATCGCCCTAGTGATTCTTACGGCTGCTTTGACGCTGGGGTATCCCTGGTTGGCATCCACGCAAATATTTAATTCCGGCCCGATGGCTTTTCTAATCTGTTTGACCAACTCGACGTCGCGCTTCTGCTCGACGCCGCCTTTGAGCTTGATGGTCTTCACACCTTCGGCCTTGGCCTGAACCGCTTCGTCCACCGCCTTCTCGATTTCCATCAAGCCGAGACTATGAGCGATACTCACGCGTTCGCGGAAACAGCCGCCTAACAACTCGTATGCCGGAATGTTTAAAGCCTTGCCGGCGACATCGTAGAGAGCGGCATCGATGGCCGCCTTGCAATACGGGTAACCTTTGACGGCTTTATCCATCAAAGCATGAACCGCCTCAAAACGGCGCGGATCCTGGCCTTTTAAAACCGGCGCCAGAATGTCGCTAATGATGTGAACCGTGGTCTGCGGCGTCTCACCGAAATATCTGCCGTGATCGCCGCCCCAATCCTTCAATACCGGCGCCTCTCCAAGTCCGATCAATCCCTCGTCCGTATGCAATTTGATGATCACGTAGACACCGATGGGCGTGGTCAAACTCGCCCATTGGTGCACCCTGCGCGTCGGCAGGCGGATTGGAATGGTTTCTATGGCGGTGATTTTCATGTTGTCTCAACCAACTTGTAACAGCGTGTCCGCGGGCGTGTAGTTGGACAACAGCTCGCAGCCGGTCTCGCTCACGCAAAACATATCCTTGTTCTGCATGCCGAAGCGTCCCGGAATATAGACCAGCGGCTCGAACGCCCCCACCATTCCCGTCTCGACAATCTCGTCACCATAGCGGCCCATGTAGGGCTCCTCGTGCAGATGCAGGCCGATGCCGTGGGCGACAAAACTAATCGGCTCGAAGCCGAGCTCGCTGAATTTTTGCAAAAACTTCTGATAAATTTCTCTGCAGCGCGCGCCCGGCCTGATCAGGTCCAGCACCAGATACTTGCACTCGATCAAATTAGCCCAGATTTTCTTCTGCTCCGCGTTCGCTTCTCCCACGACCGCAGTGCGGCACACGCCGGCAAGATAACCGTTTTGCTGGCCGAATATTTCCATGCGGATGAGATCGCCCCGGCGCAACTTGCGCTCGGTGGGGCCGACGTTGGGAAACTGGCTGCGCTCCCCCGATGCGATGATCATGAGTTTGTAACTGTGCGCGCCGCCGCCAAACAGCGACGTCAACAAATGGCCCGCAAGCTCCATCTCACTCATGCCGGCTTTGGCCTGCATCAGAGTGTCGCCGATGGCCTTGTCCGTCAACTTGCTCAGACCCCGGAGCAAGGCAAGCTCGCCGGCGGTTTTTACCTGCCGCGCCTTGTTGAAAATAGCCTCGCCGGCACTCCACTGAACGCCGGGAAGATTCTCTCGCAGGGTCGCGAAATCTTTCGCCGGCAGATAGTCCATCTCGATGCCGATGTTCCCGCCGGCGAGATGAAGATCGTGCAAAACCTCGACGAGTTTATCCATGGGATCGTCGGTAAACTCGCGGTAGATCCGCAGGTCGTCGATCCCGGCATGCGCTTTGACCGTGGTCGCCTCCATATCGATGGCGACCATCGAAACCCGCCCATCGGCGGTGACGATACAGATGGCGTGGCGCCAGCGCATCAGCGATTGGGACGGCACCACGAAGCCGGAGACGTAGGTAACATTCTCGGGCGATATCGCAATGAGCGCATCGAGCCGTTCGTGAACGAGACGCTGCTTCAGCCGCGTGACGATTTCTTGATCCATGTTCCCGGATTGACGATCCCGACGAGGGCCTTATCTCCCGGCGGCGCGCCGTCTGAGCTGGAACGTCGATTCGATGACGTTTCGCAGGTTAGCCTCCGTGGTGACGCCGTGATACTGGTTCACCGGCGTGCCGAAACGATCGAAAAAGAGCAGTGTGGTTTCGCTGACACCGGCGGTGGCGGCAAACAGCTGGCCGTCAGGCGTACTCAAATCGGCGGTGACGAACGCGACTTTATCCTCGTATTCAGGCCGGAGCGTGTCGACGACACGCTTTAATTGCATGCAAGGCGGTCAGCCGGGGTTTAGAACTTGAACCAAGGTCGGATAGCGCCCGATGGCGTCGAGGCCTTGATAAGACAACAGCCGCCGCGGCTCTTCTTTTTTCTCGGCCGAGTTCTGTGGGGAAATGGCGGACAATCTGCCGGAGACTGGTTCTGGGTCTCTGCTCTCTCTGCGCGGCTTCGGATTTTCAAGCGGCAGGTTGGCGAGCGGCAGATTGGCACCCTGAAAGCCCTGGAGATTTCCGGGCGCGACGGCGACCGAAGGTGAAAGCAATTCATCTATGTCGTCCTCGAACTCGGAATAGATATAGCCGGCGATCATCAGGAGCGCGCCGCCGACTCCGATAGCGACTTTGTTTCTGCTCCAGCGGCTTTCGCTCACCTCGGCGCGCGGGCGCCGGGCCGGGCGTATGCCGGCTTTTTCGAGCGTCTCGATGAGTTGGCCGACGTCGAAGTCCCAGCGCGGATCACTCAGCTCGTGCGCCTGGCGCCGCGCCAAGCTTTCCAGGCCGGGCGGCAGATCCTCGCTCTTGGGCATGACCGCGCCGCCGACCAATACCGGGATCACCCGGATATCGCGCTGCAATGCCGCGGCGATCTCCAAGCGGACAAAATCATTGGGGTCGTCCAGGCGGCGCTGCCCGCGTTCATCGGCTATTTTGACCCAGTTCGGACCGATCACCGCCAACAGAGCCGCGCATCGGCTCACCGCTTGATTGAGCGCTTCAACGAAGTCGACACCCGCTTCGATCGCCTCGACGTCGCGGAAGATCTGTTTTTCTCCGAAATGAGACTTGAGCTTGTCGGTTAAGCGGCCCGCATCGCCGCGCGAATCTCCGCGCCGGTAACTGACGAAGATTCGCGAACCCGTTTCCGCCTGACCCCAAAAGCCTTGAATACCGGCGAACGGATTAGAGCTCATAAAACAATCCTCCGGAAAACATTGTCAAACATCTCAGACCACTGGGAACATGCGCTTTCGAGACTAACAGAAGCCGGTAAAATGGTCCATGGAGACCTTGCGCGATGCGATTGTCCTGCCGACTCGTTGCAGATCGGCAATGTACTCAATGGAGTCGAGCTGCTGGACGTTTCTCGGCTCGATATCGGCAAGATCCAGAGACTCCAAACCGGCCCGCGTAAGCTCGGCGTTGTAGCGCACATAGGTAAACAGCTTTGGCTGCACAGGACCTCTCTTGCCGATCATGTCGCCGACTTCTCTATCCAGAGCGTCTCCCGCCAGACAATTGCCGAAAACCCTGCACAGAAAATCCTGCTCGTTGAGCGCCGCTGCCATCAGTGCGGACGGTATCGAGCTGGCGTTGTAAAGCAGGTTCATCTCTTCGGGTCGAAGGTCGGCGTTGGCATCCGGACTGCTGCCGGTGCCGACCGAGACCAAGAGAATCTTATTCTCCCCCGCGGGCCAGTTGAGATTGAACGGCTCCACCGTGGCCATGAGAAACGCTTGAAATGCGGGATTGTTGTACATGGTGATCCCGCCGTCCACAAAGATGAACTCCCTTGCGCCTACCCGCACGACCTCCGGTGGGAAATATGTCGGCGCAGCAGTGCTGGCGCGAACCAACTGCCACAGGGGCAGATTGAGATTGCAGTCGGCCCGGCTGCAATCGTTGTATTTGGCCGCCGGATTGTTGCAGACCGGCCACGGCGAATCCGTCGAGGCATTGCGCAAGACCATCATCAGCAACGTCCGCAGGTTTTCGCTTCCGAGCGTGGTGCCGGGTCCGAATTCCTGGCGCAACCGTGCGGACAACTTTTCGTCTTCGAACTTATGACGGTAGTAACGCTTCAGCAGCGAGGCTTTGTCGAACATCTCTTTACCGTTTTGCAGATAGAAATCGCGGATGCGGTCGACGCTCATGCCCCACGAAAGACAGGCGGCAATGATGGCACCGGTGCTGGTGCCGGCGAAGAAATCGAAATAATCGGCCAGCACGAAATCTTTGCCGCGCCCCGATCGCTCGCGCAACATGGCTTCGATCTTGGCGAGAATTTCCACCGTCAAAATACCGCGAATACCGCCGCCGTCGAGCGTCAGGATCTTCTTCGGTCCGTTGATTTTGATTTTCTCTTGCAAGCTCATGATGCTACTCCTGCTACCAAAGTGTCGTGGTGTCGATCACATAGACTCGCCCTGAATACTTCTGCACGGTCTCGTACATGTGCTGGGTGCCGCCCGGCCCATCACCACCCTTGCGGTTCCACAGGCAGACGAAGCGCACCCTTTCAGGTCCCCATGCCAGCGACGTGTAAAGCTGCCAGAGGTTGGCGCGTGCAAAGGCATTGGTTCCTTTGGGCAGCGGGCCGAGTTCTTCGGGCATCACCAGGGTTGTGGTATGGGGGTTGGCCTTGACCGTGAAATAGCGCTCGGTCCACTTGCCGGGGGCGAAGGCAACCGACTTCTGCAAGAACGTCGGTTCGTCAAAAGCCA
>CAYZXN010000322.1:0-8453 GCA_964482425.1 uncultured Syntrophobacteraceae bacterium | reverse complement strand
GAACTTAAAACCGCTATGTGTGGATTTCTTGACTGAACCACTCAGTCGGCAATTCCCGCCCCAACCCACGTTGCCTGGCTGTTTCGGCGGCGCGCGCCGATAGGCCTGAGGACTTCGCCGATATGAGTATTATTGCCGAACTGGACCGAAGCGGCTTTATTCAAACTGCGCGAGCGGGCTGTTTCTTTTCAGCCGGAGATAACGGTACGGTCAGAACTGCGATCGAGGACAGGCGGACGGTTGTTTCCCAACACTGCCGAGAACCATGTGCGGCAAACCGGTCCGTCCGTGAGTTCCCATCACAATTAACTGGCTTTTCGCGGTGCGCGCTGGCGAGGATTTCCCGGCTGGTGCTCCCATACATGGCGGGTTTTTACCGTCAATGTTTTGCTCGTAGTTTTTCGTTCAGATTACGCAAAGCCGAGGCTGCCAGTGTTTGCAAAGATTCTCGGTGTTCGACAATCGGTAACGCTATAGGGCCGCGATTTATCTGCGGGTGATGCGGTGGGAGGGACTTGATGGCAGTGAGCGACTATTTGCGCGTTAGCTCGGCTTTGGCGATCATCCAGCGGCCGTTGTGCCTGACTCCTTCAACCTCGTAAGTGCCCTCGGAACTGGTGCTGAATCCCAGCAGCTTGATGCCGTTGAGATGGTAGGTGCCTTTGACGACGGCTTTATCGTTGTCGTCTTTGGAAACTCCTTCTACGGTGTTATTGAGCGTCGTCTCGCTCAACATTCCCTTGCGGTGCTCGGCGATTGTCTTTTTTATTTCCTCACGTGAATGAATTTCCGAGCCCGTAGGTATGCGTAGCACGCCGTCCGGTAGAAACAGCGCGGCAATCCTGTCGACATCGCCGGCGTTCCACGCCTGGACGAGTTCCTTGACCGTGCTCTCGGGAGCAGGTTCCTTTGGTTCCGGAGCTGCTTCCCATACTCCAGGCGCAACGTCCTTAGCCTGGGCGGCGGCAGGTTGATCGAGGGCTGGAGCTTCAGGGACCGGTGCTTGCGCAACAATCTCCTTCTCCGACTGTATCTGCCGCACTTGCCAGAGGCCGAACCAAGCAAACAGCACCAACACAGTTACGGAAACAACGAACGCAGCCAAAGACCTAAACGAAACGTTGCCCGGAAGTACCATCGCGTTCGGCTAACGCAATCACGATGCCATGAATTAACCCGCTTAAGGCATTGTCGCAGAGCCGAGGTGTTCCATCCTATAGACGAAACGTCGGTTACTGTGTTGCAGACGATACAGGCGGCCGAGACAGTCGAAAACGCGCGGTGTCATAGACCCGACAGGCGCAGATGACGAGGCAAGTACGAGCGATGGCGGCTTCGAGGCTCTTATTCGAGAACCCAGTTGTCGGATTTTTTGGCGCCGTCCATCCGTCTACCGGCGTTGACTAGCGGCAATTCGTGAACCTCCGGTGAACGTGTGGCTTGCCTCTTTAACTGCACGGGTGGAAGCGACGCGGTGGACGCGGTATCTTCGGTGACGGCCCAGACAAGCGCTGCCAGCCAGCCAAGAAGCGTCCAGCCAAAGAAAAGATTGACCCAAAAGATAGCAGTGCGGTGTTCGGCCTTGCGAATCCCGGCGATGATAAACGGCAGAACGTAAACAGCCCCGCCGCCAACGATCAGAAGTATGAGAATATGACTGTCCATAAGAACGCGCCTTTCTTCGTTATAACTTTGAATTATAACAGCCATGCAGTGAAAAGTAATGAAAATTGTTGACGAGCGGGTAATGTCAAGCCAACTTCGGGCAGTTATGGCCGCTAAGTTTTCGCTACGGTCAGGTGTTTCCGCGAATCTCCGGGTCCGCTTCTCCGGGAGTGACCGTTCGCCTGTAAAATCGCTTATGCACCTGATAAAAAGACGCAGTGGAGATACGCTCGCTCCGATTGATTGTGACCGAGGCGGACCTGAGTGACTTTCTGGGGAGAGCCTGCTCTTGGCCAGAGACTGTCCGCGACGTGCGCATCGCCCTTGCTCCGGAAGGGATTGTTGTAAGCGGTACCTACTACAAAATCATTGGAATTCCGTTCCATATGCTATGGGTCGTTTCAGTATCGAAAGGTAAGATCACTGCGCAGGTCGGCAGATTGAAGGCGGGCTTTCTGAGTCTCAGTTTTTTGAAGCGCTACTTCTTACAGGCCATCGCCGGCGTATCCAGCCTGGTGGAGCTTCGTGACGAAACCTTGGTTTTCGATGTCGAGGCGCTACTGCGCGACAGCGGTTTGCCGCTTCGCACCAACCTGAGCGCGATCCGCTGTGACTATGGCAGCTTGACCGTCGAGTGCGGCGAAGTTACCGGGGGAGAGGCGGCGGATTAAGCCAGTACCGCCCATCGGTTGTGGGGTATCGGCGGTTGAGGGCAGGTTGTTGGCGGCACGCCACGACGACGGCTCGCGGAGTGATTTATGGTGGGCGATATGGTAAGCCAAATGGCCTATGACCGATGTCGGCGCCAATTATCGAAAGATCATTGATCGCAGTCGCGAAGCGGCGGTGAGATGCGGGCGAGAGGCGCACAGCATCAAGCTCCTGGCCGCCGCCAAGACGCAGAGCATTGAGGCGATCCGCGCCGCGGTGAAAGCCGGAGTGCGGCTTATCGGCGAGAATTACGTCCAGGAGGCTCGCAACGCCAAGAAGAATATTGATCAAACTATCGAATGGCACATGATCGGTCATTTACAACGCAACAAGGCAAAGTCGGCGGTGCAGCTTTTTGAAGTGATAGAAACCCTGGACAGTGTTGCGCTGGCGCGCGAACTGGATAAGGAAGGCCGGAAGAACGACATCGTAGTCAGAACGTTGATTGAGATCAATTTGGCGGCCGAAGAGTCGAAATCCGGTATCGCAAAAGCGCAGGCAGGCGAGCTTCTGCGCGCGGTTGGAGAATTATCCCATCTCAAAGTCGAAGGACTCATGACCGTGCCGCCTTTGCGAGGTAATCCGGAAGACGTTCGTCCCTACTTTCGTCAGCTGCGCGAGCTCCGAGATGAGCTTCAGGCGTTGGCCACGCCCAATGTCGATCTCAAGGAATTGTCCATGGGCATGACTCACGACTATCCGGTTGCCATCGAAGAAGGAGCTACTATTGTACGCATCGGCACAGCGCTGTTCGGCCCGCGCAGGACATAAAATATCGAAATGTTTGTATTTGCCAATTTTTTAATCGCCCTGGCCCAGGTCTTGGACTACTTGTTATGGGCTTATCAGTGGATCCTTATTGCCCGGGTGGTGGCGTCCTGGATCAACGCCGACCCTTACAATCCGATTGTCCAATTTCTTTATAACGTCACCGAGCCTGTGCTTGAGAGGATTCGCAATTTCTTGCCGGTAACCGCGGGCGGCTTCGATCTTTCGCCGATCATCGCCTTCATCGCTATTCTGTTTATCAAACGCTTTCTGGTTCAATCGCTCTATGACATGGCCTATGCACTGCGCTGAGTCCGCTGCGGAAGGAACATTTTATGAAGGTCCTCTACACTGCCGAGATTCGTGACAACCAGCTGGTGGACTCGGTGTTTCTTGTTGCCGCAAAAACCCACGGAGTGACCAAGGGCGGCAACAGCTATCTTACTCTCAAGCTTCTCGACAAGAGCGGTGAAATCGAAGGGCGGGTGTGGGAACGGGCCGACGATTTGAGCCGAGGATTCGAAAAGAACGATTTTGTGCGGATTCGCGGCCAATCGACGCTTTATCAGGGCAAAATGCAAATTCGCGTTCAGGACGTCATAAGGGTGGATGAAAAGACAATCGCCCCGGAGGACTTTCTGCCCAGGAGCGCATTCGATCCCGAGGCCATGCTCGAAGAGCTCCAAACGATTCTGCGGAACATGAAAAATCCGCACCTGCTGGCGCTGGCGGAAGCGTGCTTCGCCGATCGCGAGCTGATGGAACTCTTGAAGCACGCGCCGGGAGCGAAAACGATTCACCATCCGTACCTGGGCGGACTCCTGGAACACACGCTGTCGCTGCTTAAACTCATTCTCAAAGTCGTGGAGAACTATCGCGGTATCAATGTCGATCTCCTGCTCATGGGAGGGTTTCTCCATGACATCGGCAAAGTTTATGAATTCTCTCACGAGCATGTGGTCGATTATACGGATGAGGGGCAGTTGCTCGGACATTTAGTGATGGAAGTAGAGATGGTCACCAAGAAGATTGCCGAGATCACAAACTTTCCCGACGAGCTGGCGATGCTGATCAAGCACATGCTGGTCAGCCACCACGGCGCCTACGAGTACGGCTCTCCCAAATTGCCGCAAACAGTGGAGGCGTTGATTTTGCACGCGCTGGACGATCTCGACGGTAAGATACAAGCCGTGCAGAACCTACCGGCAAAAGAGCCCGGCTCGAAGTGGACCGTTTTTCACCGGGCCTACGGGCGAAGCTTTTACCGCACCCGTGACGACGATGACGGCTGCGAATAAATAGTGCAGAAAGGGAGGCGAACACGGATGGGAGCTAGTGTCGCAATTCTCAATGCCTCCAGGAGGGTTTTCCCATGAAGATTTTTTTAGCCGGAAATTGGCTCGACAAGCCCGCTAAGATCGAAGTCAAAAATCCTTTCGACAATTCGGTTATCGATACCGTGCCCAGAGCGGATGCGGGCGACGTTGAAAAGGCGCTGGCCTATGCCGAACGGGGCGCCAAGGTGATGGCAAAACTTTCTGCGTACCAGCGCTGGAAGATTCTGCGCACAGCGGCCGATCTCATGGCCGCGCGCAATGAGGAGCTGGGCCAAACGATTTCACAGGAAGAAGGCAAGATCATTGCCGAGGGACGCGGCGAGGCCAGCCGCGCGGTGGAGACGATCATGGGTTCGGCTGAGGAAGCCAAGCGGATCCACGGTGAAACCGTGCCGCTGGACGGCGATCCTACCGGCGCCAATAAATTCGGTTTTACGTTACGGGTGCCTTGCGGTGTTGTCGCCGCCATCGCGCCGTTTAATTTCCCTTTGAACCTGGTCTGTCACAAAGTCGGTCCGGCGCTGGCGGCGGGTAACTCCGTCATCATCAAACCGGCATCCGATACGCCGCTGTCGGCATTGAAGCTCACCGAGATTCTTCTGGAAGCGGGGCTGCCGCCCGAAGGAATCCAATGCATCACGGGATCGGGCGGCGAGATTGGCGATAATCTGGTCAAAGACCGCCGCGTGCGCAAGATCACTTTTACAGGCAGCCGGGAGATCGGCGAACGTATCTGCCAACTAGCCGGCATCAAGAAAGTTACGATGGAGTTAGGCTCCAACAGCCCGCTCATCATTATGCCGGATGCCGATCTGGACAAAGTGGCGGCCGCGGTGGCAATGACTGGCTACGGCAACGCCGGGCAGACCTGTATCTCTACCCAGCGGGTGCTTACGTCGGCAAAGGTCTACGGTGATTTTCTCAACGTGTTGAAACCTAAAGTCGAAGCGTTGAGCACGGGAAATCAACTCGATGAAAAGTCCAAAGTCGGTCCGATGGTCAAGGAAAGTGAGGCGGTCCGGGTCGAAGAATGGATCAACGAAGCGGTGGCGGGTGGCGCGCGGCTGGCTGCCGGCGGCGGCCGGCGCGGCGCTATCTACGTACCCGCGGTGGTCGCCGACGTCAAGCCCGATATGCGTATTTCACGCGACGAGCTGTTCGGGCCGGCGGTTGCCGTCACGCCGTTTAACAGCATCGATGATGCCATCGCCCTTGCCAACGATAGTATTTACGGCCTCTCGGCCGGAATCTTTACCGAGAACGTCGAGTGGGCGATGAAATTCGCCCGCGAAGCGGAGGCCGGCAATCTCCATGTCAATTGGGGACCGCAATGGCGCGTCGATCTCATGCCCTACGGCGGGCTTAAAGACTCGGGTTTCGGTAAAGAAGGACCCAAGTATGCCGTTCAAGAGATGACCGAGCTCAAGATGGTCGTGTTTCACTTGAGTAGTTGATCCGCGAGCCCATACCAGACCGTATTACGCAGCATGAGCAGACGCGAAGGTCGCTTCGTGTTGTGCATTGGAACACCTGATGAGAACAGATGGACGAAAACCCAAACAGCTGAGGCCGCTGCGAATCACGCCCAATTACATCAAAACCGCCGATGGCTCGGTTTTGATCGAAATGGGCGACACCAAAGTCATTTGCACGGCCAAACTCGAAGAGCGCGTGCCGCAGTTTTTGCGCAACAGCGGTAAAGGCTGGATCACGGCCGAGTACGGCATGTTGCCGGGATCGTCGCAGGCGCGCATCGGACGCGAGTCGTCGCGCGGCAAAGTAGGCGGGCGAACCCATGAGATTCAAAGGCTGATAGGCCGCAGCCTGCGCGCGATCACCGACCTGCGCGGTCTCGGCGAACGGACGGTATGGATCGATTGCGACGTGATTCAGGCCGATGGCGGTACGCGTACGGCGTCGATCACCGGCGCCTATGTGGCGCTGGGCGAGGCGGTTCGGAGCTGGCAAAAGCGCGCCGTGATCGCGCGCGACCCGATCAAAGATTCGGTGGCCGCCGTGAGCATCGGTATTGTCGACGGCGCAGTGCTTTTGGATTTATGTTACGAGGAAGATAGCAAGGCCGATGTCGATATGAACTTCGTCATGACCGGTTCCGGTAAATTCATCGAGGTGCAGGGCACGGCCGAGAGCGTCCCCTTTACCAAAAAGCAGATGGATAATATGGCCCAGACCGCTCAACAGGCGATCAAAGAGCTACTGAAGGCACAGAAGCAGGTTCTCGCCTCGCTCGGATGACGAGTAGCCAGGAGTGATCGATCTGCTTGTCGCGACGACGAACGCCGGAAAACTCGCCGAGGTCAGGGCTTTTCTCCAAAACCTGCCGTTGAATATCGTCTCACTGGAAGATCTATTGACCTGGCCGAAGGTGATCGAAGACGGCAGGTCGTTCGAAGAGAACGCCCTCAAGAAGGCGAGAACGTTGTGCGAGTATTCCGGCTACTATACGTTGGCGGACGATTCCGGCCTGGAAGTCGACGCTCTGAACGGCGCGCCGGGAATTTACTCGGCGCGCTACGGCGGCGCAGAAGGGGACGACAACAAGAATAATCAAAAGCTGCTCGAGCAGATGAAAAGCGTTCCCCAAGAAAATCGCGGCGCGCGCTTTGTTTGCGCTTTGGCTCTGTGCGCGCCGCATGGCGATGGCGAATGGATTACCCGCGCGGTCTGCGAAGGAACAATCGCGTTCGAGTGCAGGGGCGAAAACGGCTTCGGCTACGATCCTTTGTTTTTCTATCCGCCGCTCGACAAGACCTTCGGTGAGATCGATCGCGAGACCAAAGCCCAGGTAAGCCATCGTGGCAAAGCGCTAAAAAAACTTGCCGACGCCTTGCCAGGATATCTTAGTGCGACGGCAAAACCTTGATTTCATTCCTTGGCTGTGTAGAATGGCCTTGTTCGTTTGACGGGGCGTAGCGCAGCCTGGTAGCGCACCTGCCTTGGGCGCAGGGGGTCGGAAGTTCAAATCTTCTCGCCCCGACCATCAAGACTGGTGAGTAATAAGTGTTGAGTTTCAATTTCAACTCACCGCTTGTTACTCGCTGTTGTTTTTAGCGCCAGTAGCTCAGTTGGATAGAGCAACGGCCTTCTAAGCCGTAGGTCAGGGGTTCGATTCCCTTCTGGCGCGCCAGCTTGGGATTATTCATATGGTGAGTGTAGCTCAACGGTTAGAGCACTGGACTGTGGCTCCAGGGGTTGAGGGTTCAAATCCCTTCACTCACCCCACTATTGTGATAATGGCTGCTGGATGAGAAATTATCGGCACCCATTTCGATTCGTCACCAGATTTGTGTCGGGCCGCTAGCTCAGTTGGTAGAGCAGCTGACTCTTAATCAGCGGGTCCGGAGTTCGAGTCTCCGGCGGCCCACCATTTGATACAGTGTAAAGAACTCCTCTTTCTGAGAGGTTTTGCCCTTAGACAGGGGAGTTCTCACTGTCATCGGCAGCTTATACGTTAGTCTCACTTCACTTCCACGGACTCTTACTTCCTTCAGAATCTCAACCAGGTCTCATCTTGGCCGATGAAGTCGGAATGGGCAAAACGTTTGTTGCCTTGGCGGTTGCGAGCGCGATTGCGCTGGCGCGCCCTAACGACGGTCCTGTGATTGTCATGGTTCCACCGAGTCTAAAGCAGAAATGGCCTAAAGACTGGTCGGTATTCTGTGCAAAATGCCTCGACCATAAACAATCCGGCCATCTGAATGCAGAGCTCGCGGATTCAGGAGTTGCGCTCTTGCGATTGCTCGACGATCCGACTGCAACCCGCAAAAGAATTATTTTTTTAACCCATGGTGCGCTCCACCGATCACTTACTGATGAATGGGTGAAGTTCGCGCTGATTCGCAGGGCGTTGCGGAAACGCACGTCAAAGGCCCACATCCGCTCAGCTTTGCGCAGGTTCGCGGGCCGTCTCCTGAGGCGTCATTGGCTAGATCACAAAAATCCGGGTCTTTG
>CAYZXN010000321.1:0-4177 GCA_964482425.1 uncultured Syntrophobacteraceae bacterium | reverse complement strand
CCTCATGCGCACCGGCTCGCACATCAACGCCTTTTTCAAAGGCCAGCATAAAAAAGAGTATGCGCTCTTCAGTATCGCCAACGCATCGCCGCTGTTTTCCACCAGCTCGCAAAAAGCCGCGCGCCAGATTATCGAGGCCTGTCGGTACGGCCAGGCCGAGTTGATCATTACGCCTCAGGCCCGGCTGCTACAAATCGCCAACGCGCTATTTCCAAATATCACCGCCGAGATCATGGGCGCGGTGGCGCGCGCGCTCCCGGGTGAGCGATCGGGCGACGGCGATCGCCTCCAGCGTGGCTGGCAGAGTCAATCCTTACTCGCGCCCTCGGTGTTAACAGCGCCCGCCGACCGCATGGTTGAGCGCAACCAAGAGGAACCGCAGCCGCCGCCTGCTAAAAATCATTCAAACCGGCGGGAGATGTAAGGACTTCAGAATGGTGGCTCTTGCCGGCGAAGAGGCCAGGAGGACGGGAAAATTTCGGTGCACCGGCTGCCACCAAACCGTATCCGTCACCAAAGGGCGGCAAATCCCCAAATGCCCCAATTGCGGTCACGATATCTACGAAGAGCAAGACGATGATCGCAACCAATGAGCCTATGCCAGTCAGCCACCGAGAAGGATTGAGCGGCTTCGACGTGACGACGCAGACGGTCCGAACCGTGCCGCTCTTGAGCGCATCAATAACGCGCTCAGCATGATCATCGGTCTGGAGTATCCAATCACCGGCATACGCCGGGGCACTCTGGAGCGGCGCAACACACTCGCTGGCATAGCGACGGAAATTCAATTGCAAGAGGGGCCGGCGCCGGAGTTGTCGGTGAAATCGATCGGCTCAAACAAGGGGAATTAAGGGGACAGTCATGAGACAAAGACAAAAACCCGCTGTCAGAAGCGCGAAAAAAAACGCGATGTGCACCTGCACGCACACGACCCATTTTCTCGGGCGCTGCCGCAAGCGCGTCAAGCCGCCTGCGCAGCAATGCGCAGAGTGCATGCAGGACCATACGGCTTTTACTCAGGCGCCGTGATCACCACTTGCAAAACGTCCGCGATACCATCTACAACGAAATTTTCAACACTTCTGGAGCCCGCGGCGTCGCGCCTTTGTGCAGTACAAAGGTTCGGAAACCGTCGATGCCGCGACGCTGCTCATGCCGCTGGTAAAATTCATCGGCCCCACGGATCCGCGCTGGCTTTCGACCATGCGCGCTATCGAAGAGGATTTCGTCAGCGATTCTCTTGCCTTTCGTTACAAGATCGGCGAACAGCCGATGGATGGGCTTAGCGGCACTGAAGGGACATTTTCAGCGTGCTCTTTCTGGTACGTGGAGTGTTTATCTCGCATGGGCGACCTGGATCAGGCCCGGTTTTTTTCGAGAAAGCTCTCGTCTACTCCAATCACCTGGGTCTTTTCTCTGAGGAAATCGGCCCGCGTGGACAGCACCTGGGTAACTTTCCACAGGCATTCACCCATCTGAGCTTGAGCAGCGCCGCTTATGATCTCGACCGCCGGCTCTCTCTTGGCGGTCGTCCGGAGTGAACAGAATCCCGCAGTACGGTCAATACCTGTCAAGAGCAAAAAAATCTCTCGATGTTGGGGCGCGCCGTTAAAACATTTCTCGGAGCGCGCTGCGGGCGGCAAAATAGCCGCACATCCCATGCACGCCGCCACCCGGCGGCGTTGATGCCGAACACAGATACAAGCCCGGAGACGAAGTCCTGTACGTCTTATAAGTTGGACGAAAAAACAGTTGTCCGAGAGTCGGCGCTCCGCCGTTGATATCGCCGCCGACGAGATTGGCGTTACGGCGCTCCAGTTCGGCCGGTGGGGCGACGCTGCGCGCCAGAATCAAATCGTGAAAACCCGGCGCGAAGCGCTCAATCTGCGCTTCGATGCGTTCGGTCATATCGAAATCAGAGCCGTTCGGAACGTGGCAGTATGCCCAGAGCGTGTGTTTGGACTGCGGCGCGCGCGAAGGATCAAACAACGACGGCTGCACCGCCAGCACAAAAGGTCTTTGCGCGTGGTCGCCGCGCCATGCGGCACGCTCGGACGCAGCAATCTCCTCGAGTTTGCCGCCCAAATGAACTGTCGCCGATCGCGCGCATTCCCCGGTCTTCCACGGCACCCGTCCGGAAAGCGCCCAATCCATCTTGAAAGCCGCCATGCCGTAGCGATAGCGTTGCAGCTTGCGGCGATAAGCCGACGCAAGGCGGTTGCCGGCAATGGCGAGTAACTGGCGCGGCGTGACGTCGCAGAGAACGACACGCGACGGCGGAAGCTCGTCGACAGAGCGCACGGCCAAGCCGGTGACTATTTCACCGCCAAGACTTCGTACATAAGCGGCGAGTGCATCGGCGAGTGCTTGAGATCCTCCTCGTGCGATGGGCCAGCCCAAGGCATGTCCCGTCACCGCCAGAACGAGTCCGAACGCCGCCGATCCCCACGCCTCCAGCGGGAGCATGGAGTGCGCCGCCACACCCGCGAACAGCGCCCGGGCGCGGTGTCCCTTAAACCGGCTCTCGGCCAGCCGGCGCGCCGGAAGGAGAGCCAAAACTCCGAAGCGCGCCAAGGCGCCGGGGTGCCGCGGCCAACGCAGCGGTCCGAGGAGATCGACATCCAAACCCAGCCACGAGTCCACCAGCGGTGCCAGCAAACTTCGATACGCCCCGGCATCGCCGTTAAGGTTGACGGCGGTGCCGCCAAGCGAGCGCTCCAAGATAGCCGCCGTGCCGTCATCGAAGGGATGGGCCAGCGGCGCCGGCGGTTGGATCCACTCGAGCCCGTAGCGCGCCAGAGGAAGCGAGCGAAACAGCGGTGAACCGATGCCGAGCGGATGGACAGCCGAGCACACGTCGTGAACGAACCCCGGCAACGTCAGCTCTTCCGACCGCGCTCCTCCGCCGACCTTTGAATGAGCTTCGTAGACTGCCACAGACTTGCCGCTATGTAACAGCGTAATGGCGGCGGCAAGCCCGTTGGGGCCGGCGCCGACGACGACCGCGTCGTATTGATAATGTCGAGCCATTCGACGGGATTTTGGTCAAGGTAGACTCGCGGCGCCGATAGCCGCGCCGTTGGTGATTCTAGAAGGGAGGAGTGTGAAACAGGTGAAGCAGTTGCATTTGCTCCTCTATAGATCACAGCTTGTCATACACATTGTGGAGCGGCGGCATGCTAAACGTGCACGGGCATTTTACTCCCAAGCGTCCGTTTCGAGCTCTTCAGCCGACGGGCCGGGCAGCGCGTTCTGCACGCCGGTTGAGTTAACCTATAATTGTAATTGCGATTAGGATGTGCATTAGCCCTCACCGGCTTTCTTGAGATCTGCTCTGGCCAAGCCTGACGATGCCCGATCGGCGATATAACGCACATCCTGTTTGGTGTTCTGTAATGAGTCTTCGGGAATCGCTTTTACTTCGGCGACCTTCCGTTTGCCGGCCATGAGAGCTATTGCACCGATAATTGAATAGACCAGACCGACAATTCCCAAACTACCCCAGAGCGGCACGGGCGTATAAGCTGAAATCAGAAATACCAGCATGAGCGACAACAGGCCGAACCCCATGATCAGGAGAAAACCGCCGATGCCAAGAGAGACACCCGCCTTCATGCCCTTGCTTACTTCCTGTTTGAGTTCCAGCTTGGCCGCCTCAAGCTCCTTGACGATCAAGGTGCGCCCATCGTCCAAGATTCCCGATACCAATTGACCGAGCGATTGCTTGTGATTGTTTTTCCCGGAAGTCTCAATTCCATTCATAAATCATCTCCTCGTGGCTAATGCGCCTAAAACGGGCAAAGTTTATGCCATCAGCCGGCGGCGGGTACAATGGTGCCGATGCATGTGCCTGACCGGTAATGTGCCAGCACTTCACCACAGACGTCCCGGCATCTAGCGAGATTTGGGATTTTGGCAAATGATTCTGTCCCACTATGGCGACAATCGTCCGCCCTCGTGAACTGTCAGCCGTCCCGCTTGTGCTTTGCCGTTGTCGCTTTCGCGAACCTACTCCGGCCGCGTTCTTAATTCAATATTTAGATCACCAGGGTCTTGAACGATCCGTTGCAAAACGTTGCCGCGGGTTGTGCGAAACTGATATGGTTCAATAGCGCAGGGAGGAATCATGATCGATCTGTATTATTGGACTACTCCGAACGGACATAAAATCACGATC
>CAYZXN010000320.1:0-11136 GCA_964482425.1 uncultured Syntrophobacteraceae bacterium | reverse complement strand
ACTGACATGCAGCGCTCGGTGGACGGGGAAGTGATCAGTTCCACCTTCGATGAACCGGCCACTCGGCACGTGCAAGTTGCCGAAATGGTGATCGAGAAGGCAAAGCGGCTGGTCGAACACGGCAAGGATGTGGTGATCTTGCTGGACAGCATCACGCGGCTCGCGCGCGCGTACAACACGGTGGTGCCTCCGAGCGGTAAAATTTTGTCGGGCGGTGTCGATTCCAATGCTTTACATAAGCCGAAAAAGTTTTTTGGCGCGGCCAGAAATATCGAAGATGGGGGAAGTCTGACGATCATGGCGACCGCGCTGATTGATACCGGTAGCCGGATGGATGAGGTTATTTTTGAAGAGTTCAAGGGAACCGGCAACATGGAGGTTCACCTGGACCGCCGCTTGATGGACAAGCGCGTCTTCCCGGCGATCGATATCAATAAATCAGGCACCAGGAAGGAAGAGCTGTTGATATCCAAAGAGGACCTCAACCGGATCTGGATTTTGCGGAAGGTTTTGTCGCAGCTTAGCGTCGTAGACGCCATGGAATTTCTGTTGGATAAGATGCATGGGACTAAGGACAATAAAGAGTTTTTGGAGTCAATGAATCAATAATGCCACGCTTCGGTCTTCCTTGCGTCTAACCGGGTTCTTTGCTAAAAAACGCCAAGTCATCACTCAATCGAATACGTTAAGCCGGCTTTGGTGCCCGCCATCATGGGTCTCGAGACGGTAGCTTTTATTTCACACCCTTTTTGATCTTTTCCGAGGTGCCTTTGCAAGGAACGGAGGAGAGTTGAGAGAAGGGGAGGCAAAAACCAAGAGAGGGAGAATATGACCGAAATATCAATGAAGCAGCTTTTGGAGGCCGGAGTTCATTTTGGACACCAGACTAGCCGTTGGAACCCGAAGATGAAGCCGTACATTTTCGGCGCCCGCAACGGGATCCATATTATCGATCTGCAGCAAACGGTGACCATGTTCAAAGAGGTCGAATCCGTAGTCCGTGATATCGCCGCCGCCGGAGGGAGCGTTCTTTTTGTCGGTACAAAAAAACAAGCTCAGGATTCGGTAAGGGAAGAGGCTGAACGCTGCGGGATGTTTCACGTCCATAACCGCTGGCTAGGAGGAACCCTGACGAACTTTTCGACGATTCGCCAGAGTATCGAACGTTTGAGAAAACTCGAAGAGATGGAAAATGACCCGAAAATCGTCGATGCATTGACCAAAAAGGAGATGCTTGGCCTGAAACGTGAAAAGGACAAGCTCGAACAATCGTTGGGAGGAATTAAGGCGATGCGTAAACTTCCCGACGCTATTTTTGTGGTCGATCCGAAACAGGAAGAGATCGCCGTTCATGAGGCGAGAAAACTCGGGATCCCCGTTATTGCGGTGGTCGACACCAACTGCGATCCAGATATGGTAGATCATAAAATTCCCGGAAATGACGATGCAATTCGCGCCATTCGCCTTTTTTGCGCTGCGATGGCCGATGCCATTATCGAGGGCCGTGGGTTGCACGATCAAGCCTTGGCCAAGGACACGGACGGAGAAGGATCTACCAACTCTGCGGCCGGGGGCGTGGTGGATTCGGCAGAGCAATCGGCCTTAGGGGGAGTTTAGTTGATGGAAGTAAGCGCATCGGCTGTAAAAGCGCTGCGGGAAAAAACCGGCGCAGGCATGATGGATTGCAAGAAGGCGTTAGCGGAATCTGCCGGCGATCTTGAGAAGGCTGTTGACTACCTCCGTCAGAAGGGGTTGGCGGCGGCAGCAAAAAAGTCGTCGCGGACCGCTTCAGACGGGGCCGTTGGCGCATACGTTCACCCGGGCGGAAAAATCGGTGTATTGGTCGAGCTCAACTGTGAGACCGACTTTGTCGCGCGAACTACGGAATTTCAGAATCTCTTGAAGGATATTGCCATGCAGATTGCGGCGGCTAATCCGCGCTACATTCGCGCGGAAGAAGTGCCGGCTGCAGACATCGAAAAAGAGCGTGAAATTTATCGACAGCAAGCTCTGGAATCCGGGAAGCCGGAAAAAGTCGTAGAAAAGATCGTCGATGGGAAAATGCAACGATTCTATTCTGAAGTGTGTCTTTTAGAGCAAGCTTTCATCAAAGATCCAGACCTCAAAGTTGCCGATATTCTGACGGGAGCGATCGCTCGCCTGGGCGAGAATATTCAAGTCAAGCGCTTTTCGCGATATCATCTCGGCGAAGGAGCGTCCCAGGATTAAGCTCCGGAAGCATTCGAATGAGCGAGATTAATCTCAAATATAAACGGATTATCTTGAAAGTGACCGGCGAGATTTTTGCCGGTCCACAGAGTTTCGGCATCGACGGAAAAACTGTCAAGGCGTTTGCGCAGGAGATCAAAGAGGTCAAAGAACTGGGCTGCGAAATGGCCCTGGTGGTTGGTGGTGGAAATATCTTTCGCGGCGCGGTGGCCAGCGAAATCGGCATGGATCGCGCGAGCGCAGATACTATGGGAATGCTCGCGACGGTGATTAACAGTCTCGCGCTACAAGACGCTCTCGAGAAACTGGGAGTTTCGACCCGTGTCTTATCGGCAATAGAAATGCGGCAGGTTGCCGAACCCTATATCAGGCGGCGGGCAACAAGGCACCTGGAAAAGGGACGCGTTGTTATTTTCGCGGGCGGCACGGGCAATCCGTACTTTACAACCGATACGACAGCAAGTCTCCGCGCTATGGAGGTCGGCGCTGAAGTGATCTTGAAGGCGACTAAGGTCGAAGGCGTATATGATGCAGATCCTTTTAAGTACAAGGGTGCTATGAAGTTTGAAGAGCTGACCTATATAGAAGTCCTGAACCGTGAACTCAAGGTCATGGATTCGACGGCGATCTCTCTTTGCATGGATCATCAGCTACCGATTGTGGTCTTCAATCTTATGGAGAAGGGGAATATCAAAAGAGTCGTTGCCGGTGAAGCTATCGGCACATTGGTAAGCGCGGGGAAACGATGAATGACGCGATTTTCACTCAGTTGCAGAAAGAGATGGAAGGATCCGTCGCGGCGCTGCGCAAGGAACTGGCAAGGGTACGCACAGGAAGAGCGTCGACCTCCTTGTTGGAAAGCGTTGTCGTAGAATACTACGGCGCCAGTACTCCTCTGAATCAACTGGCCACATTGAGCGCTCCGGAACCGCGGCTCCTCGTCATTCAACCATTTGACAGAAATGCTCTCGGCGATATCGAGAAGGCGATCTTGAAAGGCGATCTAGGATTGACTCCCGCTAATGACGGCAAAATCATACGCGTTCCCATTCCGCAGCTTACGGAAGAGCGGCGCAAGGACCTCGTCAAGCATGTCAAGAAAATCGCCGAGGAGTTTCGTGTCTCGATACGTAATCACCGCCGGTTGGCGATCGAGCAATTAAAGGAAGCCGAAAAAAAGAAAGAAATTACGGCGGATGATTTTAAACATGGTCAGGATCGGGTGCAAAAAATCACCGACGAATTTGTCGGTCGCGTTGACAAGGTGTTGAAGATTAAAGAGGAGGAAATCATGGAGGTCTGAAGGCACCGATCCTCGTTTCTGACCAGCCAACGCCTCACGAATGCGCCGCCAACATCCACTAACCTCTCAGGCGCCAGCCCTCGCATCCACCTCGCAGCCTGCGGGCGGCTCTAGAATGGACTTTAAGGACTTGGACAAAAGTCGGCTGCCGCGCCACGTCGCTATTATCATGGACGGAAACGGTCGCTGGGCAACGCTCCGGGGGAAGAGCCGAATCGAAGGGCACCGGCGCGGTAAGACATCTGTTCGGGTCATCGTCGAGATGAGCCGCAAGATAGGTATTCCGTTTCTAACGCTCTTTGCTTTCTCCACAGAGAATTGGTTGCGACCGGATGACGAGGTTCATGCTCTGATGGGCTTGCTCGAAACCTATCTTATCGCGGAGCAGCCTAAAATGATGCGCTATGGAATCAGATTGCAAGCTGTCGGCGATCGTGATCGGTTGCCTGCTAATGTGCGCAATACCCTCAAGGACGTGATAGAGCTGACCCGCGACAATAGTCGGATGACGGTGGTTCTTGCGCTCAGTTATAGCGGCCGGGATGAGGTCGTGAGAATGGCGCAGAAGCTCGCAAGCAAGGTCGTTGAGGGGCAATTGCAACCGGGTGCCATTGACGAGGAAATCGTCTCCTCTCATATGGATACCCCCGATGTGCCGGATCCGGATCTACTGATACGCACGAGCGGCGAGATGCGCATCAGTAACTTTTATCTTTGGCAAATCGCCTACAGTGAACTTTATGTGACACCCACACTTTGGCCTGATTTTCGCGAACAAGAGTACCTGCGCGCCTTGATAGAGTATCAGCGCCGGCGCCGGCGCTTTGGCAGAACGGATGAACAGGTTATGGAGCCGGCGCGGCTGATTGTGGGGAGTCGTGGAAGCCAATCTTAAATCAAGGCTGATTACCGGGCTCGTTGGATTGCCCTCTTTGTTTCTGCTGATCGGCTGGGGGAGCCCATGGCTGGTTCACTGTTTCTTTTTCCTCATTACTCTTGGAGCGCTGGGCGAATACTTTGGAATGGTTTTTCCGCAACGCTTTAGCGATCAAGTCATGGGCGTTGTGTTTGGCTTGTTGATCTCTGCAACTGTGTTCTTGCCGGAGCTCACGACGGAAGAGCTGATACTCGGACCGTTGCTCGTACTGTTTCTATCGATTTATCTTTTTATGGGGGGACGTCTGGATGAGCGGCTGACGCGGCTCTCTTGGACGCTGCTCGGCGCGGTGTATTTGGGGTATCTTCTGCCGCAGTGGAGCTCGCTATTCCGGCTGCCAAATGGAAGAATTTGGGTGTTCTTCGTGCTCGTGGTAATTATGGCAGGCGATACGTGCGCTTACTTCGTCGGCCATCGTTTTGGGAAAAAAAAGCTGGCTCCGGAGCTTAGTCCTGGAAAAACGGTAGAGGGAGCGCTGGGCTATGCAGCCGGCAGTATTCTGGCTGGTTGCCTGATGGCGCTTTTTGTAAAGGCGGGAGTGAGTTGGATGGAGCTGGCGGTGCTGGCGGGGATGCTGGCTGTATTGGGCCAACTCGGCGATTTGTTCGAGTCGTGGATCAAGCGCGTGTTTTCGGTCAAGGATTCCGGCACGCTGCTGCCCGGACACGGCGGACTGCTCGATCGTCTGGATAGTCTAATTTTCCCTGCTGTGTTTGCCACCGCATACCTGAAGGTCTTCCATCCATGAGATCTATAGCTTTACTCGGATCCACCGGTTCTATCGGTGTGAGTACGTTGGATTTGGTTCGTCGCTTTCCGGATCGATTCAAGGTTCTCGCAATGGCGGCGGGCGAGAACTTAAAGCGACTCGCTGCGCAAATTAAAGAGTTTTCGCCACGATATGTTGCCATCAAAAACGAACGTGACGTGCCGCTATTGGATAAATTGATCGGTAATCGACGGGTGGAAATAGTCTGGGGCGTGGATGGGGCAACTGCGATTGCCACCGCCAGCGAGGTGGACGTTGTATTGGCCGCCATAGTCGGCGGCGCCGGGTTGGTGCCGACTCTTGCGGCAATCCGAGCCGGCAAAGAGATCGCACTGGCCAATAAGGAAGCCTTGGTGATGGCAGGCGAAATACTTGTCGGAGAGGCGAAAAAAAGGAACGTGCGGCTTTTTCCGGTTGATAGCGAACACAGCGCCATCTTTCAGTGCCTTCAGGGAAACCAGCGGGACGAGGTGGATAAACTGATTCTCACAGCTTCGGGAGGACCGTTTCTAAAAACCCCGCTCAACAGATTAGCCGCGGTGACAATTGCGCAGGCGTTGAAGCATCCTAATTGGAAAATGGGACGAAAAATTACTATCGACTCGGCGACGATGATGAACAAAGGGCTTGAGGTTGTGGAAGCCCGCTGGGAGTTTGACATGCCGGCTTCGAGTATAGATGTTGTCATTCATCCGCAGAGCGTGGTTCATTCCATGGTGCGCTATCGCGACGGAGCTATCATCGCGCAACTGGGAATTCCGGATATGCGTATCCCCATTGCCTATGCGCTAGCCTATCCTCATAGACTCAATGGCGGATGGAAGCCTCTGGAAATGACACAGCATGGAGAGTTAAACTTTCTACCGGTGGAGAAAAAACGCTTCCCCGCGCTGGGATTGGCCTATCGCGCATTGGCCGAAGGGGGCACCATGCCGGCCGTATTGAATGCGGCTAATGAGGTGGCGGTTGACGCCTTCCTGGGAGGAAGAATCGGGTTTCGGGAGATTCATCGCACGATCGAGAAAACCATGCATGGCCATGCCCCCAAACATGCTCAAAATGTAGAGGATGTCCTGGAGATCGATCGATGGGCACGAGAACGGGCTAGATCGCTGATTCACTGATGATAACTTAAGGAGATCGTAATGGAGAATGTGCTCTACGCAATACTTGCCGCGGTGGTCGGGCTCGGCGTGCTCATCGTGTTCCACGAATTCGGCCATTTCATTTTCGCCAAGCTGTTCGGCGTCGGGGTTTTGACCTTTTCCGTCGGTTTTGGACCGAAGATTTGGGTGAAGAAAAAGGGTGAAACCGAATACGCCCTGAGCGCATTTCCGTTAGGTGGTTACGTGAAGATGGTCGGCGAGGATCCTGATGAGGAGGTTAAGGCCACAGACATCGAAAAGTCGTTCGCGCACAAAAGCCTGCTTCAGCGCACGTTGATCGTAGCCGCGGGCCCCGGCTTTAACCTGCTGTTGGCGGTGTTCTTTTTGATCCCGGTCTTTTTGTTCTACGGGGTTCCGGTTCTATCGAATATGGTGGGCGCGGTCGAAGATGCAGGACCTGCGGCGCAAGCGGGCTTGCAGAAGGGCGATCGCATCGTTGAGGTCAATGGGAAACCGATAAAGGAATGGGAGGATCTCTCAAGCAGTATCAAAGAAAGCGGCGGCGAGCCTCTAGCATTGCGTCTGCAGAGAAACGGCCAAGAAACAACCGTGAACGTGCAGCCGAGAAAGAAAGAAGTAAAGAATATATTCGGCGAAACCAAAGAAGACTGGATGATTGGTATCGGTAGTCAGGTCTCGATTGAAAAAGGCGATCCTGGTCTGGCCATAGGCAGGGCGTTTACCCAAACTTACGAATATTCGAAGCTCACGCTGGTGGGGCTCTACAAAATGATTACCCGTGAGGTTTCGCCGCGAAATTTAGGCGGGCCGATTATGATCGCTCAAATGGCCGGGCAGCAGGCTCAGGAAGGCGTCGGAAGTTTTTTGGCCTTTCTTGCCGTTTTGAGCATCAATCTTGGGGTTCTCAATCTGTTGCCGGTTCCGGTTCTGGATGGCGGTCATCTTGTTTTTTTTGCTGCGGAGGCGATTATTGGACGGCCCGTTTCAATGAAGTACCGTGAGAAAGCGCAGCAAGTCGGAATCTTCCTGCTTTTGCTCCTTATGATATTCGTCTTTGCCAACGATATATTCCGGTTGTTTGAGAAACAGGTTGGTGGATGAGGATCCTCGGCATCGACACCGCCACCTCGACTGCCAGCGTTGCTCTTCTCGAAAATGGCACGGTCGTGGCGGAAGAGGTCCATCCGAAGCGTTCTGACAAGCGGCCGGTTGAACGAGCTTTGCCTAAATCGAATCATGCGGAAGTGATTCTGCCGCTCATCGCGGCGGCGCTGCAACGGGCAGAGATCGGTCTTGACGACGTAGCTGGCATTGCCCTGTCCATTGGGCCCGGTTCGTTCACCGGAGTCAGAATCGGTTTAAGCACCGTTAAAGGGATTGCCTACGGTACTCGAATTCCAACCGTCGGAATTTCGACCCTCCATGCCACCGCCGGCCGCGTAACCGATTTCGACGGCTTGATCTGTTCGGTTCTTGATGCGCGGAAGAACGAAGTATACGCCGCGTTGTACCGGAAAAAAGGCGCTTTTTTTGAACGCCTCACGCAAGATGCGCTTCTGCCGATGGCGGCACTCTTGGAAAGGATTAGGGTGTTGCCGGAGAGCGCGTCTTGCTTGTTTGTCGGGGAAGGCGCCGCGGTTCATCGTGAAATGATCGAAAGCTCTTCGCTGCCTGATTCGCGTATTGCCGCCGAGGCGGGGATGTGTTCTGTGGCCGCCGCCGTTGCCCGTCTGAGCGAGGCGAAATTCGTGTACACAGACGTCGTTGCAGCGGCACAACTTGCGCCGATTTACTTGCGTCGTCCGGACTGCGAAATGCGTCAACAAGTACCGCCTAACTCTTTGAAATCTATGGGCTTAACTTACGTTGACAAAGATAGTGCCGTACGTTAGATTGAGGCGCGCCGAAACCTTCGTAAGATTAAAGGAGGATGATTTATGGAGAACAGCGAGATGCAGGCCATTGTTTCTCTGTTAGATCGCGATCCCGAGCTGAAGCAGTATTATGAAGAGCATCAGGAATTAGAAAAAAAGCTCGATCAGTTTCAGCACAAACTCCATTTGTCACCGGACGAGGAAGTGGAAAAAAAGCGGCTACAGAAGATGAAGTTGGCGGGCAAAGATAAGATCATGGCGATCCTGGAAAAGCATCGTCATGCCAGTGCGTAGCAAATTGGGGAGTTACGATGAAGAAAAGCGGAGCCGAGATATTCTGCGAGTCGTTGAGACGCGAAGGTGTTAAGACTGTCTTTGGATTACCGGGTGGCGTTGTCCTGAAAATTTTCGACGTGCTCTGCCAGCAGAAGGATATCGAGTTGGTACTGACACGCCACGAACAAGGGGCGGCCCACATGGCCGAGGGTTACGCCAAGGCAACGGGTAAGCCGGGCGTGGTATTAGTGACTTCCGGCCCCGGCATGACAAACATCGTAACCGGACTTGCGGATGCCTATATGGATTCGGTTCCTCTTATAGCCTTTACCGGTCAAGTTTCGACCGATTTGATCGGCAACGATGCGTTCCAAGAGGCTGATAACGTCGGTATCAGCCGCCCCTGTACCAAGCACAACGTGCTTGTGAAGGATGTGAACGATCTGGCCCAGATCATCAAAGAGGCATTCTATATCGCTACCAGTGGAAGACCGGGACCTGTTTTGGTGGACATTCCTAAGGACGTCAGCACCGCTAAGGCTGAGTACAAACATCCCGATAAGATCAGCTTGCGCGGTTACAATCCGACCACGGGTGGAAATAAGCAATACATCAAGCAAGCCGCCGAGGAAATCATGAAGGCGAAAAAGCCCATGATTTATGTCGGCGGCGGCGCTATCTTTTCCAACGCCGCGGACGAGATTCGCGAGTTGGCTGAGATCACGCAAATTCCCGTGACAATGACTCTAATGGGTCTTGGCAGCTTCCCGGGCACGCATCCGCTCTCCCTCGGCATGCTGGGAATGCACGGCGGTTATTGGACCAACATGGCCATGCACCACTCCGATCTCTTGATCGCGGTGGGTGCTCGCTTTGACGATCGGGTGACCGGCAAGCTGTCGGAATTTTGTCCGGAAGCCCGGGTTGTTCATATCGATATCGATCCAACTTCGATCAAAAAAACTTTTCACGCGCATATTCCGATCGTCGGCGACGTCAAGGCGGTTCTCCGGCAGATGAACGTCATGCTGCGTTCGATGGACGGCAATCCGGCCAAGATGAGGGCGTTGCGCGCGCCGTGGCTGAAACAGATCGCCGAATGGCAAGCGGAACACCCGCTGACTTACAAGCAGGATGACAAGATCATCAAGCCGCAGTTCGTTATTGAGAGGCTTTTTGAATTGACCAAGCATGAAGCCATTGTGGCGACGGATGTCGGGCAACACCAGATGTTTGCGGCGCAATATTTCAAGGGCACTAAACCGAGGACATGGCTCACTTCGGGCGGACTGGGCACCATGGGGTTTGGCTTTCCGGCCGCCATTGGAGCACAGAAGGCCTATCCCGAAAAGTTGGTGCTGTGCATTACCAGCGAAGGCAGCTTTCAGATGAACCTGCAGGAGTTGGTGACCGCTGCCGAACACCGGTTGGCGGTTAAAATTGTTTTGCTTAACAACGGCGTTCACGGCATGGTCCGGCAGTGGCAGGATCTATTTTACGAGGGGCGTTACTCCGCCAGCATTCTCGGAAAGATGCCTGATTTCGTCAAATTGGCGGACGCCTACGGCATCAAGGGACTTCGGGCATTGAAACCCGCTGAGGTCGAGCCGGTGCTGAAAGAAGGATTGAAACACAAAGGACCGGTGTTGATGGATATTCATACCGATCCCTATGAGAACTGTTATCCAATGATTCCTGCTGGTGGCGCCCAGCACGAAATGATGCTCGAGGATCCTCCGGAGCTGATTCGGGGCAAAAAAGGTGGAGCACAAAAGAGAAAGGTGGATGAGGGCGAGGGAGTTCTTCCTGCCTGATGCTGTCAGCGAATGGAACATATCATATCGATTCTGGTCGAGAACAAATTTGGCGTTTTAGCTAGGGTCGCAGGGTTATTCAGTGCAAGAGGTTATAACATTGAAAGTTTGTCGGTTGCCGCCACTCTGGACCCGACGACTTCGCGAATAACCATTGTGACAGTCGGTGATGACCGCATCATCGAGCAGATCATGAAGCAGCTGAACAAGGTCGTGGAAGTCCTCGAAGTAGTGGATCTCACCGAAACTCATTTTCTCGACCGGGAAACGGCTTTGATTAAGGTTCACACCAAACCCGAACATCGCGAAGAAGCTGTCCGTATCGCGGATATCTTCCGGGCTAAAATCGTCGACTCGTCGCTTAGAACCTATACCATCGAGATTACCGGTGATGTAGACAAGGTCGAAGCGCTCATCAATATGCTCAAGCCGTTGGGAATCAAAGAATTGATTCGTACCGGGCGAATCGCCATCGCTCGCGAAACGACGCGAACCGCCTCTCCTAGACGCGAACCGGCTTTATTGAAAACATAACGCTGATGGTGGTCGCCGTTTCGGGCTGCGGAGCGCGGACGGCGGGGTCTTACCGGCTTATTAAACGCTCATGCCAGGGGGAACACTCATGCAAGTTTATTATGATCGTGATGCCGATTTAAGCCATTTGTCTGGCAAAAAAGTAGCCGTTCTTGGATACGGCAGCCAGGGTCACGCCCATGCCAACAATTTGCGAGATTCGGGAATGGATGTCGTTGTTGGCTTGAGGCGCGGCAGCAGTTCTTGGCCAAAAGCGGAAAATGCTGGATTGAA
>CAYZXN010000319.1:0-6873 GCA_964482425.1 uncultured Syntrophobacteraceae bacterium | reverse complement strand
TGCTCGAAGCGGTTCGGCAGCTCCGCGGCGACGGCGGCGAACGGCAAGTCGCCAGCGCAAAGACAGGTCTGGTCAGCGGCCTGGGCGTGCTGCCGTACGGCAAGAATCTCGGCTGCTGCGCCGTAGCGGTATTGGGCACCGGTACGTGATCGGACTAATTTTCTGACCTTGAACTGTTGAACCTTTGAACCATTCGCCAAGCAACAATGTCTGAACCCGATTTCACGAAACCCTTGCCCAATATCACCCCCGAGGCCAAGCCCATCTGGGACGCCGCCGCGCATCATAAACTCGTCATGCAGCGCTGCTCGGACTGCGGCGCGTTTATCTGGACGCCGCGGCCCGCTTGCTATGAATGCGGCAGCGAGCAGGTCGAGTGGACCGAGCTCAGCGGCAAGGGCCGGGTCTATTCCTTCACTGTGATCCGCCAGGTGGTCGGCCGCGCGGCATCCAAGGCTTTCGAAAAAGACATTCCTTACGTTATTGCCTGGGTGGATCTCGACGAAGGCCCGCGCATGATCAGCAACATCATCGGCTGTGGCGTCGATGCGGTCGAGCTCGGCATGAACGTCGCGGTGGTTTTCGAGCAGCAGTCGCCGGAGATCTGGTTGCCCAAGTTTAAGCCGCACTAAGGACCGGAGACGGAAGACCGAAGACCGGCGGCTTCAATAAGACCGGAGACGGGAGACCGGCGACCGGCGGCGGCTTCAACGCCGCGCACGTCTTCTGGAACCGCGCGAAGCGCTTGGAACCTTTGGAACAGCGCGTAGCGCGTGGAACTATCCTGTCGTGTTGAACAGCGCGAAGCGCGTGAAACTACAGCCCCGTCGTGCATGCCGGCGGCCGCCGGTGATGAGTTGCCTGCTCGTAAGCGTAGGCGTACTTGATCAGGTTGCCGTCATCGTAAGGCCTGCCGATAAAGCAGATGCCCGCCGGCAGATTGTCGCGCGTGAATCCCGCGGGTACGACGATGGTCGGCACAAAGACCAGAAACGTGTTTAAATGCGGCGCGCCTTTCTGATCGACAAACGGCGGGTTGACACCGTCCTTGATCAAGGTCGGCTGGTGCTCTACCGCCTTATGCACGATGGCGTCCAGACGATTGTCCGCCATGACCTTTAAGAAGTTGGTCATGAGCTCATCCTGGGCTTTCAGGTGTTCGTAATGCGCCTCCGGCGCAGGATTTTTTTTGAAGCGATCCTGCGAACGCCGCACCACTTTGGCGAACTGCGGCGCGGCAATCACCTCTTCGCGTGATTTGAACGGCGGATTGGCGCTGCGGCCGAAATAATTTTGAAAAGATTTGTCGGCGTCGCCCGGCGCGCCGGATCGTTTGGCCAACAGTTCCTTGAGGTTCGGAATCGTAATCGGATCGACCAGTTCCGCGCCGGCGTCCTTGAGCTGCAACACCGCCTTGTCGAACACCTCAGCGATTTTTTTAAAGTCATCCGAATCAGGCTCGCTGCCGAGTCCCATGGATTGGCGCAGCACTCCGATGCGCGCGCCTTTGAGGCCTTTACCGTCGAGAAATTTTTTGAAGCTGTCAGGGATATGCCCGACACCTCGCGCCGTGACCGGGTCCTCCGGATCGTAGCCGGCCATGGCATCCAGCAACGCCGCCAGATCGGTGACGGTCCGCGCCATGGGCCCCAGCGAGCCGTTGATCTCCGGCCAACAGCCGTACACCCCGCCGCGGCTGACAAGTCCTGCGGTCGGGCGCATGCCGGCAATGCAGTTCCACGTCGACGGCCGGCGAATCGATGCCAATCCCTCCTGCCCTACTGCCACGGTCGAATAATTTGCCGATACCGCGGCCGCCGATCCTCCCGAAGAGCCGCCGACGGTGCGCTCGGTGTCATAGGGGTTCCGGGTGGAACCGAACAGCGAGCCATGCGTATCGCCGCCGCCCAGTTCACCGAGTGTTGCTTTGGCCAGAATGATCGCACCGGCTGTGCGCAGCTTCTCCGCGACAAAACAATCCCGGTCGGGATAGTAGTCCTTGAACAGTAACGATCCCAGAGTGGTCGGCATGCCCTTGATGTCGCCCTGATCCTTGAAGATCACCGGTATCCCATGCAAGGGCCCCACAGGACCCGACGATTTGTAGGCGCTGTCCATGCGATCGGCTTCCGTCAGGGCCTCGGGATTAACGGTTATGATGGCATTGATGTTCGGGCCTTTCTTGTCGAAGGCCTCAATGCGATCGAGGTACATCTGTATCAACTGGCGGCAGGTCAGCCGGCCGGATTTGTATGCGGCGTGAATATCGTCGATGGTCGCTTCTGTCAGGTTAAAAGACGCACTGGATTGGGCCATGGCAAATCTCCTTTTGAATTCCGTTTACTCGCTAGGCCTTTTGATATTGAAAGCGCGTGAAAATGTCCAGGATAAAAGCCGCCGCAACGGTGACCATCGCGAACGCCACAGTTGAAATCCGGCGCGGTTAATGATTATTCCGAACGAGATCATTTCTCCGGGGGCAGCACACGATGTCATTCATGGCCCGGCGCGTAGCCGGATTCGGCACGACCGTTTTTGTCGAGATCAATAATCTGGCGCGGCAGTGTAACGCGGTCAATCTCGGCCAGGGCGCGCCGGACTTCGACGGCCCGCCGGAGATTCTGGCGGCAGCGGTAGATGCGGTCAACAGCGAGTTCAATCAGTACGCGCCCGGCATTGGCTTGCCAGCCGCGCGCCAGGCGGTTGCGCGCCACGCCGAGCGCTTTTACGGACAGAAGCTCGAGCCCGAAACGGACGTGCTGATAACCTCCGGCGCCACCGAAGCCGTATTTGCGGCGATTCTTGGACTCACCGATCCGGGCGACGAAGTCATCGTCTTCGAACCGGTCTATGACAGTTACGTGCCCAACATGATCATGGCCGGCGTTACGCCGCGTTACGTGCCTTTGCGCGGTGCATCCTGGAACTTCGACCCGGACGAGCTGGCGCGTAGCTTCAACCGTCGGACGCGCGCGATCATCGTCAACACACCGCACAACCCCACCGGCAAAGTTTATTCGCGCGACGAGCTTGCTCTCATTGCCGATCTCTGCCGCAAGCACAACGTCATCGCGATCACCGACGAAGTCTACGAGCACATCCTCTACGACGGCATACAGCATACGCGTCTGGCGACCCTGCCGGGAATGGACGAGCGCACGGTGACCATCAGCAGCCTGGGCAAGACGTTTACCGTCACCGGCTGGAAAGTCGGCTGGGCCATCGGTGCGCCGGACCTGGTCAACGCCGTCAACCGGGCGCACCAGTTCATCACCTTTGCCGTATCGTCGCCGTTGCAAGCGGCGGCGGCAACCGCTCTCGCGTTGCCGTCGAGTTTCTTTGAAAATCTGCAGTCGAGTTATCAAGCCAAGCGCGACCGCATGTTGCGGGTCCTGGGCGACGCCGGCTTCAAAGTTCTCAAACCCAATGGCAGCTATTTCATTATGGCAGATTGGCGCGGCGTGGCCCCGGCGCGTGTGCAAGACGATGTTCAGTTCGCCCGCTGGCTGACAGCGGAAGTTGGTGTCGCCTGTATACCGCCGGGCGCTTTCTATCAGGAAACCGACAAACATCTGGCCAACAACCTGGCGCGCTTCGCCGTTTGCAAGAAAGACGCAACCCTCGATGCGGCCGCCGAAAGATTGTCTCGCCTGGGAAGATATTAATGAGTCCCCTACCTGGTTTCGGTTGAAAATAGCGATTGACTCGCGAAACGAAGTCTGGCTAATTTTAGCTCCGATTCGTGATTTCTCGTCTTAGCAACCGCAACCAGCGGTCTGATATCGTCCTGCCGGTCCGACGGGGCCGGTCCCGGGGTTTGGAGAAGCAACCGCGAGGTGCGATGAAAACCAAGGGCGAAATAGAAGCAAAGATCAGCGAAGCCATGGTCCAATTCGAAATGCGTCACATGGGCCGGGGACCCCAGGAGGCGCGCAGTTACATAATCGACGATCTGATACTGGTGCGGCTCAAAGGCGCGTTGACGCCTGCGGAGCAAGAGCTGGCGAAATGCGCCGGCGGTGTGGAACTGATCAAAAAAATGCGCTCTACCCTGATCGACAATGCGCGGCCCGAACTGTGCCGGGCGCTCTGCGATGCCAGCGGCGCCGACGTGCGCGAAATTCTTACGGACGTGAACGTCGCCTCGGGCGAGCACGTCTTTATTCTCATGTTGGGAGCGAACCTTGGACAGGGATTAGCGCGCAAATTAAATCCTTGACATTGGCTTTGTTCCTGATTAGCGTATCTCCAGATTTGCGGATGGCCTGAGGGGCTGCTTTCGTTCAGAGAGCCAGTCGGGCCATAAGCCGACCTTCGATGGCAACATCAGGTCGGCTTTTTTATTGGGCGTACCAGTAGCGAGCCGTTTAGGAGTACCCGCAATGGGGTGTCTCGATAAGAACAGGCCAGTTTATCCGATGCCGGAGAGACTGGCTTTTTATTCGACAAAAGGAGGGAAAAACGATGGCTGATCACAATCCTGCGGCAGACGAGGTACTCTTAGACATCAGAGTCGCTGAGGCTTCCGGGCTCTATAAGTTCTATCTCAACCAGGAAAAGAAAATCCTTGGCACCACCTCGGTGCTCATTTTCCTTACGGCCTGGGAATTGATCGGCAATACTTTGCAACTGATCAATCCAATGTTCATGAGCGCGCCGTCGCTCATCTGGAAAGCCGCGGTGCAGCTATTCGCCTCGGGAGAGATATACAACGATCTCAGGGTCAGCGGACTCGAGTTCGGCTGGGGATATTTCCTCTCGGTGATCGTCGGTGTCCCCTTTGGCATTGCCTGCGGCTGGTATAAGAAAATGGCCTACATCTTCGATCCGTTTATCAACGCCATGAACGCAACGCCGCGCGTCGCCCTTCTGCCGCTGGTGATCATATGGCTGGGCATCGGTATTCTGTCGAAGGTCGGGATTATTTTTCTCGGCGCCGTCTTTCCGATATTGATCAACGCGCGTGACGGTGTGAAGACCACTCCTTATAACCTGCTGACCGCGGCAAAGAGCTTCGGCGCGTCGGAATGGCAGATATTCAAAAGCGTGGTGCTTCCTTCCACTGTGCCGTTTATTTTAACCGGTTTGAGATTGGGAGTCGGCAGAGCGCTGATCGGCGTCATGGTGGGCGAGCTTTATGCCGCCACGGCCGGCATCGGCTTTATGATCACAGTCGCCGGAGCGACCTTCCAGACCGACAAGGTATTCGTTGGCGTTCTCATTTTCGCCATCTCGGGAATGATCTCAATGGAGCTTCTAACCAAGCTCGAGGCGCGTTTCGAGAAATGGCGCCCGAAGGTCGGCGCGCAGGCATAGATAACTGCGATACAGGCAAAGACTCTAGCAACGCCGGCATCAGCTCCAAAGTTGATGCCGGCGTTTTGCTATCTTACCTTGAACTCCTTGATGGCATCGTCGTTGAGCTCCAGCCCAAGCCCCGGCTTCTCGGTTAGGGTCACCCAACCGTTGACCGGTCCGGGCAAATCCTTATAGACGACATTCGCCGTCAGCCAGTTGTTGACGTGAATCTCGGCGCGCCAGCCGTTGGGTACGGCCGCATGCAAGTGAACGTCGAAATGATCGCCATTTCCAATCGGCAGATTGAACGCGTGCGCCAGGCCCGCCGCCTTCATGCCCATGGTAAATCCGCCCACCGAGAGCACATGGATGTTGAGGAAATCGACTGAACTCTGCTTGACCAGGTCGGCCAATTTATAGAAATTCTCCCATTGCCCCGCCGCGATGGGAATGCTGGTCTTTTTACGCAACTCGGCGAGAAGCTGCGGGTCGTTATGCACGATCGGCTCTTCAAACCACATTAAATTGTAGGGCTCGAATCGTTTGCACCAGCGCACCGCGGCATCGAGCTTCATCAGGCAGTTGGCGTCGGTCATGAGCTCGACGTCGTCCCCCACCGCTTCACGCACCGCCTTTACGCGCGCTTCGTCTTCCGCCGGATTGTCTTCGCGATGCTCGCCGCTGGCTCCCGACGGATCCATGGCGCCGCGAATGTTGGAACGGCCGACCTGAATTTTGAGCCGCGACTGGCCGTTGTTCACCCAGTGCTTTGCCGCTTCCGCGAGCTCGTCGCGGCCGTAGGCGCGTAAGCCGAAAGTGATATACGCGGGAATCGCGTTCTGCGCGCCGCCCAACAGGCGCCACACGGGAGCATTGTAGAATTTGCCCTTTATGTCCCAGAGCGCCACGTCGATGGCGCTCACGGCGAAGTTCCACACACCGGCATGAGCGCGGGTGTTGAACTTCCACAGCATCTGGTGCATCAAGCGCTCGGTTTCCAGCGGGTCCTTTCCCTGTAGAAACGGCGCGAGATCCTGCTCGATAAACGCCGCGGTCGCCGAATGCATGAAGCCGCCGAACTGAGAGATGCCGGTAAGACCGTCGTCGGTTTTGACTTTCAGCAGACGGACCGCGGTGCGCACCGGCTGTTTAAACAGCGGCGGGGTGACGGGAATATTTTGCAATTCGAGAATTTCAATTCCGGCGATCTTCAAGGCAAGCCTCCTTCAGGTTGGTTAATGCGCCGCCCCGCTGCTTCTTGGCCGTTTCGATCCGGGCTGACCACATTTCTGTTGTCCTGCAGCGCGATTATGTTAGCTCGGAGCGGTCATACTATTCCGGGTCGCTCGGTCTCGGCAAGCGGAAAGTTGAATCACGCCGGTCCAGTTCCAATACATCGCGAGAGCGAGATAAATCTGAGGAGCGTGCAGCGCCGACCGATTAGCGATTAGCGCGAATTCGCCTTCGATCAAAAACGTCGCCGTTAGAACGATGGACATCACACAGTCATTGGGTTAATACGGGGCAACATTCAAATCGCTAGTCTGGAGGAATTGTTATGGCAAAGGAACGCCT
>CAYZXN010000318.1:0-5407 GCA_964482425.1 uncultured Syntrophobacteraceae bacterium | reverse complement strand
GCCGCGGGCTCTTGTTGTGTTCGCACTTGGTTTTCGTCCCTTTTTCCTGCTGGCAGCGGTTTCCGCGCTCGTGCTTATGATGCAGTGGGTCTTCACGTTTCTCGGAATTCGCGAATTCGCGAACTACTACGGCGCAATCGGTTGGCACAGCCATGAAATGATCTTTGGCTATACCGTCGCCGTCATTGCCGGATTTTTGTTGACTTCCGTTCGTAACTGGACAGACATTCAGACCGCCACGGGAGTTCCTCTGGCGGGACTGACTGCGCTTTGGTTGATCGCCCGCCTCATGCCGTTCTTGCCAAACCTCTTTCCGCCCTGGCTGATCGCTGCGGTGGATATTGCTTTCCTGCCGGTCCTCGTCACCGCTCTGGGCATTCCTTTGCTCCGTAGCGGCCAAAAGCGCAATCTCATTTTCCTTCCTCTCGTTGGTGCGCTGGTTTTGGCAAACATTCTGATTCATTTGGAGCTGACGGGCTACACCGCAAGCACTGCCCGGGCCGGAACCTTCCTCGGTTTGAATCTGATCGTCCTGCTCATTGTGATCATGGGCGGAAGAGTCATTCCATTCTTCACCGAACGGGCGGTGGCAGGTCTGATTCCGAAGCGCCGCCGGGCGATCGAGTGGCTATCAGTCGGGTCAGCCGTGTCGTTCGTCATAGCGGAACTCCTGCTTGCCGACTCCATGATCGCGGGAGCACTGGCTGCTTTGACTGCGGCAAGTAACGCCGTCCGCCTGATCGGCTGGTATACAAGCCGCTTTTGGTCGATCCCTCTTCTCTGGGTTCTTCATGTGGGTTACGCGTGGATCGTGGTGGGGTTTTGCTTGAGGGCGCTGGCGGCGATTGGTTTAGTACCACCGCAATTCACCGTCCACGCCTTTACGGTGGGTGGAATCGGTGTCTTGACCCTGGGCATGATGGCCCGTGTTTCTCTCGGCCACACAGGCCGGCCTCTGAAAGTATCGAAAGCGGTCGCGCTCGCTTTTGTCGCGATCAACCTCGCTGCTTTCGTACGAGGTATACTTCCTATTGCTTTTCCTCAGTGGCTTGCGCAGCTCGTTGCATTATCTGGCACCTTGTGGGTGGCAGCGTTTGCGATTTTTTTCATAATCTATGCCCCGATCTTAACTCAACCAAGGATCGACGGCCGCGCCGGTTAGGTTTCACGACTATCAAGGTCGCGAGCGCCGAACTGCAAACAGCGTAAAAACCAGGATGCCGCAGCTTTAGGACCCGAGGCCTGGTGTTCTTAGGGCCCGCGCTTTTGTTGCCGCACATCAGAATGCTCATCAGTATTATGCAGAGACTAAGCTTCGACAGAACTGCCTAGATAAGCGCCAGTGGCCCGCAAAACACCTGCATCGTTCTTAGCCACTCTCGCCTAGCGTTCCATTCGGTCTCAATCCCGGAGTGATCGATCCTGGGACAAAAAACTCCTCCCTCGGCTACGGTAGAAAATAGATGCTCAGGGATCGGTGTATGGTTTTCTGTATCACTGAAGGACACCATCGTAGCATTGACATTGGCTGATCTCACTTACTGCGACTAAAGAATTATCCATCGGTGAAAAAATAGCGTCACATCCGGACTAAAGTCGCTTACTGTTTTCACCGGCATACTTGGTCCGGCTTTTGCGCTTCTAAAGCATGCCTGCAGTGATTTTTACAGGTGTTCCGTTCGTCGGAATCACTGAGCAGAACTGGGATTTTGCGAAAAACAAAAATGCAACGCATCCGGATTAAATTTAATCTGTAGGGAAGGATAGATGTCACGCCGTTGGGAACTGGACGCATTGAGAGGTTTGATGTTGGTCATGATGACATTGACCCATCTGCCGACGCGTTTCTCTAATTGGTTCGGCCAACCGTTTGGCTTTGTATCCGCGGCGGAAGGGTTCGTGTTGCTGTCGGCGTTTATGGCCGGATCGATCTACACGCGGCGCGCTATGCAGCAGGGAGTTCCCGCGATGCGCCAAGCGTTTCTACTCCGCGCGCTCAAGCTTTACGGCTGCCAGCTCGGAATACTCGTTTTCGTGTTTGCGGTGATTGCCAAAATCGGCGTGTCTCTCGAACAACCTGCGATTACTAATCTTTTGTCGTTTTATCTTCGCGACCCGTTTACCGCTGTATGGAGCGGTGTAGCGCTGATCTATAGCCCGCCGCTTGTCGATATCCTGCCGGTTTATGTCGTTTTTATGTTGGCGAGCCCGTGGATGTTGACGATCGGCTTGCGCCGCGGCTGGACGCCAATCATGATCGCAAGCATCGCATTGTGGTTTCTCGCCCAGTTCGATCTGACCAGATTCCTGTACGATGGGGTAGTCGCCGTCACCGGCTTCAAAGTGCCGTTCGATCAAACCGGATCGTTCCACATATTGGCCTGGCAATTTATCTGGATCTTGGGTTTGTGGATGGGCTCAAATAGTGCGTCGGCGCGAGATCGAGATGCCGGTACCGGGTTTCCGCAGAGGCTCGTGACGATCGCGGGAACCATCGCGTTGGTGGCATTTATGTGGCGTCATTCGGTCGGGCAAATACCCTTCGGCAGTTTCGATGCGCTCAATCTGCTGTTCGACAAATGGCACCTGGGGCCGCTCCGGCTTATTAACCTCTTTGCCTTGCTGATCGTGACTCTGCATTTCGGCCCGCGCTTGAAGTCCGCCCTGCGCTGCCGATTTCTCGAGACTGTGGGGGCGGCGTCATTGCCGGTATTTTGCGCACACTTGGTGATAGTTCTGCTGGTGCTTGCGTTTATTGGCGACCAGCGCGGCGAGATCCCGCTGTGGGCGGATGTGGCGATTGTCGGCGCCAGCTTTGCGGCGCTCTATGCAGTTGCCTGTATTGCCAACCCGCCGCAGGAGGGCGGAGTCTTGAACAAGGAGCGCGCTATCAATGCACATGCCGCTCGATGATCGATTTCCAAAGCGTGTAACCGGCGTCGTTCAGGTGCAGTGCATCTGCGCGAAACAGTTCCGTGCGCGGGCGCCCGTCGGCATCGAGCATTGGCGTGAACACTTCGATGAACTCGACACGTTCCTTCTCGGACGTGAATTTCTGAATGAGTTGGTTGGTTTCCCGGATTTTGGCAATGAGCCCGATTCGCGCCGGGCTCGGCTTGATTGAAATGTAGGCGATGCGCGTGGCCGGCAATTCGCTTTCAATCCCATCGACGAACTTCTGAAAGCTCATCAATACGTCGCGCGGTGATATTCCCTCGGCAAGGTCGTTGTCGCCGGCATAGACCACGACCAAAGAAGGTTTGTGAGGGAGCACCAGCCGATCGAGGTAGCGTGTGCAATCGGACATCTTCGAGCCGCCGAAGCCGCGTTTGATGACGACTGCCGGCCCAAACTGCTTTTCCAGATCGTTCCACAGCCTGATTGACGAACTGCCGACGAACACAATCCCTCCGGCTTGCGGGGCTTGCTCGCGATCGGCCGCCGCGAACGAGGCGATACTTGTTTCTAACGGGTTTGCCGCCGGCATTTGGGCCCAAAGCTCGACGGCAACTACCAGCACGCCAAAGACTAGAAAAGCGGCGATTGTTTTTTGCATCCTAAACTCCGATGCGATTATCCTGTGGAATCCATCTCATGCCGTAAGGGAAAGCCTGCTCATCAGCTCAAGTATCCCTCGGTTTTTAATAACGGGTTTGCGCCGCCGGTGTCAATCGCCCAGCCGTGTCGGTCCTCCATGCGGCCGTGCACGCCACGACAGTCTTGACAGTTCCCGGCCGCGCTGGCTAGCCTGGCGGCTAAGAATCGGCTGGGATTAAAATCGGCGGCACCGGAGCTTTCATCATCGGGTCTGAGGTGTCGCCGGCGCCAGCGCAGCCATAAAAGCTTGCTCTCGCATCAGGTGCCATTGGACGAGGAGAAAACATGGCGGAGAAAACACTTGTGGTACAGGGCGGCAAATTGATCGACGGAACCGGCCGGCCGGCGGTCGAGAATTCCGTCATCGTTATCGAGGAAGGCAGATTTGCAGCAGTGGGCAGGAGCGGCGAAGTTCCTATTCCGGCGGGCGCAGAGTTAATCGATGCGACAGGCAAGAGCGTACTGCCGGGTTTCATCGATGGGCATGGCCACCTGGAAGACTTCCATGGAGAGCTTTACCTCCATCTGGGAATTACCACTTGCGCCAATATCGAGCTGTACCAGGATGGCCCGTGGACCCTGGCGCAAAAACAGGGCACCGACTTAGGTAAAATTCGCGGGCCGCGGATCTGGATGTCCGGGCGGGCTATCGGCGGCGTCAGCACCGGTCATGATGCTTTTGGGTCGCGCACAGCGCGCGACAACATCATCGTCACGACGGCGGATGAAGTGCGCCGGGCGGTTCAGCGAAAGAAAGAGCTCGGCTGCGAAATTCTCAAGGTGAACGAGTTTCTTTCTCTAGATTTGGCGAAAGTCGCCGTCGACGAGGCGCATAGTCTGGGTATGCCCGTCGCCGCTCATAGCTGGGACGTTATCGGCCATGCCAATGCCGGTGTCGACGCGATCGAACATATCTGGTCGGTGGGATACAGTTCCATTCCCTATCCTCCCGCCAGGCATAAGCTCGCCGAGGACCGCCTGGGCGGCGTCATCGATCAGGAGCTGGCAGGCGCCTATTACCAGACAGAAAATTACGACGCCGTGATCGGCGCAATGGTCGAGCGCCAGGTGGCGTGGACGCCGACTATCGCCAAATGGCTTCGTCCGCTCTCGGCAAGTGCCGCGCGTTTCAGAGAAAGAGAAAACCGGATCATGAACGACCCCAACGCCGAACTCCCTCCAGCGGTGCGTGTGGTGACCGACAATTCCTATGACAAGCTGCTCAAGCGCTACACGCCCGCGCAGCTTGACCAAGCCAAGGTCGGCTACGAAAAAGCCAACGAATTTATCCGCCGCTTCGTCCAGGCCGGCGGCATTCTTAAGGAAGGCTCCGATCCGCCGCGCGGCATGGCGGCGCTGCTCATGCATCAGGCGCTGGCGATGGACGTCGAGGCGGGCGTGCCGCCGATGACGGCGATCCAGGCCGCCACCCTAAACGTCGCCAAGACTTTCAAAAAGGACAAGGACTACGGCAGTGTCGAGCCCGGCAAGGTTGCGGACCTGTCCATCGTCGAAGGCGATCCGCTCCAGGACATATGGATGACGCAAAACGTCAAGATGGTCATCATGGACGGGAAGGTGATCAACCACGGGTTTACCAAATACAGGAACCCGATTGCGTCGTTTTATTCTTTTCAAAGTTTGCCCCTCGACCTCGAGATATCGCCGCTGTTTCTCATCGAGGGCTCCGGCCCCACGACCTTGAGGGTACGAGGGCAGGGCGGCATGTGGCCGTTTCACCGCGTCATGCTGAACGGCCAGCCGCTGCCCACGAGTTTCGTTTCAAAGGACGAGCTCAAGGCGATTATCC